>JABSSQ010000519.1 GCA_013213905.1 Verrucomicrobiales bacterium | reverse complement strand
GTTACCGAAGACATCCCCTGCCATGTCTCCGATCCCGACGACAGAAATCGCTTCGCTCTGGACATCAACCCCCTTCTCACAGAAGTGCCGCTGAACTGACACCCAGGCCCCTTTGGCCGTGATGCCCATCTTCTTATGGTCGTAGCCTTCGCTGCCTCCCGAGGCAAATGCGTCACCCATCCAGAATCCATATTCTTCCGAGATGGAATTCCCGATATCAGAAAATGTCGCTGTGCCTTTATCCGCCGCCACCACGAGGTAGGGATCGTCCGGATCGTGCCTGACAACTTTTTCAGGCGGCACGATCTCGCCCTCCACGATGTTGTCTGTCACATCGAGCATCCCCCGCAGCAGCATTCGATAACACTCCTGCCCTTCTCGCAGCATTCCTTCGCGATCACCCACGGGAAGCTGATGCGCCACGAAGCCACCTTTCGCACCGACCGGCACGATCACCGCATTCTTCACCTGCTGTGCCTTCACAAGTCCGAGCACCTCGGTTCGAAAATCCTCCGGTCGATCCGACCAGCGCAAGCCACCCCGGGCAATTTTCCCTCCCCTCAGGTGAACGCCTTCCATCCGTGGCGAATAGACAAAAATCTCATAAGCAGGCCGGGGTAAGGGCATGGCCGTGATTTTTGCCGGATCAAATTTAAACGAAAGATAGGACTTCGCGTCTTCATCGGTGCTCTGGAAGTAATTCGTGCGTGACGTCGCCTTCATCAATTCGAGGAACCGCCGCAGCACCCGGTCTTCGTTCAAACTGGGAACTTGATCCAGAGCAGCGAGAATCTCCCGCTCAACTCTGGCAAGCTCACCCTGGCGGTTCTCGATCTCCAATCCGAACCGGGCCCGGAAATAGGCGGCCAGGAGAGAAACGATGTAGACATGACGGGCTAAGGTCTCCGCCGTGTAGAGGGCCCCGAAACCAAACTGGACCTGGTGATTGAATTTGGCATAGGCACGGAACACCACCACCTCACGCCAGCTGAGTCCGGCACCGAGCACCAGCGCGTTAAACTCATCGTTAACCACCCGTTCGCTCCAGATCCTGACAAACGCCTTTCGGAACCGGCTTGCGACCGCTTCGTCATCCACTTTGACCGGAAACAAGGGGATCAATTCAAATTCGTGAATCCAAATCGAAACACCATCCCGCCGTTGGACGAGGTAGGGGTGCTCGTTATCCGCCCGCAACCCCATGTTCTCGAGGATAGGCAAAACGTCCGAAAGCGGCACCGGCTGGTCCCGGTGAAACAAGCGCAGAGCCAGGCGCATGTGATTGGATCCATGCGCTCCGATACGCAGAGCCAGGTTGGCACCGGCATCCATTTCCCTGATAGACTCCAGGTCAGCAATCGCCGCGGCGGGCGCGTAGTGTTCGCGGTAACTGGCCGGAAATGCGCCTCGATAGATCGGAATCAATTCGGCGAGATCTTCCCGCCCGCTCTCGCGAACCTCCGCGGCGAAAGTTTCATCCCAGGAGCGCGACACCTCAACCACATCCCGCTCCAACTGCCTGATGTCCACACCCTCATCGACTGAACTCGGCACGTGCAGCACAAAGCGAACCCGGGCCAGGTCGGTTTCGCCCATCGTCGTGGAGAACTCCACATCATCGGCATTGAGACGGTCGCATAGCAGGCGCTGAATCTTGTAACGCAGCTCCGTGTCGTAGATTTCCTTAGGCACAAAAACCTGGCAGTAGTAAAAGCGCCCGTATGGATTTCGCCTCAGGAACAACCTGACCCGCGGGGCTTCCTGGAGTTGCACGATCGCCATCGACGTCTTGAAGATCGAGTCCACTGAAGCTTGGAACAATTCGTCACGAGGATAGACATTGAGCACTCCATTGAGGGCTTTACCGTAGTGACTGCCCTCGGAAAACTCGGACTTGGCCTTCACCATTGCCACCTTACTCCGAACCAACGGAATCTCGGACGGCTCCTGGTGATAGACCGATGAAGTGAACAAGCCGAGGAAACGGCAGGCGCTCACGATTTCCCCGTCTTCGCCGAAACGCTTCACCGTGACATAGTCAGGATAGACAGCGCGATGCACCCGCGAACGGTGCGTCGAGTTCACGAATGTCAGGATCGTCCTGGCCTCGACGAATCCACGAGCTTCGTTCGGCAGCGAATCAATCACCCACGACTTGCGTTGGGCGTGAAATTTCATTGTCCCGAGGACTGATCCCTCAACCGGTTCAAGAACTCGAGTGCCGTCCTTTTCCACAAAGCGGTGCTCGTCGAATCCAAGAAAAACGAAATTGCTGTCAGCCAGCCATCTCAGGAATGCCTGCGCCTCTTCCCAGTCCTCACCTTCCAACAACGCATGATGTTCTGAAAGGTATTCTGCTTCGACCAGGGCACGCTCTTTCATGGCGGAAAAATCCTCCACCGCATGACGCACCTGCTGAAGACTCTCTTCGACACCTGACTGGATTCGTCGGCGATCTTCCGACGAATCAAGCCAATCGGTCTCGACGCAGATTGCCGCCTCAAGATGCCTCGTATTCGAAGCGCCCTCACCCGTCACATCGAGCAACTTTCCCTCGCCGTCCCTTTCCACTTCCAACAGGACACTGAGAATCGACCGGATGGGCCTCCCCTGGCGCCGCAACTCCATCCGGATCGAATCGACGATAAACGGAAGATCCGGTAACAACACGGCAATCATCGTCCGTTTATCACTCACACCGGTATCGAAGACTGCCACCTTGGAATCCGGAGGGCAGTAACCGTCGAGATGCCCCAGCATCAGGGCGGCAGAATCAATCAACGAATCCCTTCGCTCTTCAGCGGCCTCGGCGTAAGGCACAAAGTGGAAAAACCGCTGCCCGAAGTGCTCCGCCACCTCCCTGGGAATGTGGCTCTGCTCCTTCTCCACCCGCTCTACCAGAGCACTGACAAAATCCTCTTTCGAAATAGCCGACTTAATCATGGGCGCTGCCTTCCCATGAGTGTGTAACATCCCTGTCAGGGGAAAAGAAAAAACCGCAAGAAAACACAACAGGGTTAGGTCACCGACCCAACCCTGTTAACTAACAACTAATGACCAACGACTAACTACTTTTTCTCCCCGCCGCCCTGCTCGTCAAGGCCGCCAGTCATCTTACTGGCATTCACGCCCTTGGGAGCCTGCGGCCATGGTGTCTCGCCAGGAGCCCACTCTTTCGGCTGGGTCGCGCGAATCGCATCGACATGATCCTTGAGCCACTGGGGAACATTCTTATTTTCCTCGAGACCGTAGACATAAGGAAGCGGCGGCTCCATCAGGAGAGGCTTGTCACCGAGCGGCGGGCGCTCACTGGCAGCCTGCTGAAGACGCGCCGCGAGCTTGGAAACGATTTCCGGATTGGCCGCAGCGATGTCTTTCGTCTCAGACGGATCCTCGCTCACATTGAAGAGCAATTCCCCCATCAGCTTGTAATCCCCGCTTCGAATGGTGGGAACGCGAACGCTGCCCTCGACATCGAAAATGATCTCAGTCCTCGGGCTCGGCTCATCCCCAAACACCGTGTTGGTCTGGTCGAGTCCATCAACGGAAGTCTCCTGCTCATGACTGCCTCCAGCCAGGGTGATGAACGTGGTGTACCAGTCTGCGATAAAAAGCATCTCATCGTTCTTGCTGCCCGCCTCGGTGTGTCCCGGCCAGCGAACCAGGCAGGGCGTGCGAACGCCGCCCTCGAAGGTCGTGTTCTTGGTACCACGGTAGGGTGCGCTCATTTCCTCGAGCACCGGGCCGTTGTCATTCGCAAAAATCAGCAGCGTGTTGTCGCGAATGCCCTTGTCGTCGATCGCCTTCATGATCTTGCCGACGTTCATATCCATGTTCTCCAGCATGGCATCACGAATCTCGAGCGGCTCGTCGGCGTTCCCTTCGAACCCGGGAGGCGGGTTAAGCGGGCCGTGCACCGCGTTGAAAGCCACATAAATGAAGAGCGGCTGATCGCCGTTGAAATCCTCGATCACTCGAACGGCTTCGTCGGCGAGCAGGTCGGTCGCATACCCCTCTTCCCACACCGGCTCCTGGTTGCGGTGCCAGTCATAAACAGCAAACCGGGCTGGCGCGTTGTGCACGATGGACTTGTTGTAGTAGTCAATGCCCCAGGCGTAGAAGCCATACTGGTGCATGAAGCCCTGCCCCATCGGGAGGTGTTCCGGCAACCACTCACCGCAGTGCCACTTGCCACAAAGGGAAGTGAAATAGCCGGCATCCTTGAGCGCCTCGGCAATGGTGCGCTCGGAGCTTTCCAGGGCGTGGATGCGACGGGTTTCTTCCCCGTCTTCGGTGTGAGCGAGGGTGAGTCCCAGTTTCGCGAGGTAGCTCGGCTTTCCGAAATCCTCGGATCGCCAGTCCATCCAGTTACGAAAAGCATATCGCCCGGTCAGGAACGCGCCGCGAGTGGGAGCACAAACCGAGTGAGTGTAGTGAGAGGTCAGCTGAAGCCCCTCGGCCGCCAGGGTATCCAGGTTCGGAGTCAGCTCGGCTTTCCCTCCGTTAAATCCGGGTTGGGCCCAGCCCATGTCGTCACTGAGAATGAAGACAATATTCGGTCGGGAACCGGCCGGATCGGCAGATAAAGCCACAACCGGCACACAGAAGAGGGCAATCAGGGTCAGGAGTCGCATAAGGCCCTGATTCAAGCGGTGATCCACCTGCTTCGCAAGCCCGAAGAGAACGCAACTCCGAAGGGTCATGATACTGTTGTCTATTTTGCGCTATTCCCAACGACCTCGACAGTAGCTTCGTTAGCCGTCCGGCCAAAAAGGCTGCCGGCCTGCAACAGAAAGAGTTCGGAACTTTGACCTAGGAAATCGCGATAAAGCTTGTCTCATTCACACAAGAGTCCGCCGGCATTCTCCCAACACATGGCTGTCTATTTAGGCGGATTTTTTCAAATTCCTTTCCAAAACAAGCCTCAACTGCCCCGGCCGAGTTCTTTCAACCTGGCAACATAAACCGTGCTCTTCGACTCCCTGTCCTGGAGCGGATTGAAAAAGCTCACAACGTGGGATTCGCAGGAGTCGAACACCTCCGCCAGCGCCGTCATGAACGATTCTTCCGGCGGGTCATCGGACCAGAGCGCAAAGACTCCTCCGGGATGCAACTGCTCTGTCATTTTCACAAGCCCCTCGGCACTGTAAAAATTTCCATGCCTCTCATGCAGCAACTTTGCCGGTGAATGATCGATATCGAGCAACACCGCATGAAACTTTCTCCCCGGAGCCTCAGGATCAAAACCCGGCTCACCTTCCCCCGGCAACGCGAGGCGAAAGAAATCCCCATGGACAAAACGGCACCTCGGATCGGCATTCAAACTGGCACCGAGCGGCACCATTTCTTTCTCATGCCATTCGATAACCGGCTGCATGAAATCGACCACAACTAACGATTCAACCGAGTCGTGTTTCAGCGCCTCGACCGCGGTGTAGCCCAATCCAAGCCCTCCCACGACCACATCCAGCTTCCCGGCCCCGGTTGATTCTGACGCTGCCGCCAACCCCAGGTTCGAAAGTTCCTGCTCCACCACCGTGAACAGGCTCGACATCAGGTAACCGTCTCCAAGGATAACCTCGTAGATCTCCTCGTTCCCCAGTGACAAAAGCGTCCGCCGGCGAAGGATCAGGTCACCCAGTTCCGTCTCCCGGAAATCCAGTTCTTCGAAGCGTGGTTTCGGATTCATACACTCTCTTTAGCACTGAAGCGCCCTCACGCCCACTGCTTATCCACCCCTCAAACAAAAACGGGCAACCGAAGTCGCTCGTTTTCCAATGTCTAGATTCTGAAGTTCAGGAACTAGCGACGGCCGCCTTTTCCTACCTTGATCACCTGCTCAAAATTGGATCGAACCAATACCCCCAGTCCACTGCATGATCGTCACCCCCATTATCGACGATCAGTTCGACTTTCCCGGCCTCACTGAGATCTACCTCAAAGTGCTCCGACTGACCACCTTCGAGAACAGGTGAAGCAAACACCTCCTTACCGTCGACAATTATTCGGAAAGCCACACTCCCGCCCCGCTGGTTCGGCAGGCCGCAAAAACCGGAGAGCTTTTTCCATCCGTGTCCCCCCGGCAGCTCATAGGCATGCCTTGCCGGAGCGTGCGCGTATATCCCGGTCGTAAAGAGCCGTGTTCCCGATGTCAGCAGCACTTCGTCTCTAGGCAGGTAGTCGTAGACTGGTTGGCCCCAACCCACCTTGACTTCCGCTGGCTCGATCAGCGACAGGGAAATCATCGAGTCGTCCGCTTGTTTCTCGTAGTCATCAAGGGAGATCGTCAAGCGCCCGGGGTCACGTCCTGCAAGAATCATTCGCGCCACCGAATGGGAGCGCCCATCTTCAGGAAGTGCCTCTGCCAGTTTCCGGGCAGCGGCCATGTCTTTGCGGTTCAGCGCCGCCACAAAATCCCCAAGTTCCAGGGTCGCCTGCATCATCGACAGATCCGCCGCGCCCTTGGCATTTACCTCATAGCTGGACTGCCATCGACTCACTGCTCCGTTCGCGAGCAGGGCAAAGACACGAATCTCGGCAGGCCTCCCATTGACCATCTGGTCACAATTCAGCGTGAAATTTCCATCCGGGTCTGGAACCGCGCAAACCGTGCGCGAGTTGTAATCCCCGCCGCCTTCCGGGTCCAGGTATCCAAGCACGGCATACACGGGAACCGGAGAGGTGACTTTTCCGGAGAGCTCAAATCCCCTCGCCTCGTTCCTGGCATTCATCTCAGAAAACGTGGCACTGGCCGGGAGGTTGAGTCCTTTCACCGACCCGGAAAACTGTGGATGCGAGGCGAGCCTTAAGGCACTCGACAGCGCAAGAAACGATCCTTCCCCCTCCCCTCGCAGCTCATCAAAATAGGTGCGGTTACCGGAGCCCATCAATGCAGTACCATGGGCAGCTACCTCTTGCTCGTGTCCCCAGCAGTGAGGAAGACCGAGACCATGCCCCAACTCGTGAGCGATTCCGCCAATGAAGATGGAATTATGTTTCCCCAGGGAGATCCGTCCGTATTCACCGTCCCGAATCATGGGTTTCTTGAGCGGCAGGTTTTTCGTGTCGAGCTCCGGGGACGCCAGTTGCCAGGCAACCCCTCTACGGTTACTGCCGCTCGCGTAATAGGGACTCTTGTGAAAGAAAGTGAGCTTGTCAGGATCCCAGTCTGATAGGTTGGTGAAGATCAATACCGTCTCCCGGTCAGGATCAAGGCCAGCTTCCTTGAAGACCGGCCAACAATCATCTTTGACCCGGTCCCCTTCCGGCTTCTTGTAATCATCATACGGAGCCGAGCCGACGGCGTGATAAATGACCAGCTGTTCTTCCTCATCGAGATCCAGAGCAATCGATCGTCGCCCAAAACCAAGTCGCTCCATCTCATCGGCATAGAATGCCTGGATGTGTTTCATGATCCGGGTTAGCCGCTCCGTGTTATCCGCAGGATACTCGCGATCGTTAGGTCGCCAGCAGATCACCCGAAGCTTTCGTTCTGCGTTTCGTTCCTCGCCGTGATAAGCATCAAGAATCGCAGTCGCCTGCTGCACGACGCCATCCTGGTGGGCCTTCAGCGCTTCATCGGCAGCAGCAAACTTCACACCGATTACAACAAAACAAGCTACGGCAAGGAACAAGGAAGGCTTTCCATTCATCGACCCAATCCTATTTCAAGCTTTTCAAGTCACCAGCCCAAATCCCCCGCTCTTTGCGTCATACAACCCGGCGAAACTCTCACGAGTATCGCTACAGCTTCGCACTCGGCACCTTTCAGTTTTTACCTTTGCACCTTCATACGGCCCCGAAAACGCGGGGCCCTACCCTACCACTTCTTTCACGACATTGCCGTAGACATCCGTCAGACGAAAATCCCGACCGGCATAATTGTAGGTGAGCCGTTCGTGATCCAGGCCGAGCAAGTGAAGGATTGTGGCATGGAGATCATGGATATGCACCGCCTGATCCACGGCTGCGTAGCCAAAATCATCCGTGGAACCATGAGCATATCCGCCCCTGGTGCCGCCTCCAGCCATCCAGATCGAGTAACCCTTGTTGTTGTGATCGCGACCGTCGCCCATACCCTGGGCATACGGCGTCCGACCAAACTCTCCCGCCCAGATGACGAGGGTGTCTTTCAACATTCCGCGACGCTTCAAATCAGTCAGCAGCGCGGCAATAGGCTGATCCACCATGGCCGCACTTTCATTGAGTCCCTGCTGCAGCAGGTTGTGATGATCCCAATTCGTTGGCGCCGTCACCTCGACAAATCGAACTCCATTCTCAACCAACCGGCGGGCAAGCAGGCATTGCTTGGCAAAACGCTCATTACCACCACCCTGCCCGACTCCGTAGAGCTTGCGAACCGATTCCGGCTCCGACGCGAGATCCAGCACTTCCGGAATTTCATCCTGCATTCGAAAAGCGAGCTCGAATGATTCGATCGCCCCCTCAACCTCAGGATTATACTGATCCAGTTTCAGCTTGTGTCGATTGAGCCCGGCGATGAGATCCAGTTGTGCCCGCTGCGAAGCTTTTGGCGTCGCCGCATCGATATTCTTCATCGGCGGCCCCGGTTCCTCCGTCTTTCCGGTTAGTGCGTAAAAGATCGCCGGCAACTGACCACCACCAATCTTCGCCCCCTGGTAGACCGCCGGCAGAAAGGCACTGCCGTAATTGTTCGCGCCTCCGAAATCGGCCGGCGGATTGAGTGTGATAAAACCCGGAAGGTTTTCATTCACCGTCCCGAGCCCGTAAAGCGACCACGCGCCCAGCGATGGACGAATGAACTGGAAGCTTCCCGTATGCAGTTGAGCGAAGGCCTGCGGATGGTTCGGCAGATCGGTGTGCATGCTGTTGATGACACAGAGGTCATCCGCGTGAGCCTTTGCCAGTTTCGGAAAGAGCGACGACACCCAGAGACCGGATTCCCCATGCTGCGAAAATTCGGCACGAGGCCCAAGGAGGCGGGCAGCTCCTCCGCGCCAACGCTCGCCATCGCGTTTCTCCAACTCGGGCTTGTAGTCAAAGGTGTCCACGTGAGAGGGCCCACCCTTCATGCAGAGAAAAATGACCCGCTTGGCCCGGGCCGGAAAATGCCCGGGCCGGGATGACAAACCGGACTCCTTCGCAGCGGCTTTCGCTGCCAGACCGGCAAAGGCAAGGTAGCCGAACCCTGAAGAAAGACTCTTGAGGGCACTGCGTCGGGAAAATGGAAATTGAGGGCTCATCGTCTAGTCGAGGTTACGGAATTCAGCCGTGCTCAATACCGACTGACAATACAACTTCATGCCCTCGTGCTTCGGGACATCGCTCTGATCCAATTGCTCAAAGAAACTTCGAGCCAACTCCAGCTCATCCGCATCCGGCTGACGGCTGAGACATCGCTCAAAGACAGTTCGAACCGCCGCGTCACGCTCCCGGTCCGCCACCAACTTTGCCAGCGATTCAGCCCTCGCGGTAACGAAGTCGCTGTTCATCAAATACAAAGCCTGGGTCGGCACGTTCGTTGTTTCGCGGTGGCCGGTGACCAGGCTCGTTTCGGCGAAATCAAACAACTCCAGCACGTCGGGCAGGCGGTCCCTTACCACCGGAAGATAAACGGATCGGTGCCGGCTCCCGTCGAGATCCGAAGGAACTCCCTTGGCAAACCCGAGCAGAGCTGCATTGCGGTCGCCGAGACGGCCGATCAATGATCCCTCGGGTCGGTTCACATCGAGGTCACCGGCCGCCACCAACATGGCATCGCGAATGGCCTCGGCTTCGAGACGGCGTTTTGAGACCCGCCACATCAGGCGATTCTCCGGATCCGCCAGGAACCCGTCTTCCCGAAAATCGGAAGCCTGCTGGAAGGTCCGTGAAAGAACAATCTCCCGAATCAATCCTTTCACCGACCACTCATGCTTCTCCACCAGTCGAAGTGCGAGGTAATCGAGTAGCTCCGGGTGTGTGGGACGCTCCCCATTGTATCCAAAATTATCAGTCGTCCTGACGAGACCAATCCCGAAAAGGTGCCGCCAGACACGATTCGCGAGAACACGTGCGGTCAACGGATGTTCTGGATGAGCCAGCCACTCAGCCAATTCCAAACGCCCGCTCACATTTCCGTCGATTTGAGGAGCCCCTGACATCACCACTACTTCAGGAAACCCACGGGGAATCTTTTCATCACCGGGCTGGGCAAGATCCCCTCTCTCATAAACCGGTTCATCGCGAACTTCCCCGGCTTCCTGAACCCCCATGCACATGACATGCGGCTTACCGGAATCATCGACCTTGGCGAGCGCCCCGTCGATACGGCCCACTTTCCAGATATTACCGATCGCCATCTGGATACTGAAAAACTCCGTCGGGTCTTTGCCCTCTTTGATTGCCTTCGCTGCCAGAGCCTGGTCTTCTTCCTGTTTCTCGAGAACGGCAACTCGCTCGAGTTTGAGTTCTTCGACTTTTTGGGGTGTGATCGGACGATTGAATACCGGCAGACCGAGGCTGTCAGGAAGATGGATTAACTCCCCTCCAATCACGTTGTCCGGTTCGATCTTGGTGCCGATGAAAGTTTTCGTGCTGCTGAAGATTCCCGCCAGCGCGTAATAATCCTTCATCAGGAACGGGTCGAACTTGTGATCGTGACAACGGGCGCAGGCCACGGTAGAAGCCATGAACGCCTGGGTCGTTGCATTGATCTGCTCATCGACATTATCAGCTTCATACTGATCGCGATTCATCTCGTTCAAGCTCCGGGCTCCCACGGCAAGAAATCCCGTCGCTACCTGCAAACGGGCTCGTTCCGCATCACCGTCCGCCGGAAGAAGATCGCCCGCCAGCTGCTCGGCAATGAAGCGATCGAAGGGAATATCCGAATTGAATGCATCAATGACATAGTCCCGATACCTCCAGGCCTCCGGATAGGTGAAGTTGGATTCCTTGCCGCTCGACTCCCCGAAGCGGGCCACATCCAGCCAATGGCGCCCCCAACGCTCCCCGTAAAACCCGGACGCCAGCAACTCATCCACTTTCTTCTTCAGGGCTTCCTGCCGGGACGTCGCCTCCACTTCGCGACGAAATGCCCCCAATTCCTTTGCCGTCGGAGGCAGTCCGATCAGGTTGAAATAGAGGCGGCGCAGCAGCGCTTCAGTTCCCGCATCTTCGGACGGTTGCAGGTTCGCTTTCTCCAATCCTGACAGGACCAGTCGATCAATGTCAGAGCGCGCCCACTCCGATTGAAATTTGGATTCAGAAATATCCGGCCATTGAGGCATCTGCCACGCCCAGAATTCGCGCCCGGACTCGTAGTCAATCGGAGCGTCGGTCAACTTGCCCCGCGGCTCGTCCCTTGGATCCGGAGCGCCCCCTTCAATCCAGCGCCGAAAATCATCAATGACCGTGTCCGGCAGTTTCGCCTTCTTAGGAGGCATCTCGAGGTCGGACTCTGCGTGCGTGATCGCCACAAAAAGCAAGCTTGCTTCAGGATCTCCCGGCACCACGGCAGGGCCGTTATCGCCGCCGGTCAGCGTTCCTTCGCGGGTGTCGAGCAAGAGTCCCGCCTTGGACTTTCCCGCCTCGACCGAATGACACTCGTAGCAGCTCTCGATCAGAACTGGGCGGATGTTCTTTTCAAAGAAGGTCACATCTATTTCGCCAGCAAAGCAAGGAGTGGTCAGCAACAGCAAAAATGCCAAATTATGCCGCCCACACTTCATCGTTACAGGATCTCCGGCGCTCACCTGCCAGTCAACGCAAAACCCATACCGCCTTCGAGCAGGTCAATCTCGCGCAGAGTTGAATACCACAAGCAGACTCACTGATTCTCGGCACGCTGCAACAAGGATCCAAACACTGTGTCCCGGTCTTCCAGGGCTTGAAAGGCTTCAAAAGGAAGCCCTTCCATCTGAACTTCCATCAAGTAGCGACCGCCTACGATGACTTGAACGCAACCCTCGAGGTCCTCTTTGCTGAACTCCATGTTAATCACGTAGTTCTCGCCGTCTTTCAAGAGGCGCTCTACTTCTCCGTCATCAGCCTTAAAATTCACGTCGAACCCCAGCGACATGAATTGCTCTTCTGTTGCCGTCTCTCCGAGGTCGAGGACTTCGACCTCCACCAACTCACCGCTATTCCATTCGTAACGGCTGCGTACTCGATCCACCAACTGCCCATTGATCTCGATTTGCTCCCTCAAGACTTCACCACTCTCGCGAAGCCAGGCAGGTATAATGTTCAGGAGATCGGCCGACGAGTCGGAAGCCGCCGAGGAGTCACGCGACACCGCACTCGAATTCTGAAACTCATCATCCAACGGGAGTGGAGGCTCAACACTTTGTTCGAGATCCTGATCTTTGGCAGCGATAGGCGAAAGCTTCGTCAACGTGAGCCCTGACTTGTCCGCTGGATCCGCCACGTCGTTCTCCGCCTGGCGCCAGAGTTCCACCAAGGCAAAGAAACCCACGACGCCACCAATGGTGAATAGGGTCAGGACTTTCTTCTTCTGCATCAATCAGATGAATCGGCCCGATTATTACGGATCTATTCAATTATTCAATCCTGAAAGGTCGATTCCCTGTACCCAGGCCGGAAAAGTTTGTCCACTTCGGCCCCGGCTGATGGTGACCGTCGCCCCATCCGTATAGCGCGCCCACATTCTTGGTCGAGGGAATCCGCTATTGGTTCGGTTGCTGCCATTATAAACCCAACCAAAACGGGCACCTGCCGCAGCCGAGTCCACCGTCACCGGCAAATCCGAGATAGCAGAATCACCATCACCTTTGAAACGATGATCCACATTGAGGTCGGCATGAGTCAGCGTGTAGACATCAAAATCATATGCGTCCGTATACTCCGATCCCACCGCCACCGTCGATTCGGTCGCGTTCTGAGCAACCCCGTCTCCCAGAGCGATGAGACAAGCCTCGGCACAATCCCCCGTCCCGGAATCGATCCGTGTTCCTGTGCCCCAAACCCAGGTATTCGCACGCGCCACCGGATTGATCGCAGCGGTCGTATATTCACCCGCCACATCCGCTCCGTCACCGCCGCTGTTTCCGGCCACATTCACATGCTGCACAGTCCATTCACTGCCCCACTCCACCACAAAGGTGGTCATGGTCGCATCAAACATGATTTCTCCCCCAGCATCTCTGGTCCAATTCAGCGTATTGCTGCCACTCGGATAGACGCGGGTGTAACAGCCGGTCCCTTGTTTTCGGTTGGTGGGACTGCCTGACATTTCGACACCACCACCTCGATACCCCCCAAACAGAACCACCTGATTAATATCTCCCCAGGCAGCACTGCTATCCGTGCCATTCGTGCTGGTCATCGACGTCTCCAACGCATCTACCAGAGTGAACCCACCCGGACTCGAGGCGTTCTGGCATTCCACCACGGTGACCACCCCTTCCCAGTCAACATCCGCCACTGCACGCTGCAAGCCCACGGAAACGCTACTACCAGAATCGGCCAAATCTCCCTTGCCGCCTGGAACCGATACGATTCGAGCATAGTCATTGTTGGGAAATGACGAATTATTCCCTGCCCGTGACCCTCGCACGAGAATGAAGTAATCATCGGCCAGGGCTTGGTCCAGCGTCACTGTCGCGGTCGTGCCACTGAAATCCCCCGTCGTAAGGTAATACTCCGTCACTCGAATCGACGGATTAGAATTGAAAGGCGTGGCACTGGTCTCGTTCACAATGACCGATTCATTGCCCAGCGCATCCACTGCTGTGACGGCGTAGTAATAGGTGACTCCATTGAGCGCCGTGAAATCGATATAGTCACTGCTCGTCAATCCTGTCACCAACGCCGAACTAAAATCACCAGGCGTTAAGTAACGATAGACATTGTAGCTGGCAAAATCGCTCTCCGTATTGTCATCCCAATTCAAACTGACCGAATTGTTCCCTGCCGACGAAAGCAAGCCGGAAGGTTCCAAAGGCGCAGTCACATCAGGACTGCCATCAATCTGCATCAGATAAGCAATTAGATCATCCTTCTCACTTGCCGTGAGGTTGTAACCGGTTACCGAAAGATCGTGAGCAGATCCGTCCTGTCCAAGAGCCGCTCCACTGTCAAACTGATCAAAGACGCCCGCAATCGTCACGGCGCTGCCATCATGCAGATACGGCTCCGAAGCATGCAAGCCCAGCAAAGTCGGCGTATCGATTCCGGAGAGAGAAGAAGCCCCGCCGCCAAGACGCGCACCCGATGAAGCCTTGATCGTTCCAACGTCATGCAAAGCGCCCGTCCCGTCCCCGACCACGCTATCAGTGAAGGCCGTGGCTGGATCATGACACGTCACACAACTGAGCGCGGTTCCCGAGGCGGGAATCACGGTTCCCTCGAAGAGTTGCTTACCCATCGCGGCTTCGGCTGTCAGTGTGCCATCTCCATTGCGATGCGGACTAATTTCAATCGACTCCAGCCCGAGGGAGGTGACGTAGGCAGCCAGAGCATCCAGCTCGACACTGCGCCCTGCATTCGGTGCACCCAGGGAAGGATTGGGACCGCCTGAGCTGATGAATCCGTTTCCACCAAAGCCTCCCACGATATCCAGTTCAAAGTCCTGAATCTCATCGAAGTTCGCACTCCAGTGCACATTGCCGTGCCCCATTCCGGCACGTCCGCGCAAGTTACTCGTGTTGCGCAAGCCCTCTCCGCGATCGGTGAAGTCCCAGGTGCGACCATCATGATCCCCGTCCTGGTGACAAGCGGCACAACTCAAATATCCCTCGAAGCTCATGCGTTCATCGGCCGCATTGTAGAAAACCTGCTTCCCGAGCAGGACCTCAGCCGTCATCGTCTCCGTGGCCACGGTGGCGATCGTCGCCACCGGCGGCTGTCCAAACTTGCCTTCCTGGAGTCCCTGGCTCAAGTCGTGTACCACCACGGTTCGATCCATCAAGTTCTTAACGAAAAGTTGATTCGTCACCGCATCGAAAGCGAGCCCCTGAGGAGCCAAACCCGCGGGAAGCGTCACCACAATATTGCCGTTGAACGCATCCAGCACTTTGACCTCGTTGTTGCCCTGGATCGCGACGAACAGGTAATCGCCTAAGGGAGAGAACAAAAGAGCAGAAGGTTGAGAAGCATCATCGATATCGATTCGTGCTGAGAACACTTCCGTATGGGTCGAAAGATCGATCTTGGAGAGAATCGCACGAACACTGGTGTCGTGAGTCAATGGCAGGCCGTCCCTGAACTGTCCGCGGGCGATGTTGTCCTGTTTGGAGGTCACGTAAGCAAAGTCGTTCCCGGGATCAATCGCGATGTCGGCGAGGTAGTTCGGCAGCCCGCGACCGCCATCACCGGAATCTTCCGATACCGTATCGATGGCCAGGGTCATGGTTTGATCCAACGCAATGGATCCATTACCGGCGTTGTCAAAGGAACGCACTTCACCGCTGGTGTCCGGCGAGATGAAACGGTTGACCAGGAGTTGATCTCCTCCGGATGAAACAGCAACAGCGGTGGGTGTCGCTCCCGCATCGAGGGTGGCATCGACCAATCTCGTCACCGGGTCAATCCGCACCACTTTCCCGCTCCCTTTGAGAGAGACGTAGGCATAGGTTTTGGCACTATTGAAAACGACATCGTGTGGTCGGGATCCTCGATGCAGATCAATCGAGTTGAGCACGGCTCCGGACGTGCCGTCGAGGATGTCGATGCGATCGTCATCCAGGCAAGTCACCCAGAGATCGCCGTTAGAAGCCTGCGCGATACTGCGAGGGTCCTTACCCACCGACACCTCGAGCGCTTTGGTCAGCGTGTCCGCATTCATCGCAGTCACCGTGTTGTTGTCAGGGTTCACACACCAGACGAGGCGACTCGATTCATCCACCAAGATTTGAGTACCCTTGGTAGAAAGTGGCCCGGACGGCACCGTGGTTGCCGTGACCACGATCGTCTCGGTGCTGATCTGCGGCGGCGCACTGCTGTCCCGAACCTGAACCCGGGCGGTGTAATGCCCTGCCGAAGCATAAGTGTGGCTCGCTTGGCTCGACGTCGAGAATCCGGTAGCCGGGCTTCCGTCGCCAAAATCCCAGCTGTAGGACAAGGCCCCCTGTCCTCCCGTCGCCACTACCGACAGGTTCGTCGAGCCCCCAACGGGAGCCGGATAAGAGGAATTCGATACATCCGTGATCAAAATCGGAGGAGCGCTTCCGGCACCTGCCGTGGTGAAGTCGAAAGAAAACTCGGCAATGCCATTACCCGCGGCATCCTTGATCCCCCCGGCTTCAAGCAGAACACGATAAGTGGTTCCCTCCTCGAGATCGACGTCCGGTGTAAAAGTGAGGACATCCTTATCCATGGCATTCAACGTGCCTGTCAAATCCGCGCCCCCGCCCACCGGAAAGACCCGAAACGTCGTTGGATTGATGGTGGCGTAGTCCAAGGTTTCGTGGATGACAATACCAACTCGGGAGGTGACGGCCTGATTGGTCGCCCCGGCTGCAGGGCTGTGATAGGCAACCGTCGGCGGGTTGGTGTCAGGAGCCGCTTGATGAGCAAAAATCCTGGAGCCGTAGGGTCGGCCCTGGTGCGTGTTCTCAGCACAAACGAGGAGGTTACCTAAAGGAAGCATGTATTCTCCCGCCTGTTCGTAGGTGCCGACAAGCGTGGGCGGATTACCACTCTCGACCGGAGTTAGATCATACTTACCCCATCCGAGAAACATGTGATTGTCCTGGAACTGCGCGTAGCGGGTGATCCCCGGGAGAGCGCCGGTCTTGGTCACAATCTTGAGGTCCGTCGGATCCGAAAAATCGACAAACTCGACATCATCCGTTCCCTGCACATTCGGCAAGACGATGAAGTTCTTCCAAACGAAGGATTCGTAGGCCGAGCCGTTCTCCGACCACAAGGGATCGTTTGGCGCAATGACATCCAACATCACCGGTGCCGCAGGATTACTGATATCATAGGTGGCGACACCTCGAACACCACTGCCCCTGATTGATGTAACAATCAGAAGATTCCCAATGGGAATAGTCTGCCCCTCAAACCCGTGACTCGACACCGAAGCGACGGGACTCGTACTGATCCGCGTATCAACAATATCGATGGTATTGCCCGCATTTCCGCTGAAGTATTCATAGGGCAGCAGATAGGCGCCTCGAGTTCCTTTCGAGGATACGTTGTACCCCGCCGGATTCTCCGGCACGATATTGAGCATGTCGCTGACATTGTAGAATTTGTCTCCTTGATTGTTGACCCGGTGGTCAGGCAAGAACCGGGTCGACTTGTGCATGCCTCTCTCCCCTCCAACTCGCGCCACTTCAACCGGATTGACCGGATCAGAAATATCCCAGGTCTGCAGAGTATGCCCCGAGTCACCGGTCGCGAGGAACCGGGTGTCCATGTAGAGATAGCCGTCAATATAATCGATGACTACCGTGCGGAGCTCATCATCGACCGGGTCTGTTCGGAAGTCAGACAGCATCGCTCCTGAGGTTTGCGTCACATTGGGAAAACCTGGCCCCCCGGAAATCTCCCACTCAAATTGGGTATTCGTTCCGGTACTCGATGAATTGGCTCTTAAGGTGTTCGCTGCTCCCGCGATCCTCACAAATTCCATCGTCGTTAGACTCTGCAACCGCACCACTCCCGCACTGAACTCAGTCCATTGAAACTGCGCCGCTGTATCGGAGGCTGAGGTTCCAACGGCATAGCATCGGTCCCGACTACTCGTATCAACCCGCACGTAATTGCCAGTGGCTACCGACTTCAGCAGTATGGCCCCACCTCCCACATCTTCGACGAGAAACTCCTCCCGGTCGGTATCCGCAGTATCCAATCTCGCTTCCAGCCGATCGGCGCTCGCCGCATCGGCTGTTACGTATTTGCCGTTCTCAACGTTCTTCAGGACGATCTTTTTGCCAATGGGGGCGGCGCCAACAACCGCGGCAAATAGAGTGGATAAGATTGTAGCGACAAGGAAACCTTTCTTCGGTTGAACACACATGAGGTTTTTTGGGGGTTGGATTGAAGGTGGCGTTCACAACAGCCTTCTCCTGACACCTTAACCAATCCACGAACCGCGCACATTTTGCGGGTGCGGATCGACAACATGTGAAATGGGGATTTCGACAGTGCCTAAAAAAGCTGAAGACGATAAGATGCCTTAACTGCAACCCGCCAGGCTTGCAGAATTGGACATATCTTTAGGACTTTTGGACATTCATGCCGAAATCCGAGAAAGAGCGAAAGCTCCCCCCCTGCTTTGTAGCAGGGCGCTTTCGATATCATATGCGAAATAGACCGCGCACCAATCAATCGGTCACTGATTCAGTTCTGACAGGTCAATCCCCTGCACCCACGCCGGGAAGTTCTGCCCATCGTAACCCCGACTGACCGTCACCGTAGAATCATCCGTGTATCGCGCCCACATCCGAGGACGCGGGAAGGCGGATCCCGTTCCATTACACCCGTTGTAGCTCCATCCGAATCGTGCTCCAGAAGAAGTGGCATCCACCGTCACCGGCAAGTCCAGCACAGTGGAATCCCCATCTGCTTTGAAACGATGATCCACATTCAGATCCGCGTGCGTCAGAGTGTAGACGTCAAAGTCATAGGCATCAGTATACTCGGATCCCACGGCTACGGTCGACTCGGTCACGTTTTCGACGACACCGTCACCAAGGGTGATCAAGCAGGATTCCGCACAATCTCCAATCCCGGAATCAATGCGAGTCCCTGTTCCCCACACCCAGGTGTTGGCTCGTACCACCGGGCTGATGGCGGCCGTGGTGTATTCGCCCGCGACATCAGCGCCGCCGCCGCCGTTGTTTCCTGCCACATTGACTCTCTGTATGTTCCACTCGCTGCCCCACTCGACCACGAAGGTCGTCATGGTTGCGTCGAACATCGTTTCACCACCGGCATTCCTCACCCAGTTCAGCGTGTTGCTGCCACTCGGATAGAGACGAGTGTAACAACCCGTTCCCTGCTTGCGATTGGTTGGCATGCCCGACATTTCCACGCCACCGCCACGATACCCACCGAAAAGAACCACCTGATTGATATCACTCCAGGCCGCTCCGCTATCGGTGCCAGAGGTACCGGTCATTGAGGTCTCCACCGCATCGACGAGAGCAAAGCCCGCCGGGCTCTGTGAGTTTTGACATTCCACTACCGTAACAACCCCTTCCCAATCATGGTCCGCCACATCACGCTGCAGCCCAATCAAGGTGCTGCTTCCGGAGTCCGCTAGATCTCCCTTGCTGCCAGGCACCGATACGACACGGACGTAGTCGTTGTTTGGATTAGAGGAACCATCCCCGGTTCGTGATCCTCGAACGAGAATGAAGTAATCGTCCGCCAGTGCTTGATCGAGTGTGACTGTCGTAGTCGTACCACTGAAGTCACCCGTGGTCAGGTAGTATTCCGTCACCCGAATCGCCGGATTCGGACTGGTTGGCGTCGCGCTGGTTTCGTTCACGATCTCCGACTCATTGCCCAGCGAATCAACTGCCGTCACGGCATAGTAATAAGTCACGCCGTTGAGCGCCGTAAAATCAATGTAGTCACTGCTCGTCAAGCCGGTCGCGAGGGCCGCACCATAGGTGCCCGGAGACTGCGAGCGGTAGACATTGAAACTCGCGAAGTCGCTTTCGGTATTGTCGCCCCAACCCAGAGAAACCGAGGCATCGCCTGCGTTGGAAAGCAATCCAGATGGAATCGCCGGCGGCGTCACATCGGCACCTCCATCAATCTGCAGGAGGAAAGCAATCAAGTCGTCTTTCTCCCCTGCCGTCAAGTTGTAGCCAGTCGCGGAGAGATCATGGGCCACACCATCTTCCCCAAGGTTGGCCGCACTATCAAACTGGTCAAACACCTCCGACAATGTGGCTGCACTTCCGTCGTGCAAATACGGTGCCGACGCGTGCAGTCCCATCAAGGTCGGCGTATCGATACCAAGGAGAGAAGAACCCCCACCGCCCAGTCGCTCACCAGAAGAAGCCTTCAAGGTTCCCACATCATGCAGCGCTGCGGTGCCGTCGCCCACCACACTGTCGGTATAACCAGAATTGGGATCGTGACAGGTCACACAATTGAGTGCGGTGCCGGACGCTGGCACGATGGTTCCTTCAAAAAGCTGTTTCCCGATCGCGGCCGCATCCGAGAGCGTGCCATCGAGATCCCGGTGAGGACTTTTCTCGACCGAGTCGTTCCCTAGCGAAGTGACGTAAGCAGCCAGTGCGTCGAGTTCCACACTGCGACCGGCATTGGGAGCGCCCAAGGACGGGTTGGGGCCTTCTGCGGTGAAACCATCTCCACCAAAACCGTTCACGATATCCAGTTCAAAATCCTGGATCTCATCGAAGTTGGCACTCCAGTGCACGTTACCGTGCGCCATTCCCGCGCGCCCCCGCAAGTTCGTCGTATTCCGCAGGCCCTCCCCGCGATCAGTGAAGTCCCAGGTCCGGCCATCGTGATCACCATCCTGGTGACAGGCCGCACAGCTGAGATACCCCTCAAACGCCATGCGCTCGTCCGCCGCATTGTAGAAGACCTGTTTCCCAAGAAGCACGTCTGCTGCAAACACTTCATTGGCCACGGTCGAAACGGTAGCCACCGCTGAGTTATTAAACTGCCCTTTCTGGAGGCCGCTCGTCAGGTCGTGAACCGTGACCGAGCGATCATTCAAGTTCTTCACAAAGAGCTGATTGTTAACCGGGTCGAAAGCCATTCCCTGAGGAGCTAGCCCCGTCGAAAGAGTCGCCACAAAACCACCATTAAACGTGTCCATGATCTGGACCTCGTTATTGCCCTGGATCGCGACAAAGAGATAATCTCCGAGCGGCGCAAACAACAGGGCGGAAGGCTGAGACGCATCATCGATATCGACGCGCTCGGAGAAGACTTCCGTATTGGTCGCGAGATCGATCTTCGAAAGGATGGCCCGCACTGTGGAATCGTGAGTCAAAGATAGGCCATCCCGAAATTCCCCACGGGCAATGTTGTCCTGCTTCGCAGTGACGTAGGCGTAGCCATTGGCATGATCGATCGCCACATCCGCGAGGTAGTTGGGAAGTCCCCGGGCGCTCTCGCCGGTGTCTGATGAGGTGGTGTCTTCCTGCAGGCTCACCATCTGCTCCAGCCCAAAGGACCCGTTACTTGCATTGTCAAAAGATCTAACCTCTCCGCTACTGTCGGGAGAGATGAATCGATTCACGAGAAGCTTGTCTCCGCTCGCTGAGACCGCCAGCGCCGTGGGCGTCGACCCCGCATCAAGCGTGGCATCGATCTGACGAGTCACGGGATCGATTCGAGCGACTTTCCCACTTCCTTTCAGCGTTACGTAGGCGTAGACCCCACCACTGTTGAACACCACGTCGTGTGGACGAGATCCAATCGGAAGATTGATCGTATTCAACAGCGCTCCATTCGTGCTACTGAGAATATCAATCTGATCGTCATCGAGGCAGGCCACCCACAGATCACCATTAGCAGCTTGCGCAATGCTTCGAGGATCCGCCCCCACCGGCACCTCATGCGTCTTCGCCATCGTATCCGCATTGATCGAGGTCACTGTGTTGTTGTCAGGGTTCACGGTCCAGACCAATCGGCTGGCTCCATCGAGAAGAATCTGGGTTCCCTTGCTCGCCACCGAACTGGGCGCTGCATCACTGACCGTCACCACCATGGTCGACGTGTTAATATTGGTGGGATTGCTGTTGTCCCGCACCTGCACAATCACCGTGTAGTGCCCCGGTGCCGTGTAGGTGTGCGCAATACTGCCGGTCGACGTACTCCAGCCCGTCGAAGCGGTGCCGTCTCCGAAAGTCCAGTTGTATTCCAGGGTACCGCCTCCGCCTTGTGCCGTTGCCGTCAGGGTGGTCGAACCATTGACCGGCGCGGGATAAGTGGAGTTGTTCACCTCAGTGATCATGACCGGATCCGCTCCGCCCGGCCCAACCGTGGCGAAAGTATAAGAGAACGCGGCCATTCCGTTGCCCGACACATCTTTGATGCCATCCGCTTCGAGCTGCACTCGATAGGTTGTGTTTTCTGCCAGCGGAGCATCAGGCGTGAAGGTGACCACATCCTTATCCATCACCGTAAAGGTTCCCGGGACATCGGCGCCACCCGCGTCAGGGAACACGCGAAAGGTCGTCTCGTTGATCGTGGCGTAGTCGAGCACTTCGTGGATGAGCAACCCGACCCGGGTCGTCACCGCCTGCCCGGTCGCCCCGGCAGCCGGGCTGTGATAGGCCACCGTGGGTGGGTTCGTATCCGGCGCCGCCTGGTGCGCAATGATCTTAGTTTGACCGGTCGGCTGGCCTTCGATTGTGCCCTGCTCTGAGTTCTCGGCACTGACGAGCAGATTCCCCAAAGGTAACAGGTATTCGCTGTCCTGAAAAAACGTATCTACCAGTAGTGGGTCACCACCTGTCAGCAGCGGAGACATATCGTATTTCCCGAAGCCGAGAAACATATGATCATCCTGCATCTGAGCGTATCGAGTGCGGCCAGGAAGGTCGCTGATCTTGGTCACATACTGCAAATCGGTCGGATCTGAGAAGTCAATGAAGGCGCAGTCATCACTGCCGGCAACGTTGGGCAGGACGATGAAGTTCTTCCAAATTTGAGCCTCATAGGGAGGCTCCGTCTCATTCCACACAGGGTCATTGGAGGCAATCACATCAAGAAAGACAGGATTCGATGGATCGCTGATGTCGTAGGTCGCCACGGCCCGGGAGCCCTGCCCCCGAATACCCGCTACAATCAGCAGATTGCCGATGGGAATCGTCTGCCCCTCGAACCCATGAGCGCTTGAGCTCGAGAGTGGCGTAGTGCCAATCCGGGTGTCGGTGATTTGAATCGCCCCGGTAGTGCCCTCCACCAGGTACTGGTAGGGAAGCAAGTAAGCCCCACGAGTGCCCACATCGGAAAGCGCCAAGCCCGGAGGATTCTGCTTCCGAATATCGAGCATGTCCCTGACATTGTAAAAATCATCACCCGCATGATTAACGCGGTAGTCCGGCAGAAAGCGAGTCGACTTGTGCATCCCCCGAATCGCTCCGATCCGATGCACTTCCACCGGATTCGCAGGATCGGAAATGTCCCAAACCTGCTGAGCGTGCCCCATGCCATCCGCTTCGAGACCACGAGTATCCATCAACAGGTAGCCGTTCACGTAGTCCAATACCACCACCCGCACATTGTCGTCGATGGGATCTGCTTTAAATTGCCCCAGGGTATTACCTAATGTCTGGGTGACATTCGGGAATCCCGGTCCAGGAGGTGGAGGCGGCAATGCGGATGGCGCCCAGCGATCGATCAATTGATCGCGGACTTCCTGAACCTTGTCTGCTGACAAGGCACTGTCGTAGACCCGAACCTCACCAATCAATCCATTGAAATAGCGCCCGCCGCTGTTCGTAGTTCCCAGGGATACGGGAGCGCCGTTGGAGAAATCACCCGGAGCCAATGAAACCACCGCCTCGGTCTCAGTCTTTGAATTCCAGAACCGGTATTCTGACGCCACCGGATCGTAATGCAGGGAATAGACCACCTCGTCCCCCGCCACTACGGGATCTGCTGCCACGTTAATACTGTTACCTCCGAGGTAGGCCTGCATGGTCCCCGTCTGGTTGTAGCGAAGTCCAAATCCTGACGCGACACCACTGGTGTTTCCGATCAGGTCATTCCAGTTACTGGTATTCAGCGATTCTGTCTTAAACGCCACAAACACAGAAAAGCCATTACCTGACGTCTGGTCCAGCCAGGCATCCGAGTCGGCCGCCGTGGCGATATTTAAACTGTTTCGGACACTGCCAAAGTCGAGAGCGTCATTTCCATTGCTGAACTGGGTCGCGCCGGGAAAGCCGACGGTTCCCACTCCGGCCACGGCATCATAAGCGTTACCACTTTGGTCCTCCCACGCCGTCACCGGATCACCCTGAACACTTTCCGGATCGGATGAAGTCAAATGAATCAAGGGAGCCCCAACCGTGTCCCACTTGGAAACGAGATGTTCCTCCAACAACTCGATCGCTTCATTCGACAGGGCAGTGTCGTGCACCATGATTTCACCGACAAGCACGTCCGAAAAGCGCACGTTGGCGGTCGTCGCCCCCACTCGAACGGGACTCCCATTGGAGAAATCACCGGGTGCCACGGTCCCGAATGTCTCAATCTGGTTCAGCGAATCCCAGAGTCGCATCTGAGAAGTCGCGGGATCGTAGCGAAAGGTGAAGACCACGGTGTCACCCGCAGCGGCGCTCTGCCCACTGATAATCGTCGTTGTCCCCCCCAAAGAAGCTCGCATACTCCCGCCTCTGCTCATCCGCATATGGAACCCCGAGTTGACGCTCGAGCTGTTGCCCAGCAGATCGTTCCAGTCATCCACCACCGAGTTCACCTTGTAGGCAATCAACACCGTAAATCCATTCCCAGCCGTCTGATCCAGCCAGACATCCGAGTCCGTCGAGGAGAACAATGCGAGCGTGCTCTTGGTCGGAGCAAAATCGAGCCCGTCCAGGCCACTGCCGAATGTGGTGGTGCCAGGGAACGTGACATCTCCACCGGATGAGGGCGTGGCGTGATTATCGAAGCCACTGAGATCCGTCCACTGCGTGACCGGATTTCCGATGACGGAAGCGGCCTGGACCGCGTCGAGGTGTTGGATTCTGTCAGCGAAGACATGACAGGAGAACGACAGCATGGTGAAAAAGATCACCAGCCCTAACGAGGGTTTCGATCTGAACATGGGGATTTTTGGGGATAGCTTCCGTCGGGAAGCGTATTCAACGAGTGCTGAAGACGCATCCTGCGGAGAGTGGGGGTTCTGGAGGAATCCGACAGCCCGTTCAGGTCAGGCCAAACGGGGAAAGCCTGCCGCTGAACGGAACTATCAATAAGATGTCCCGCGACCGCCCATGATGGCTTGGACTATGGGACATATTTTTAAAACTATTGGACAGAATCCTCACCCTCTGGAAATGCCGAACACTGGCTCAGACTGCCTCGGCTGGCTGCCGAACCGCCCCGTTCATCCTGTATTCACGGGGCGTTTTCCGGAATCGTTCTCGAAAACGCCGATCAAAATAGCTTTGGTCCGAAAAGCCAACCGAGTGGGCGACTTCCCCAATCGAAAGATCGCTCTCCAAGAGAAGGTGAGCCGCCGCGGAAATGCGCAGATGGCTGCGATACTGGGTGAAGGTGCTGCCTGTCACGGCTTTAAACCGACTCTTAAATAGAGTTGGGCTCATACCCGCCATCGACGCTAGCTCCGGCAGACTCTGTGATTCCGAAAAATGCTCACGCAAATGATCGATCACCGGGACAATGGTATCCACGCTGCGTTGCCTTTGGTTATACTCCACTTCGGTAAATGCGGTTGACCCGAGGTTGAGCCGAAGCTCGTTCAATACCCCTAACAGACGAAGCTTGCATGTCGAAGCGTCGAAATTTTTCTGGTAAGCATCCAGTAAATCGATCAGAGCCTGATGCACTCCTGCTGCCGAAGGATCGTCTCGCCTCAAAATCGGAGATTCCCCACCTTGACGCCCAAAAAACGGGCTGAGAAATTCATAGTCGCACAGCACGGAGCCAGGATGAAAGACGAACTCCGGCATGAAGAAAATCACAATCGACTCATGCTCCCCTTGGGTCTCCGTGACTCCGTGCAGCTTCATCGTCTCGACAATGAGAAGATCACCCGGCTCAAACTGTACTTCATGGTCTCCCATGCAAAATCGCCCGGAACCGGAACTGGGAATGATCAACTCCAGGTAGTCGTGCAGATTGAGCCAATCAGTTCCGAGGTTCTCTTTGTGGTCAGGAAAGCAAAAAGAGTGAATTTCGAAAGGAAATGCAGGATCGAAGGTCCGCCGAAGTCGTTTGCTTTCATCTGTCGCCTCAGACAGCAGCATCGCTTCTTGCGGAAGTTGCCCTGCCTTCTCAAGCAACTTCTTCCAGGTAGTGGGGGCACAGGGGGTCATTAGCGTCGTATTGCACCCAAATTCGTCCGCTTAGTCACTCAAATATGGACCACTCAAATCCGCCGAACCTTTTTGTTAAGAATCCCACGAGAAGCTGTCTATAGGTTCGGATTCTTCACGATCCAGTCCTATCCAGTCCTCTCCACGATCCAGTCAAATCTCCGCCTGCCTCAAATCTCCGCCTGCCTTAGATGCTACGAAGGTGTAGTAGGAACTGGCTGCAAAGAAGGTTCCTTCATCGTGAGAGCGCAACATGTGATTTACCCAAGCCTCTCCCTCCTTCGGTGGAAGAATGCCCAGAGCCGGGATCAACTTAGCAAAGCCCTGCACGCTGGAGAGCCAGAAATCTCCCTCTCCAGCTTCTGAAATGAGGTATCCCTCATGCCCCTCCATCACCAGCCCCGCCGCAACGAGGTAACGCGGCATCTGACGGCACACATCCAGATTAGCCGCCACAGCGGCGAGCAACTTATGATCGATCTCCCGCATCTTCTCAAAATCGGGATAACCGTACGTGGTCGAAGCATAGTCAGCATCAAACACGATGAGCCGCCCACCCCGCTTCAGCACTCTTCCCGCTTCTGCCAAAGTCGCGACAGGATCAGGCACATGGCTCATCACCGTATGCAGGATCACGAAATCATACGACTCGTCTTCGTAAGGCAAACGGCCCTCCGGCACTCGTTCCCAACGAATAAAATCGCTCTCAGAGAATTCCGCCGCCGCCTTGAGGAATCGCTCACTGATATCTGCCCCTACAAGACGACTATCCTGAGACAAATGCTCCTCTAGGCGCCGCGTCACCACTCCAGTCCCACAACCCAGATCGAGGACTGAAACCGCTTCGTCCTGCGGAATCCCAAACAGGTAATCCGAGATCATTTCCTGAAAGTCCTCGTTAGTGCCGCGGTCTTCGAGACGAGTGGTCATCGCTCCGATCGCTTCATCGCTCTGCGAGTCCGGTGATTGATAAGGGTCCATAGGCAATATTCTTCGACGTTTTGCTCTCCCAACCTTAACGAGAATTCAGCGTTCGCTGAGATTATTTCTTCCGTCTCCGTGGGCCGATTCGCGTCAAAATCTCATTTCAATTCCCGCCACTTCTCATTTACCGTTTCCGCTATCCCATGGAAGATCATTTTGACTCCCGCTTCCCCTCCGTCGAGGCGCTGCGCGAACGTGCCCGTCGTCGCATGCCCGGCTTTGCTTTTGACTATCTCGACAACGGCTGCTTCTCCAATGTGAATCTTGACCGCAACACCTCTGACATTCGAGAGATTCAACTGAAACCTTATTACCTCCGGGACTATCCCGGTGCCTCCCAGAAAACCGAACTGTTTGGAAAAACCTGGGACGCCCCCTTCGGCATCGCTCCCGTTGGGCTTCAAGGCTTGATGTGGCCTAAGTGCTGCGAATTTCTCGCCCAAGCTGCTTTCGATCACAATGTGCCGTTTGTCCTCAGTACCGTCGGCACTGCCAGCATCGAAACCATCTCAGAAATCACCGAAGGCAAATTCTGGTTTCAGCTCTACCACCCCGCCGAAGACGAGCTGCGAGACAAGTTGCTCGAGCGCGCCGAAGCTGCCGGGTGCGAGGTACTGGTTATACTCGCCGACACCCCAACTTTCGCCTATCGCCCCAAGGAAATTCGCAACGGTCTTTCCATCCCACCAAAAATGAGTGCGCGCAACGTCTTCCAGATGATGACCCATCCGACCTGGTCATTCAGCCAACTCGCCGCCGGAGCCCCCGAGTTCAAAACCATGAAGCCATACATTCCCGAAGGGCTCAGCATGAAACACCTCGGACTCTTCATGAATAAGACTTTTTCCGGCCGTCTCACGGAGGAGCGAATCAAGCCATTGCGTGATCGCTGGAAGGGCAAACTGGTGATCAAGGGCATCGTCAACCGCGAGGACGCCGAGCGCGCTCTCAAGCTTGGAGTCGACGGAATGATCGTTTCCAACCACGGGGGGCGACAGCTCGATGCCGGCCAATCTACGATCAAACCACTTGCGGATCTGGTGAAAGAATTCAAAGGCAAGACCACCCTCATGATGGACAGCGGCATCCGCACCGGCCCCGACATTGCCGCCACTCTCGCGACGGGAGCTGACTTTACTTTTCTTGGCCGCACGCCCATGTACGGCGTCGGTGCCCTCGGAGAATACGGCGGTCACCACACCCTGACCATGCTGAAGCGACAGTTGCAGCAAGTCATGGAACAAGTGGCCTGTGAGAATGTCACTGACTTTCCAGATCACCTGATTGCTTGATTTTTCAGACGGAACTCACCAGGTATGAACCACGTTCGCTGAAGAAACGCCACCAATCTCCCCGAGCAGTTCGACCACTCTCTCACGCCATTCAGCGTAGTCCAAGTTGCCACTACTCAATTTGCTACCTGGGAAAAAAAGATAAGTCACACCAACACTGTTGATCGCGCGATTGGTGCCGGAAGCCTCTGAGTTCAACTGTTTCGCGAGCTTGATGGATGCCTCGCCCACCTTGGTGTCGGGCCCGGAATCACCGAGAATCGCCGGGTAGATTCGGTTTTTGTAGACCACCGCGCAGAGATCCCCGGTCCCGGGAGTGTTGGCATCCTTGAACCAGCTCATCGGCAATACGACAAACGGATCTTCTGTCGCGAGCAGGTATCGGCTGTTTTTCATCCAGCTCTGAATACTGCTTCCATTGCCGCGGCCTTTCATCACCTGAATCTGCTCATCACAGGTCTCCAGCATCCGACGCCAGATCACCCCCTTATCGGCTTCCGCCCGCTTGGCAAGATCGGCGCGAACTTCCTGCAGTTCCTTAAGCGCCTCGGGATAATAATCGATGAAAGGATTTTTGGGTTCACTGCCTTTGTACCAACCATACTTGGTAATTGGGAGGAAGGAATTCGACCCCCTCGCAAAATCATAGTCCTCCACATGGGGTTTCCGCACCGGATCCGTCCCATCTGTCACCACATCCATATCCGCCTGAAGCAGGAAGACTTTCCGCCCACTCTCGCTGTGCTTCAGGTTCATGGCCGTCTCGCAGTCGAGGAAATTGTGATTCGTCGGGAAATACCCCGCCCGCAACTGCCTCACCTTGCGATCATAGAGTTGCTTGTAGAGAGGAGAGACCTCACCCTCGTCGATCATTGCCCCCAGTCCGGGCAAAAGTTTGGTCAGCGACGGATTGATCGCCTCCAACTCACGCGCCGTGGTAGCCGCCTGAGGCCGAAGAAACTCCACGTTGGCGAGGTAGCTATCATGCTTGCTTCGCACGCCGTGAGCCGTCATCTCAGCCGCGGTCTCGGACCAGTTTTCGTTCGTTGCCGGATCCGCCTGCGCGCCTGCCATAGGTAAGACCACTGACCATCCCAAATAGAGCCAATTTTTCATAACACGTATCCATTCATGACACGACCGCCCTCCTGGCGCCATGCCTCTTTCCCTGATTACGCACAAAAGGCCTCGCTCCGCCTAACTTCGTTTGTGACACTGTCCTCTCTCGCCCCTACTGATTTCATGAGAAAAACCCCATTCACTCTTTGCGCAACTGCCTTTGCGTGCAGCTTCGGCGCCCTCAACCTGCTCGCAGAAACTCAGGCCAATGGTCTCGCGCCTGAGGTGACCGATCTCAACGCAGAGGACGTTTCCTACACCCTTGAGAAGAACCTTCCCGACCTCAAAAAACCATTTCTCAATGCCGCTCCCGGAGATCGGAAAGACGGTATTCCTGTGGGTGAACTCGGTGCCGACGGAGGTGACAGGGAAGCCGTTCTCGCTTTCGCAGATGAAATTGCCGCAGGCGACCATGGTGAAATCGACAGCTTTCTTCTCTGCCACAAAGGAAAGCTGATTTTCGAATCTTACTATCGCCGCGGCCGGGTCAACTACCCGCACTACCAGATGTCCATCACCAAGTCCTACACTGCCATGACCATGGGACGCGCCATCGAGATGGGCTACCTCACCATGGAAGACCTCAATCGCCCCGTGATCAGCTATCTCGATGAAATCGACCGCAGCCAGCTGGTCGAAGGTGCGACCGAGATCACCGTTGCCGAGGCGATGAACATGCATTCAGGAGTACGCATCAAAAATGAGAAGGCTGCCGAACTCATGAAAGTCCCGGGACTGTTGGAAGGACAGGGGCAGATCCAAGCCTATTTGAGCCACAGTGCGCCGATTCCCCCCTCTCCACGGGAATACAAATACCAGGGCTCCGACCCCTCCATGACCATGCAAGTCATCGAAGCCGTCGTTCCGGGAACGGCCCGCGAATTTCTCGAGAAGGAAGTGCTCGGCAAAATGGGCATCCGAAATTTTGCGTGGCAGGACGACGTGAGCGGCCTGCCCAAATCAGCCGCGGGCAGCAGTATGCGTTCCCGCGACATGCTGAAGTGGGGTCTTCTCGTGATGAACGATGGCAAATGGAAAGACGAACAATTGGTTCCCGCTGCGTTCGTCGAGCAGGCCACATCCAGGATTCACACCAATCCACAGGGGACTTCCTACGGCTACTTCTGGTGGAGACATGATGCTCCCGTAGGAAACAAAACCTATGACTGTATGTCGGGCCGAGGGGCCGGAGGACAGTTCATTTTGATGTTTCCTGAACTGGACCTCATTGCTATCGTCACGGCTCACAACAAAGGCATGGGCAAAATGCTCAAAACTCTTCCTCAACGCATCATTCCCGGCTTTCTATCTCCATGACCCACCACTGCCACGAACCGGTTGCCTCGCTGTTTTCATCGCGATTGGTGGCTCTGGCTCTCCTACTGCTCTCTGCCCGACTGGAAGCGAGCGATCCAGCTGAACAGCCCCTCTTTGATTCCACTTCGGAGAGTTCTGCGCCTTACTTACGGTACGACGCCGACAAGGGTCTTCGCTACACATCTCCTGACGAACAAACAGACCTCTGGATTGGGCTTCGATTTCAGTTTCGGACAGACAGCCTCCCGGGACAGATTCGCTCCGTCAGCGACCTGCAACCACCTCCTAACGGAGCGACTGAGCTCAAGCGTGGTCGAGTCAAGGGTGGTGGGACTTTGTTTTCCGAAGATCTGGAAATCTATTCCGAATACAACTTCCCCACCAACTCACTGCTCGACTACCGCGGCACCTGGCATATCACTGACACCTTCAATGTCCGAGTGGGCCAATGGAAATCCGATTACAACCGCGAACGGATCGATTCCTCTGGCAAGCAACAGTTCGTTGACCGCTCCCTCTCAAACTACTGGTTCACTCTCGATCGCCAGATGGGCACGAGCCTGAACTTTCGCCTCAATGAAGGGGAAAGCTTTGATTCCACTGTCTGGCTGCAATACCTCAGTGGGTATGGCCTCGGCGCCAGCTACGCTGATGATAGCGGACTCTGGATGGTGAGATGGCAATGGAATCCCCAGGGCGAAGTTCTCGGCTTCAGCCAAGCCGACTTGGACCGCACCGAGGACTTCATTTCTGCGGTCACCCTTGGCGCCGTGTATGGAGACAGTCGCTTCACCCGCTTCTCGAGTTCAGGGGGAGGTCAGTTACCAGGCTATGGCTTTGGCAATTACCGTTTCAACCAAATCATGTTCGAAACCGCGGCCAAGTGGCGAGGATGGTCCTGGCAGCAGGAACTCCATTGGAAAGACATTGAAACCCGCGGCACAGGCACTCACCAATCGATCCTCGGCGGCTACGCCCAGATCGGCACGTTCCCGTCCGAGTATTGTATCCATCTGCCAAAGCCTCTGGAACTGGTCGCTCGAGCGGCTCACGTCACGCCGGACGTCTCACTTTCCAACAACGCTCAATGGGAATTTGCCCTCGGTACTAACTGGTACTTCAACGGGCACCGCAACAAAATCAGCGCCGACGTATCAACCCTGAACATGAACTCCCCCACCGGTGCGGAATCTGAAGCTCGCTTTCGCCTGCAATGGGAGGTCTCTTTCTGACACTACGATTGAACCTGCTCGCGTCGGTAGCGAGTTGGACTGATGCCAAACGATTTTTTGAACTGCTTCGAAAATTGATAAATGTCAGGATACCCCACTGCCTCCGCAATATCCCCGGGCCTCAATTCGAGATCGTAGAGCAATCGTTGCGCCGCGGCCATTCGCTTCCGAATCACATACTCACTGATCGAAGAGCCATAGCATTCCTTGAACTGATGACAGAGATGACTTCGCGACATCGCGGCCATTTCCGCCAATTCATCCAAAGGAGGAATTCTCCGAAAATCAGAGTCAAGATAGCGACGAATGCGAAGCAAGGCCGGAGATACATTCCTGGCTGATTCTACAGGCTGTGTCTGCCGGCGAACACCCCGAGCCCAATTCTCGAACAGGTTCTGCAAGATTACTTTGTCAGGGTGATCCTCCCGCATCTCTTCAAGCATCAGCGCTAGAGCGCCATCCATCACCGAAGCATCCGGCAGAACAAACGGCACATTCCGGGGCAAACCCAAAGTCCTGATCAGGCGCAACACTGACGTTCCTTCGACATGCATCCATGAATGGGGCTCTTGCCCTGCAGCTTTTACCCAGCTGTAAAATTGTGGCACCCCTGGCTCCCAAATCACAAGGGTCATGGGATCTACCGATGCATCAACTCTCTCTGAATCAAGCCGGGCCGCCTCATGAAACAGCATCATGAGCCAGTCACCTGTGCCCGCCGGGCGATTCACATTGGCGTTGAACATCGGTTCCCGAATCCCGATCCCTCTGATATTAAAAACGGCCTCAGTATTCAATTCGTGACCAAACCACTGCCGCTCCCAGTCTCGCTCCAGATCGGGCTCTAGCGGCCTCCACATCAGAAAATATGGAGCTTCCACTCCCATAATTGCCTTCTTTTCAGTACCCTGATTCATCACGAATTTCGACACAAAATCACAATCTGTCACAAAACAAACAGAAGGTAAACCATTTTCAATTCCCCGGCGCTCTCTATCATGGCACCATGAACAACTCGAACCCGAAGCTGATTCTCTGGTCCATCACCGCTGCTCTGGCGGGATTCCTCTTCGGTTTTGATACCGTGGTAATTTCGGGTGCCGAGCAGTCCATCCAGGAGCTTTGGGGCCTGAACGACTTCATGCATGGCTTTGCTATTTCGGCGGCTCTCTGGGGCACCGTCCTCGGTTCGCTTATCGGTGGCTTCCCAACCAATCTGTTCGGGAGAAAGAAGACCCTTCTATCGATCGGCTTGCTCTACTTCGTTTCGGCTATCTGGTCAGCCATGGCGAATGATCCTCTTTCGTTTCTCATCGCCCGTTTCATCGGTGGTCTCGGGGTCGGCATCTCGACGGTCGCCGCTCCACTCTTCATCTCGGAAATTGCACCGCCCGAAAAACGGGGGCGACTCGCCGGGATGTTTCAGTTCAATATCGTCTTCGGTATTCTCCTCGCCTTCGCTTCCAATGCCGCGCTCGGTGGTATCGGGGATCAGGCATGGCGCTGGATGCTCGGAATCGAAGCCATTCCCGCCATCATCTACTCCCTGATGTGTCTCACCCTTCCTGAAAGTCCGCGCTGGCTCATTGGTAAAGAAGGAGATCAAGACGCCGGCATCAAAGTGCTCAGCGAGGTCAATCCTGACCTAGCTCCGGATGAAATTGAAAAACTTGCGAAAGAAATCGAAGAGGTCGTCGAAGAGCGAGAAAGACCTGATGGTCAAAAAGCTGCCAGCCTCCAAGTTCCGATCGCTCTTGCCTTTCTCATCGCGTTTTTCAATCAGCTCTCCGGTATCAACGCGATCCTCTATTTCGCGCCACGTATTTTCGAACTTACCGGCCTTGAAGAAAACGCAGCCCTTCTCCAATCGGTCGGTATCGGAGTGACCAACCTGATTTTCACTTTCGTCGGTCTTTGGCTGATCGACAAACTGGGCCGTCGTACCCTGCTCTTCATTGGCTCTTTCGGTTACATTCTTTCCCTTGGACTCTGCTCCTGGGCTTTCAAGACAGAAAATTTCGGCATCGTGCCCATCTGCATTTTCGCTTTCATCGCTGCTCACGCCGTGGGTCAGGGGGCGGTCATCTGGGTCTTCATTTCTGAAATCTTCCCCAACCGTTTCCGTGCCTACGGGCAGTCGATCGGCAGCGCTACCCACTGGGTTTTCGCGGCTCTGCTCACTCTCTTCTTCCCTGCCGTGGTTGAAAAGTTTGCTCCTTCAGTCGTCTTCGGGTTCTTCGCCTTCATGATGGTGCTTCAACTCATCTGGGTGAAATGGATGGTGCCTGAGACCAAGGGCCGCTCGCTCGAGTCCATTGAACACGAACTGGGAGTCTCTAAAGGATGAGGGAACCGCATCTCGTTTCTTTTGGCGAAGTGCTCTGGGATCTTTTCCCGGACGGTGCCCGTTTTGGGGGGGCACCTGCCAACTTCGCCTGCCACGCGGCTCTTCTCGGAGGAAAGGTCAGCATGGTCAGTGCGGTGGGTGATGATGCGCGCGGAGAAGAGGCGATCCAGATTCTCAGCAGTTTTGGCGTTCAAACCAGTTATATGCAGGTAGTCGCCGAACTAGCAACTGGAACTGTCGGTGTCGATACCGATGCCGAGGGCAGGCCAACTTACACGATTCACGACAACGCTGCCTGGGACAGCATCATCTGGAACCCGGAACTCGAAGCACTGATCGAATCGGCAGACACCGTCTACTTCGGCACCCTCTGCCAACGTAGCCAACTCTCCCAGCAGACGATTTTACACGGACTCGAAGTCGCCAAGTCCCATGCAACGCCCCGCATCCTCGACATCAATCTTCGCGTTCCTTTCTTTGACGATTCCATCATTCGGCAATCCCTCGAAAATGCCGACCTTCTTAAGTTCAGCGATGAGGAGCTCACCCCAATCTTGTCAGCCTGTGGCGTGACCAATTCCCCAGACCCGCTCCTCGCGATTCTCGAAAAATACCAGCTCACAGCGCTGGTCATGACGCAAGGAGCCAAGGGCGCGATTTATCGTTCTTCAACCGAAACCGTCAAACACTCCGGCCTTCCTACCGCCGTAGTCGACACCGTTGGCGCCGGCGACGCCTTCACCGCCGCCTTCGCTCTCGGCCGGCTCGAGGGGCTTCCCGTTTCAAACACCCTTGAACAAGCCTGCCACACCGCAGCAGCCGTCTGCGCCCACCCCGGCGCCATACCCAATTGACTTCTCTTCGCTCCGTCTCTCTTCACTGCGCTCCGAATCTGTTCAGTCACTCACCTAACCCTCTTCAGTCTGCAATCTGATGAAAATCCTAACTCATCTCCTTCCCGCTCTAGTTCTCCTGTGCTCCACAAAAGCCCAGGAACCAAAAGCTAAGAACCAAGAACCAGCAACTTCGGACGCTCTCCGTCCGAACATCGTGCTCTTCTACATCGATGACATGGGATGGGGCGAAATTGGCCCCTTCGGTAACACCGCCAACCAGACCCCCAACCTAGACCGCATGGCGGCAGAAGGCCTCTGTCTGCGCCAATACTACACCTCCAACACAGCCTGCACTCCGTCTCGCGCCGCCATGCTGACCGGCACCCACGCGCGACGAATCGAGATGGACGGAACGGTTCATTTCCCCGGAGAGAACTGGGGGCTCAATCCTGACGAAGTCACGATCGCGGACATGCTCAAAGAAGTGGGCTACGCCACTGGCTGTTTCGGCAAATGGCACTTGGGCGACCAGAACGAATTCCTCCCCCTCGCGAACGGCTTTGATCACTACTACGGCATTCCCTACTCGAATGACATGTGGCCGGGCAATGGCAACAAGCACCGTATCACCAAGGAGCCCTACACCCCCCTGCCCGTCATCCTGCAGAACGATCCAGTCGCCTACGTCGCCGATGCCCATGACCAGGCACTACTCTCCGAAACATTCACCGACAAAGCCATCGAATGGATCAAAGAACTAAACAATAGGAATCAAGAACCGGGAACGACGCAGCCTTTCTTTTGCTATGTCCCCCATGCCTATGTTCACTTTCCACGCTACGCGAGGCGCCAGCATTTTGACCGCGCCGAAGGCGTCGTAAACCGCTCCACAACGGAGGAAGTGGACGACTCTGTGGGGCGCATTCTTGACACGCTGCGCGAGCTCGAACTCGATGAGAATACCCTGGTAATCTTCACCTCCGACAACGGTGGAGTTGGTTCTCAGGAGGTCATGGGCGGCCTTAGAGGGAACAAAGGCGGTCCCAAATATGAAGGGCACCAACGCGAACCCTTCGTCGCCTGGTGGCCCGGAACCATTCCTGCCCGGAGTGAGTCGAATGAGTTTCTCATGTCAATCGACCTGCTTCCTTCGCTTGCTAAACTCGTGGGAGGCACGGTTCCTACTGACCGCAAGATAGATGGCAAAGACGGACTCGACGTTCTCCTCGGCAAACCGGGTGCCAAATCCCCGCACCACGTCATCCACTACGAGGACATGGGCATTCGTCGTGGTGACTGGAAGTTGGTCCGCAACGGCAAGGACGCCAAGCTGGAACTCTACAATCTCAGCGCCGACATCGGGGAAACCCGGAACCTCGCTCAGGAGCATCCTGAACTCACCGAAGAATTGCTCCAACTCTGCATCGCCCACGGCGAAGAAGTGGTGGCACCCGAAAACTTCCGCCCTCGCGGCTTGCTAGAACGCCCAACAAGCCCCCGAATCCCCTACGAACACGACCTTCCTAACCTTCGAACCTACCTGAAACGCCCCCCTGAAGAAACCCTCAACGCCGCCGGAGCATCCGTTCCCGAAGGGAGTCCTGGAGGAGGCAACGCCGTCTCGAAAGGTGCCCAACCGAAACCGAAACCGAAACCGAAAATCAAAAACCAAAAACCAAAAACCGCGGCCGCTTCGCGGCCGGACATTCTCTTCATCGCCATCGATGACATGAACGACTGGACCACGCTCTTCGACGATGACAACCCGATCCAGACGCCCAACCTGAAACGCCTTGCTGCACGCGGCGCCTTTTTCTCCCGCGCCTACTGCGCCGTCCCCGCCTGCAACCCTTCCCGGACCGCCATTCTCACCGGCCTCGCTCCGACGACTTCCGGCGTATATTCCAACGGCTCCCCCTGGAAGCAACTGCTTCCCGATGTGGTCACGCTTCCCCAGTTCTTCGGCAACCACGGCTACCGCACCGACGGCGCCGGAAAAATCTTTCACCACGGAGGCACCGGCACCGACCGCCAGGACAATCCCTCTTTCCAGGCTTTTCAAAAACTCAACCTCCATGCCCACAAGCCCGAATCCAACTACAACGGCTACACCCGGGAAGACGGACACAAGCAACTCGCCAGCGCGAGTTGGGACTGGGGTGTTCACGAAGTCGAGAAGCAGACTGACGAATACACCGTCGACTACGTCACCGACGTGATGCAGACGGCGAAAAAGAGCGAACCCCTCTTTCTCGCCGCCGGCATCTTTCGTCCTCACCTTCCGTTCTGGGCACCGCCCGAAACCTTCGAGCGTTATCCCTTCGATGGCGTCGAACTCCCCCCGCGCCCGGAAGATGACCTCGACGACGTACCGCCACTGGGTGTGAAAATGTCGCGCAAGGAAGCTTTCATTTTCGACAACGCCCATCCCGATCCCGAGAACCGCCCCGGCAGTCTCAAGAAAATGGTGCAATGCTATCAGGCCGCCTCCGACTACGCCGACGAAATGGTCGGCAGGCTCATCGACGAACTCGACGCGACCGGTCGCGCCGATAACACCATCATCGTACTCTGGTCCGATCACGGCTACCACCTCGGCGACAAGAATGCCTGCGTGAAGTTCACCCTCTGGGAGAAAGCCAACCGCGTTCCTTTCATCATCGTTGTCCCGCCTGCCCTTCGAAGCTCATGGAGCGAAGAAGGGGGAGTCACCCAACCCGGCACCGTGATCGACCGCCCTGTCAGCCTGCTCGACATCTATCCCACCCTGGCCGATCTCGCCGGACTGGAGGTGGGCGACCACCTCGACGGAAACAGCCTCGTGCCGCTGTTGAAAAACCCGGAGGCCGAATGGAGCGAACCCGCCATCATGACTCAGGGCAAAGGCAATCACGCGGTCCGCTCGGATCGCTGGCGTTACATTTGCTACAGCGACGGCACCGAAGAACTCTACGACCACCAGAAAGATCCCTGGGAGTGGACCAATCTCGCAGGGCAGTCGGAATACGCGCCCGTCATCGCCGAGCATCGCAAATGGGTGCCCGTGGAGAAAGAGCTCCCCCCGGTCACTCAAAAACCGAAACCCAAACCAGCAAAGCAACCCACGACCAAAGCACCGGAAGGTCACCCCGCGGATCCCTCCGATCTCATCCTTGCCGACTTCGAGGGCAGCGACTTCGGCCAGTGGATTACCACCGGAGATGCTTTCGGATCAGGCCCCATCACCAGGGACAACAGCAGCAACCGACTGGAGCCCTTTATCGGTAACGGTCTCGCCAACAGCTATCGCCCCAACGACAAACCCACCGGCACCCTGACCTCTCCCGGGTTCAAGCTCGAACGCGACTATCTGCACTTTCTCATTGGCGGCGGCAATCACCCCGGTGAAACCGGCATCCGCCTGCTCATCGATGACCAGCCTGCGAGGACCGCGACCGGGCTCTCGAAAAAGAACGAGCAGAAGCAGGAAGTCATGGCGTGGACTTCCTGGGACATCGCCGAATTCAAAGGCAAAGAAGCCCGGGTCGAAATCTTCGATCACCGCTCCGGAGGCTGGGGGCACATCCAGGTCGATCACATCTTTCAGTCCGACCTTACTCTCAAGGAAGCCAAACCGGTCTCAATTACTCTCAAGGGCACTCCTGCCGCACCCAAAGTTTCTAGAGCCGCTGCTGCTCCTAAAGCGCCCGCCAAACCAGCCGTGACACCCCCCACTTCCTCGAGTTTCAGCCCGCCTCCGAAACCGGGAGTCGCCCTCAAAGACGAGTGGTCCACTTTCCCACTCTACGACCAGGTTGGCTACGATCAGGCCCTGCGCCCGCAGTTTCATTTCACTTCGCGGATGGGTTGGCTCAACGACCCCAACGGCATGGTCTACTACGACGGCGAATGGCATATGCTCTTTCAGCACAACGCCAAAGGCAACCCCAGCGCGACCAAGTCCTGGGGCAATGCCGTCAGCCCTGACTTGATCTATTGGGAACAGCTTCCCCACGCCATCAACCCCTACCCCAAGGTCGATGGCTCGGAAGGCGTTCACGCCATCTGGTCCGGCTCTGCCGTCGTTGACGTGAACAACGCGCTCGGCAAACAGAAGGGCGATACCAAGACACTCTTTGCGCTCTACTCTGCAACCCACGACAAGTTTTTCCAGGGCGGCGCCTACAGCACCGACAAAGGGAGAACCTGGACCAAGATCAACGACGGTAAACCCGTCATTCCTCACCAGGAAGGTTTCTCCAAGGGGCAGCGTGACCCACGCGTCTTCTACTTCGCCCCCGGAGACTTCTACGTCACCATCATGATGATCGGTGGCCCTGACCGGCTCGTCCGTCTCTGGAAATCGACCAACCTGCTCGACTGGGAAATCATCGGCGACATTCCTAACAAAGCCGCGGAATGCATCGACATGTATGCCGTTCCCGTCGACGGCGACCCGGACAATGTGAGATGGATCATTTCCGATGCCGGAGCCCACTACGAAATCGGGGAGTTCGACGGCAAAACGTGGAAAGGCTACGGCGCGGTAGATGCCAACGATCGCCGACTGAAGTTTGATTATGGCGACGCCTGGTATGCCGCTCAGGCCTTCAACCAGGGACCTGCCGGGCGCGTCGTTCACGTCGGCTGGCTGCGTGCCAAGCAGCCCGGTTACCGCCCCTTCCTCGAGGCCAACATGCCCTTCAACCAGCAGATGTCGGTCCCGATCGAGATCACGCTGAAAACCACCCCCGATGGCATCGAGATGTTTCGCAACCCCGTTCAGGAGATTGAGAAACTCTACGCCATCACCAGGAACCTGGAGAACCTCAGTGCGGCGAAGGCCAATGAAGAACTCAGCGACTTACTGCCTGAGCTGATCGACCTGAATCTCAAGTTCTCACCCGAAAAAGATTTCACGCTCTACCTCCGTGGACTGAAGATTCTCTTCGATGCCGAGGCTCAGGAGTTTGAGTTCACCAACACCGCCCGGGTCGAAGGCGAACGGGCCGCCTGGAACAAAAGCGGCCCCTACCGGGACAATGGCCTTCGACGCATCCCCGCCCCCGCCGTGGACGGTCAGGTCACGCTGCGAGCCTTGGTGGATCGCGCTTCACTGGAACTGTTCATCAACGACGGTGCCGCTGCTGCCAGTTTCGTCGTTGTGCCCGACCCAGCGGACCGTCGCATCGCCATCGAAGGCAACGACGATCTCAAAATCCATTCCCTCGTCGTCCACGAACTTAAGTCAGCCTGGGGCAACGGAGTGGCGCCAGTACCAGCTGAAGCCGAAGTGGCAAAAACACCTCCACCAAAGTCAATCCAGGCAGCTCCAACCAAACCCGCTCCGGCCAAAGCCCCGCCCACAAAGAACCTCAAACCGGTCCAGAATCCCCGCGCTCCCGGTGACCAACCCAACGTGGTCGTCATCTTTATCGATGATATGGGCTACGGCGACATCGGCCCGTTTGGCTCCGACCACCCCACCCCCAACCTCGATCGCATGGCCGCCGAAGGCCTCAAGCTGACCGACTTCTATGTCAGTTCCACCGCCTGCACCCCATCCCGATCCGCCCTGCTCACCGGCTGCTACGCGGACCGTCTCGAAATGGGTAGAAGCGTCGTTTTCCCAGCCGATGAACGCGGACTGAATCCTGACGAAATCACCATCGCAGACCTACTCAAACAGGGCGGCTACGCCACCGGCTGCTTCGGCAAATGGCACCTCGGCGATCAGCCGGAATTCATGCCACTGGCCCAGGGCTTCGACGAATACCAGGGCATCCCCTACTCCAACGACATGTGGGTCAATGGCAACAAGAAGCGCAACTATCCGCCGCTCCCGTGGATTGTTCAAAACGAACCCGTCGCTCACATTCCCGATGCCGAGAACCAGGCCCGCATCACTGACGCGATCACCGAGGCCGCCGTCGAGTTCATCATCCGTCACCAGGACGAGCCGTTTTTTGCCTACGTCCCCCATTCCGCGGTGCACTCCCCTCACATGGTCACACCCGAACGTCTCGAAGCCGCCGGCGGCGACGTCATGCGAGCCCTCATCGGGGAAATCGACCACAGCACTGGACGCATCCTCAATACCCTCCGCCAGCTCGGGCTCGACGAGAACACCTTTGTCCTCTTCACCAACGACAACGGCGGTGCCGGCAAGACTTCCTCCGGCCCGCTCCGCGGTCACAAGTTCGGCCCTAAGTATGAAGGCCACATGCGCGTGGCCACCCTCGCCTGGTGGCCCGGAAAAATCCCGGCGGCCTCGGTCACTTCTGAAATCGGCGCCACCATCGACCTGCTGCCCAGCATCGCCTCAATCGCCGGCCTGGCAGCCCCCAACGACCGCATCCTCGATGGCCATGATATCAGCGACATCCTGCTCGGTGACCGGAAGGCCAAATCACCACACGAGATTCTCTTCTACGAAAACGGCGGTGCCCGACGCGGCAAGTGGAAGCTCATTCACTACCCGGCCAAAAAGGAAACCATCACCGAGCTCTACAACCTCGAAACCGATCTGGGAGAAGAGAACAACATTGCCGCCCAGCATCCTGACATCGTCACCGAACTGGTCGAAGCACTCGAATCCCACGTCGCCTCCATCGCCGAAGGCATCCGCCCCGCCGGCAGAATAGATAACCCGAAGCCACTGCTCTCCAGCAGCGACGACGTTCCCACCCTCGTCGAATACCTGAACTCAAAATAGCTTTTAGATCGTCAAGCGACTTAAGGACTGAACAACGAAGCACCAAGGACCCAGTCACTACCATGAAGAACCACCTCCGGACAGCCGCTTTGATTCTCTCGATCCTGGCTTCATCCGTAATCGCCTCGGCGGATGGGCCCGATCCCCTGGCCCTCAATTTTCACCTCATGCACCCGGGTGGCGAGAGCAGGCCAGCCGACCCGAATGGAGCCATCTATCTCGATGGCACCTATCACCTGCACTACATTATTGCGCATGAGTGGATGAATCAGGGCAAGATCCGCAAGGGCCTTTCCTGGATTCATGTCACCAGCCCGGACATGCTGCACTGGACCTGGCAGAAGACGAAGCTGCAGCCCACCTTTACGGGGCATACCATGTGCAGCGGCACCGGCTTTATCACGAAGGACGGCAGACCCGCGGTGATCTACCACGGCGGCGGATCCAAGCGCAACCAGATCGCTATCGCCAAGGACCATCGAATCTCGGTCTGGGAAAAGCCGTTTCCCATCGAGCCCAAAACAGCGGATGGGGAAGAACCCGATCTGAGATATTGGGATCCGGATCTGTTCCAGATTGGTGACACCTACTACGCCTATTCCGGCGGGAAAGAACAGCCGCTCATGAAATCCGACGATCTCAAGAGTTGGACCTATGTCGGTGATTTCATGAAGCACGAACTGGATGACGTCGTTCTCGGGGAAGACATTTCCTGCGGCAATTTCTTTCCGATTAGTGACTCGGCGGGAGACGGGACAGGCAAATGGATGCTGCTTTGCATCAGCCACCAGTTTGGCTGCCGTTACTACCTCGGAGACTGGGATGCTGAAGCCGAGCATTTCGTCCCCGAATACCACGGCCGAATGAACTGGCGACAAGAGGGCCAGGATCTGAACAACCTGGGGCTGCAAAGCCGGGATATTTTTGCTCCGGAGAGCGTCCTCACTCCGGATGGTAGACGCGTCATGTGGGCCTGGTCAGCGACAGCGGATGAAGCACTGCTGCCAAAATCGATTCAAACCCTGCCACGCGAATTAACTCTTGGTGAGGATGGAAGCCTGCGCATGGCACCGCTGCGCGAGTTGGAATTGCAACGCTTCGATCTCGCTACCCACGAGAACATCGAGGTCGTTATTCCTGAACCGAAAGGAGGCATCGACTGGAAAAATCGCACCACACGCATCGCGGAGCTGAATGGCGATGCCTACGAAATCCGTATCACCGTCGATCGCAAAGAGGCCGAACGAAAGCGCTTCGGCTTCCGGCTCTTTTCCGACCAGAACCGCGTCGGCCTGCCCATCTACTTCCAACCGAACAACGGCACCCTGCGCGTTGGCGGAGTAGAAGCGCCTTTCGTGGTCTCCGATCTCCCGGAAGGCGAGGACGTGGAACTGCGTATCTTCGTCGACAAGTACTTCGTCGAAGTCTTCGCCAACAATCGACAAGCCATCGTGGCAGCGGACATGAACTGGCAGGATGCGAGCGGATTTGATGCTTACTCTTTCTCCAAGCCGACGACGATCAAGAAAGTCGAGATCTGGAAAATGAAACCCACCAACCAGGGATACCTCGAAGCGCGAGAGAATCGCATCTGGGAAATTGACACCAAATAGAATGAAATTTTTTAGACCAATCTCCTTTGGCACCCTCCTGCTTGGCAAGGCGCTTTTCGCAGAGGAACCAACAACTGAGAGCCAAGAACTAACAACCTCGGACGCTCCGCGTCCGAACTTCATCGTCCTCTTCATCGACGACCTCGGTTTCGCCGACATCCAACCCTTCAGCGATCGCCACGAAACTCCCAACCTGGTGCGGATGGCGGAGGAAGGGCGCACCTTCACCAGCTTCTATTCGGCCTCCAGTGTCTGCACCCCGTCGCGGGCCGCCATCATGACAGGCAGCTACCCGGTCCGGGTCAGCATGCTTCACAACGAAACGCGGGATCCACTTCCCCACGCCAGCGTCCTTTGGCCCGGCGACCCCAAGGGGCTGAATCCTAACGAAATCACCATCGCCGAAGTTCTCAAGGAGAGAGGTTATACTACCGCCTGCATCGGCAAGTGGCATCTCGGTGATCAGCCCCCCTTTCTCCCCACGCGACAGGGTTTTGACGAATTCTTTGGCATTCCCAACGGACATGACATGGGCGTGAAGGCCAAACCATTCCAGGTGCCGCCACCCATGGTCAAGAACGAGACCGTCGTTGAGGACCTAGAGCCGGACGACTTCGGCTACCTCACGAAGCGCTTTACCGAATACGCGATTGATTTTATCGAACGCAACCGGGAAGACCCTTTCTTCATCTACCTACCCCACAACATGGTGCACGGCCCCCACGCGGCCAGCCCCGCCTTTCTCGACAAAACCGGTCAAGGTCTCTACGCCGATACCGTGGCCGAAATTGACTGGTCCGTCGGTCAAATCCTCGACTGTCTCGTCGACTTGGAAATCGACGAACGCACGCTCGTTCTCTTCACCTCGGACAACGGAGGCGGGCTCTTCCCTCCAAAGCCTGGAAAAACACTGAAGCCCCCCTATTCCTCCAATGCTCCCTACAGCGGTGGCAAAGCGACGCCCGCTGAAGGAGGGTTCCGTGTCCCCACGATCGGCTGGTGGCCGGGAACGATTGAGGCAGGCAGCAGCACAGACCTGATGGCCTCCACCCTCGATCTCCTACCCACCTTTGCCGCTTTGGCAGGCGACGCCTTTGAGTCACCTGTTCCAATCGATGGAGTCGATGTCAGTAGCATGTTTGGAGCGATACTGCCAACCACTTCCCCCCGAAACACCTTTGCCTACTACGGTTACTTCAACCCGGACCATCAGTATCGAGATGAGAATGCCGTATTGCTGCACGCCGTGCGTGAGGGGCGCTGGAAGTATTACCCGAAACCCACCCGTTTCCTGCAAGCAGAAACGCATGACCTTCTCGAGATCGAGCAAGGTGCCCTCTTCGATCTGGAGACGGATCCTACCGAAACCTCCGACCTTTCCGACCGCCACCCCGAAGTAGTTATCCGCATGCAAAACCTGACCCAGACCTATGTAGAGAAACTGGGAGACGACAAAAGACCTGGATCAGAAGTGAGACCGGCCGCCTATGTCGACGAAGAAGAAGCAAAACCGATCAATCAGTGATGCACCGAAACGCGGCAATGTCGCCTTTGAAAAATTGACACCGAATAGAAAGAAAAGAGTCGCAAACTCCAGCCACTCAGCCTTATGAAAATTATCGCCTGCCTCTTATCCCGACTTCGCCGGGCTCTGCTTGATCTCTCCACCGCTCTGCGTCCCCACTGTTTTCTGAGCCACTTTATCCTGATCGCAAGCTCACACGCCCCGCTCTGTGCCTCCACTCCGTTTCGGTATTCTATCTGCCGCTTCGCGGCGAAGGGCGGTGTGGCCACGGCAGTCACCCCCTTCCTGCTTGCTACCACGCTCACAGCCCAGGAACCAAAAACTAAGAACCAAAAATCAGGAACTTCAGACGCCCCGCGTCCCAACATCCTCATCATCTTCACCGATGATCAGGGCTACGCTGACCTGGCCTGTTACGGCAACGAGAAGAACAAGACTCCCCGCCTCGATGAACTCGCGAAGGAAGGCACGCTCTTCACTTCTTTTTATTCCCAGACCGTCTGCGGCCCCTCTCGTTCCGCCCTCCTCACCGGACGCCAACCTCGCCGCAGTGGCGGCTGGTCCATGCCAGCCGATGAAATCACCTGGGCCGAGCTCATTCGCGACGCCGGCTACCAGACCGCCTGTGTCGGCAAGTGGGACGTCTCCAATCGCAAGCCCATCCTCGAGCGCATGCCCAATGCCCAGGGCTTCGACTATTTCTACGGGGCCCTCGGAGCCAACGACGGCGGCACCGTCAAGTTCCACGAGAACAACGAAGCCGCCGGCAGCACCGATGACATGGCCAGCCTCACCCGGCTCTACACCGAGAAATCCATCGAGTGGCTCAAGGACGAACGCGATCCTGACAAACCCTTCGCGCTCTATCTCGCCCACACCATGATGCACACGGTCATCGATGCCTCCGAACCGTTTCGCGGCAAATCCGAAGGCGGACTCTACGGCGATGTCGTTGAGGAATTCGATTACGAAACCGGGCGCCTGCTCGACACGCTTGACGAACTCGACCTCAGTGAAAATACACTTGTGATCTACACCAGCGACAACGGCCCCTGGAATCAGCCGAAATACTATCTGGGCAAAATGGGCAAAGGCAATGGCCCCAAGAAAAGGGCCGAGGCCTGGTATCAGGAACCCGACACCATTTTCTGGGGAGAAGCCGGGCCGCTACGCAACGGCAAGGGGTCCTGCTACGAGGGCGGCTATCGCCTCCCCTGTCTCGTTCGCTGGCCCGGGCAGGTACCTGCCGGCCGGACCTCCGATGCGATCTTCGCGACGATCGACTTTCTCCCTACCTTTGCCGCTCTCGCTGGCTTCTCGATTCCTGAGGACCGTCACATCGACGGCATCGATCAGACCGCCTTGCTCACTGGCAAAAGCGAGACCGGTCGGAACTACTTCTACTTCGACAAAGCCGGTGTCCGTAAGGGCCCGTGGAAGTATCTCAAACCCGACGCCCACTTCTTCGGTTACGCCATCGAGGACGATCGCCCCAAGGTAGCCGAACTCTACCACCTTGAAGACGACCTCGGCGAAAAGACTAATCTCGCCGAAAAGCACCCCGAAAAAGTCGCAGCCCTCGCCAAGCTCATGGCAAAAATCGAAGACGCCGAAGCCTTGTCGAAAGGTGCTGACACCGGTCGAATCCAATAGCTACCCATCCGACTCTATTCATGAAACGACTTCTCCACCCACTGCTCTCTCTGGCTCTCACTGCGTCAGTCTTTGCTGAGAAACCAAGAACCAAGAACCAAGAACTAAAAACTTCGGCCAACGGCCGACCGAACGTGATCGTCATCATCACCGACGACCAGGGCTACGGCGACTTTTCAGCCCACGGCAATCCCGTTCTCGAAACTCCGAACATGGATCAGTTCCGAGAGAGTGCGGTGCGCTTCACCGACTTTCATGTCGCACCGATGTGCTCGCCCACTCGCGGGCAACTCATGACCGGCATTGATGCGATGCGCAACGGTTGCACTGCCGTCTGCCAGGGCCGTTCCATGATGCGCGCCGAACTCCCGACCATGGCAGACTACTTCGCCGAATCCGGCTACGCCACCGGCCACTTCGGCAAATGGCACCTCGGCGACAGCTACCCCCACCGCCCCCAGGACCGGGGCTTCCAAGAAACCATTTACCACCGCGCCTGGGGCATCACCTCTCTGGCTGACCACTGGGACAACCTCACCGATGTCTACTTCGATCCCGTTCTGTCCCACAACGGCGTCGATCAAAAGTACCGAGGCTACTGCACCGACATCTTCTTCAACGAAGCCATGGATTGGATGGAAGAACAAACAACCAAGAACCAAGAACTGAGAACTCTCGGCAAAGTCGAGCAACCTTTCTTCGTCTACCTGCCCACCAACACCCCACACGTGCCTAACATTGCACCGGAAAAATACGTAGCGCCCTATGTTGGAGAGTTTGAAGGCAAGAAACAGCCTGCCGAGTTCTACGGCATGATCGCCAACCTCGACGAAAATCTCGGTCGCCTCGAAACCTTCCTCGATCAGAAACAACTCAAGGATAACACGCTCGTCATTTACCTGTCCGACAACGGCACCCAGAGCACCGGCGCCAAAGAAATCTTCAACGCCGGCATGCGCGACAAGAAGACCAGTGTTTACGAAGGCGGCCACCGCGTCCCCTGCTTTGTGCGCTGGCCCGGGGGCCAGCTCAAGCACGGCAACGACATCGCCGAAATGACCCAGGTGCAGGATCTGCTTCCCACCTTGATCGAACTCTGCTCCCTCGACACCTTGGAATCACCCCTGCCCTTCGACGGCACCAGTCTGGCCGGGCTCCTCACCGGCGAGGCCAACGAACTCCCCGACCGCAAACTGGTCGTTCAGTATCGCACCTCTGGCGAGCCCTGGGATCCAGCAGTGGTCATGTGGAACGAGTGGCGCCTGCTCAAACCCAGGAAGGGGCGGAATCCCCCGCCCCCCGGAACCCCACTCGAACTCTACAACGTGAGACACGATCCCGGCCAGCAGACCAACGTCGCCGATCAACACGCAGAAGTTGTCAAAGCCATGTCAGCGCATTACGACGCCTGGCACGAGGAAGCCAAACCACTCTTCGACACGCCCCGCTGGATCATCGTTGGGTCGGAGGCGGCCAACTATTCCACCCTCTACGCTCAGGATTGGGTTGGCGACTACTGCGATAACGGCGGCGGTCTCACCAAGGCCGTCTCGATCGGCTACTGGAACGTGATCGTCGACCGCCCCGGCACTTACGAAATTGATCTACGCCGCTGGTCGAAGGAATCGATGAAATCCCTCACCGAAGGCAAAGCCGGACCGGACGACCAGAGCTTCAGCGCCCGCCCCATCACCGCTGCGAACCTCCAGATCGACGGCAAAAATTACACCCAGGACGTCAAAGCGAAAGACCGCTACGCCCGCTTCACCGTAAAACTACCCGCCGGCAAAACTCAGCTCAGCACCGCCTTGCTCGATGCCGAAGATCGTTCCCTCTGCAGCGCCATGTATGTCTCAGTGCTTCGTCTCAATAACGACACTGAAGCCGCCCTGACACCCGTCTCGGATCGCGAACCGGGACCACGCGCCCCAACCGCTTCCCCCGCCGCCAAGGGTAAAGGAAAAGCGAAGGGCAAAGCCCAAGGTAAAAAAAAAGCGCTGACGCTGCCAAAGCTGGAGCCCGGTGATCGACTCCTGGCCGACTTCGAGAAGGAAAGCCACAGCGATTGGACCACGACCGGCACCGCCTTCGGCAAAGGTCCCACCACCGCCGTCCGGCCGGTTGCCGGCTACCAGGGAGATCGGCTCATCGATTCCATCGTCACCGGCGGGGGCGATGCCGCCACCGGCACCTTGACCTCCCCACCCTTCACCATTGAACACACGCAGCTCTCCTTCCTCATCGGCGGAGGCAATCACCCCGGCGAAACCTGCCTCAACCTGAAAGTCGACGGCGAGGTCGTCAAATCAGCCACCGGTCCGGCCAGCAAAGATGAGCAGGGAAACAAGATCCTTGAGCTCATCTCCTGGGACATCGGCGACTGGAAAGGCAAAGAAGCCCGCATCACAATTGTCGACAATGCCTCCAAAGGCTGGGGCCACATCGTCGTCGACCACATTCTCCTTTCCAACCCACCTAAATCCCCCGAAAAAACCCAACCAACAACTAAGAACCAAGAACCAACAATTTCGGTGGCTTCGCCACCGAACTTCATCTTCATCCTCGGAGACGACCAGGGCTGGAACGCACTTTCGACGCGAATGGATCCCGACGATCCCGGTTCCGGCAGCACCTACTTTCGCACCCCCAACCTCGATCGACTCGCCGCTGAAGGCATGCGGTTTTCACAGGCCTACTCGCCCGCTCCCACCTGCTCGCCCACTCGGCATGCGATCCAGTTCGGTCGCAGTCCCACCAGCCTCGGCATCTTCGGAGCCGATGGCATTCGTGACTGGGACGCCAAGGATCAGGAAGCCCTCGCTCACGTGCTCAAGAGCATCGATCCGAACTACGTGTGCGCCCACCTTGGCAAATGGCACATCGGCCGATCGCCCGAGACGCTTGGCTACGATCTCAGTGACGGCGGAGCCGGCAACGGCACCGGCAACTCCAAGGATCCGAGCGACCCCAAGCTCATCTTTGACCTGAGTCGCCGCAGCAACGAGTTCATCGAAGAACAGGTCGAGGCCGGCAAGCCCTTCTACCTGCAGATCTCGCACTACGCCAATCACCTCAAGTATCAGGCCCGGGCCGAAACCATCGCCAAATACGAAACCGAGTACGCCGACGACGCGACTGACTATCACCACCATGCCCTGTGGGCTGCCATGAACGAAGACCTCGACACCGGCATTGGTCAGGTGCTCGATCGAATCGACGAACTCGGCATTGCCGACAACACCTACGTCATCTACACCGCTGACAACGGCTACGAAAACAAGAGCGACTTCAAGAAGACCGTCAAAGAACGCGGCTTCTACAAAGCCTATCCCCAACGCAGCCACAAGTATCACGTCAGCGAAGGTGGCATCCGCGTGCCCTTCATCGTGCGCGGCCCCGGCATTCCTGCCAACGCCCATTCGCCCACGCCCGTCGTCGGCACCGATGTCTTCGCCACGGTCATGGACCTGGCCGGAGGGGCGGATCAAATCCCTTCTCGTGTCGAAGGTGCCAGTCTCACTCAACACCTCGAGAGCGGCGGCAAGAAACCGGTCGACCGCAAAGACCCTTTTCTCGTCTTCAAATTCTCCAAACCCCGCCCGCCACAGGACGCCACCATCATCCAGGGCGACTACAAACTGATCAAGGACATCGACACCGACGAGATCTTTCTCTTCAACCTCAAGGATGATATCGGCGAGCGAAACAACCTTGCCGGAAAAGAGCCCGAGTTAACCCGAAAACTCTACCAACAGATGACCGACTACTTCGCCCGCTTCGGCTGGGACGAGTCGATGATCAACGACGCTCCCACCTCCAAACAATCATCCAAACCCAAAGCGCCTCCGAAATCAAACCAGCCGAAAACTAATAACCAGAAACCAAAACAGCCTCTAAAGCCAACTAACTTCTAAAACACATTAGCAATCCCCCTTCGCTGCGCCTATCATACCGCCCATGCGGTCCCCCGACGCCGGCTACATATACATCCTCCAGAACGAATCACTGGAGCCTGACCGGCTCAAGATCGGCCGCACTCATCATCACCCTGAATTTCGCGCAGAAGAGCTTTCTCAGGCTACCGGTATCCCAACTCCTTTCACTGTCGCGTGGTATGGACGAACCGAGGACTGCATCAAAGCAGAGCGACTGATTCACCGATCGCTATCCGCCTACCGAACGAATCCAAAGCGGGAGTTCTTCGATGTGGATCTGGATGAAGCCATCGACGCCGGAGAGGAAGCCGTAAAGATCTCAGGTCGAAGGCTGAACTGGTTCTACCGACCCCGGGAGCAGTGGAACATTGACCCGGATTATCCACCAACGTTTGGGGGGTTTCTTCTCTACAAGCTCTTCCTTCCGATTCTACGTGCCCCATTCAAGTTGGTCCTGCTATGTCTCTGCACGATCTGGTGGATCTTTTCGGGCACGGTGCGACTTCTTTGGAGTATTCCTAATGCTCTCTTCAGGGCTCTCTCTCGCAAGCGCTGAGGTCACCCAGAATCTTCAACAGGCTTGACCTCCGACTGGTTGCCCGCTGCAATCGGAGTAGCTCAGATGAATGCCTGGCCTCGAACACTCGCGACAACGCTCGCCATTGGCAGCGCTTCTTACTTTGTGCAAGCTGTTGCAGAAGAATTACCGTCATCGCCCCCACCCCTGTCGGACGAAGAAAAAGGTCTCGTTGACCGGGCGGATGAGCTCTTTTGGAAAAATGTGGATCAAACTGAACCCGTTACAGGACTAGACTACCTTGAGAAACTCGACAAGGCGATCCGTCTCCTCCCGGATCACCCAAGAACGGAACCCATCAAACAGGAGTATCGCCGCCGCTTCATCGGCCGAGGCATGTATCTTCTCGAAGAGGGGAAAATCGATCGCGCCGAATTTGCCGAAGTCGCGTCGAAGACGCTTGGCAATCAACTGATATCTCTCAACCCAAATCTTGAGGCGAAGCGAATGCTCAAGAGGGTGATCATTCCGAAGATTGAATTCACAGACACGCCACTCAAGGAAGCTCTTGATACGATCGATCGGCTGGGTAGGGAGAATGCGCCTGAAGGAACTACCTTTGATTTCGTTATTCGCGAGTCTGACATTGTTCCATTCACCCCAAATCGCAAAAAGGGTGAGGCTTCACCCTTTGGCGGTCGAGCTGATCCCAGTCGAGAAGAGGGCGCTCAACGGGGCTTTGGAGCGAACGAGAGCACTCCCGATCAAACTACTCTTGAGAGTATATTCAACACCCGCATCACCCTGCGACTCTCCAACGCCCCCATGTCCGAGGCGCTGCGCTACACGACCTCCCTGGCAGGCCTTCGTTATCACTTTGAGCAGACCCAAATCATCATCGGTCCTCTCAGCACTATCTGCAGCGAAGCTCCAACCACGGTAAACCAGGCTCCAGAGTGCTTTCTTGTGAACACCTCCCGGAATGCCAGGGACTTGCTTGAATCGCTTGGTTTCCACTTCAATCCAGGCGCATCTGCCATCCTCAACAGGAAATCGAATCAACTCATCGTTCGCCTCACTCAATCAGAAATGGACAAATACCAACTTTGGCTCAGCGCGGTGAATAGAGCTCCTGACCTCGAACACCTTTGCTACGAGGCGTTCCTCCATCAGCGAGCAGCCTCACTGTTGGAAGAAGAAGGAATCAGCGATGAAGCCGAGGTCTCGCAAGAGCACGCCCTCAAGATTTTGTCGACCCTACAAACATTCTACCCGGGATTCTTTCCGGACTTTATCGAAACGGAAGTTCAGCGAGTCAAAGCCAGCCTTAGCGAGTGAGGTCACTCTCGCTATACCCAATCACCGCCTGAAATTTCAGCCGCAACCCCGCCAGCGACAGAGGCTGATTCCTCAGGCAGCATACCGAACATGAAGCAACGATTGCTCCTTTTTATTTCCCTGTTGGCACTCCCTCTCTACGGAGCCGCCACACCACCCAACATTATCATCATCATGCCGGATGACATGGGATACGGCGACCTCGGCGTCACTGGAAACCCTGTCATCCGCACACCTCATCTCGATGCATTCGCCGGTGAAAGCGCTGAGCTCTCCAATTTCTACGTCTCGCCGGTCTGCTCCCCCACCCGTGCCAGCCTCATGACAGGACGCTACAATCAACGCACCCGCTGCATCGACACCTTCAAGGGACGCTCCATGATGGAACCCGAGGAAGTCACCATCGCCGAGATGCTCAAAGAAGCCGGATACGCGACGGGCATTTTCGGAAAGTGGCACCTCGGCGACAACTACCCGCTCCGTCCCCAGGAGCAGGGTTTTGATGAAGTGCTGATCCACCGCGGCGGCGGACTGGCCCAGCCCTCCGAACCCATTGAAAACGAAAGGCGCTACACCGACGCCATTCTCTTTCACAACGGAGAGCAAGTGCAAAGCGAAGGCTATTGCACCGACGTCTACTTCGATGCCGCGATTGAGTGGATGAAGAAGTGCCAGGCCGAGGGCAAACCTTTCCTGGCCTACCTCCCCCCTAATGCCCCCCACGGCCCCTACCATGATGTGCCCGAGGATCTACTGGCCTACTACCAGTCCGCCGACCTCTCGCCCATCCTCAATGGAAACGAAAGCGACAAGCACAAGGACACCGTCGCCCGCGTCTTCGCCATGATTGAGAACATCGATCAGAACGTCGGCAAGCTGGAGGCTTACCTCGAAGAAAGCGGCCAGAAGGACAATACCCTCATGATGTTCTTTACGGACAACGGCCCCAATACGATGCGCTACGTCGGCGATTTCCGAGCCATGAAATCTCATGTCCATGACGGAGGCATTCACACCATGTTTTATGCACGCTGGCCGGAGAGATTCAAAGCAGGGCACGTGAACGACCGCATTGCGGCTCACATCGACATGCTACCAACTCTTGCCGCCGCCAGCGGAGCGCCCCTGCCGGAAGGAGTCAAGATTGACGGCACCAACCTGCTTCCCCTGCTCGAAGGCACGCCTTCCGACTGGCCGGACCGCGCCCTCGTCCTGCAGACCCATCGGGGCGATGCGCCTATTCCTTTCCATCATATGGCCGTTCGCACCCAGGACTGGAAACTGGTCCATCCCACCGGCTTCGGTTCTGAAACCATGAAGGAAGGCGTCCCATTTGAGCTCTATCGCATTGGTGAAGACCCCGGTGAAGCCGAGAATCTGGCCGGAAAGATGCCGGAGAAAATGGCGGAACTGAAATCCTTCTACGAGGACTGGTTCGATGATGTCTCCTCGACACGCCCTGACAACTACGCACCACCGCGCATCATTGTCGGCACGGAACACGAACTCGAAACCGATCTTTCCATCCAGGACTGGCGGGTCGGCATGGCGGACGGATGGGGATCCAGCGGCAGGTGGCTTGTCAATGTGGCCGACCAAGGCCCCTACACCGCCACCGTAAAATGGGATCACCCGATCGGCCCACGCAAGGTGACAGTCCACCTTGGCGATGTCTCCGCCAGCGGAACCCTGAACGAAAGCGATACCGAAATTGCATTTCCCGGCCTGGAACTGGCGACCGGCGAAGCTGAATTTCACGTCGAAATCGAAGGTGAGTTGAAACGAGGAGACAACCTGCGCTTTTTAACGATCAAGAAGGATTGATTGCCAGTGCGCTCTCATTGCCCTCGAGGGCTCGCTAAGTTACTCTTTCCGCATGGCAGCCCGCATCCTTCTGGTCGACGACAACACCACCAACCTGCAGGTTCTTTTCCAGGCACTTGCCCCCGAAGGTTACGAATTGCTTGTCGCGCAGTCAGGTGAGCAAGCCCTGAGCACAGTCGCCGAGACGACCCCGGACCTGGTTCTGCTCGATATCAAGATGCCGGGCATTGACGGCTTTGAAACCTTCAGACGCATGCGGGCCGACGAATCAACCGCAGGCATTCCCGTAGTCTTTTTGTCGGCCCACGCCAACGTAGAATCGATCGCGGAGGCCGATGCGATAGGAGCGGAGGGCTACTTCACCAAGCCGTTTCAGTTCGACGAGATCATGGCAAAGGTGAAAGAGATCGTCGGAGAGTGAAGGTGAAGCATCTCTGGCAACGCTATCGCAAGAGTCGGTGGTGGATCCGCTGGGGCGTTGCGTTTCTCATCCTGATTCCTTTGTTCTATCTGATAGAGAACTATCGCGGTCACTTAGCGTGGAAAGAGTGTAAAGAGCGCTACAAAGCGCTTGGGATTTCGTTGTTGCTTGAGGACTACCGCTCCGAACCCATTCCCGTTTCTTCCAATCTGGCAGAACAACCACTAACGAGAACCTATTTCCCTGATTCCGGCTCGACACCACATCACTTCTTTCACCCTGATTCCTGGGAGTCTCACTTTGCCTCCGCCTACGACAAAGAGAGAGAGTTCGCCATGGCAGGCTACTTTTTCAATGCGATGGAATACTACCGGGAACCTATCGCTCACCTCGAACACACCGCCCTCGAACTCGACTTCTCATCTTATCCAGCTCACCCCGATACTCCGGGTTACTATTGGGATCCATCAAGACTTCAAAAGTCGATGAGCTTGCTTGAGTACAAAGCAAAAGCTCATTTCCATTTAGGAGAATACGAGGAAGGGCTCAGATCACTGGACGCGCTGCTCTCATTGGCCCGCAAGACCGGGGACCACTCGCTGACCCAGTTCCTGATCGAAGGCAAATTCCGCTCCAATGCGGCGAAACTTCTTACCGACTCTGTTCCACCTGAGCATCTTTCAAACGCTCAGCTACAAACCCTGGCAGCTCTCTTGAAGAAGCATGCCACCATTTCACCTACCAACGTTCTCAACCAGGAACGTGCTCTCACTCTCTATTTCTTTGATCAGATTCAGAAGAATCGTACCGGCACCGATACTTACGGAATGGCATTTGCAATTCCCAATCTCGATACCCCGACCATGTTTCAACGCCCCGGACTGGAGGAGGCATTTGGCCTGTTCAAAACTCTCTTCGATAAAATAATGGGGAGCGCACTCATCATCGCTCCGGCCGGATGGATTGATCAGAATCGTGTCCTCGCCTGCCAGGTCTACGACGATGATGCCATCACTCGAAAAAATGCCGCCGAACGAGTTCAACGCTACAGACCCTACACCTTCTTGGCACATTATTCCGCGCCGGTTCTGGACAGGATCATATCCCACACTAACTCCACCAACTTTCGACTTCTCGTTCTCCAGATCACGGTAGCAATGGAACGCTACCGCCGCGCCAACAGCACCGAGCCATCTACTATCGAGGATCTCGTGCCGACCTACCTGCCAGCGGTGCCCGTAGCGCCCGGCACCGGAAGACCATTGGTGCTGCCCTGATCACGCCCTTCAAAAGGCGTGAGAAATCCAGGGATTCCAACATTGCTCTGTGTCTGCAATTTTCTGAAACTCAAGCCTCAACCATGGAACGACGCAATTTCCTCAAAACTTCTGCCGCCGGTGCCAGCGCAACAGCTATTTCCTCCCAGTCACTGGAACACGCCGCCCGGGCCGCAGCCCTGCCCGGCACTCTCGTCGATGATTTCTCCCGCGCCGATTCGCTCTTCCATGGTAGCGGCTGGGAATCCCTCAATCCGGGATACTGGAAGATCG
>JABSSQ010000518.1 GCA_013213905.1 Verrucomicrobiales bacterium | reverse complement strand
TGCAACAGGGCGGCTTCAAGGTGACGAACCCGAATGCGGTGGTGACTTGCTCCTGCGGCGAGAGCTTTGCGGCTTAGGGGCGCCCTTAAAGCTGCATTCCGAATCGCTTCAGGACGACGGCGGTGAGGAAGAACAGCGCCATCGTAATGAGGCAGCAGAGTCCGAGGTTGGCCCAGAACGGCAATCCCTTTCTCAAGAGCCAGGGAAAGATGAGAAACATCGGCAAGCTGGGGAGAACGAACCAGAAGACGCCGGTAGAGTGCGCCGCCAGTTTTTCGACCTGTTCCTCGGGATTATCTTTCAAGCCGAACCAAATCCAGATGAAAGTAATCAGGCTCACGAGTGGTAGCGCAGCTATCATGCTTCCCAGCATGGGACGGCTGCGGGTGATGACGATCTCATTGACGAGATAGATCAGCCCGGCGGAAATAATCAGTTTAACAACGGTCAGCATGGCAGGGTATTATGGCTGCCTGTTGCGGAGTTGTCAGGAGTTATTCAAACTCGATCGGGCGGGGCGGGGGAAGCACGACCCGGTTATCGGGGACTTCCACCTCCGGGGTGGCGATGATCGCCGGGCGAGCCACGGGAATTCCGTTGCCGTCAACCGGCATGGCTCGAATGGCGCCGCCTTCGGCCTCGGCTTCTGCTTCCGGTTCTTCTTCCTCGGGTTCAACCGCGATACGGGCCCGAATCACCGGTGAGATGGATTTGTAAGGATCTTCTGTCCCAATGATGGTCGGCCCGATCGGGAGTACCGGCTCTGCACTGGCGGCCACCACGATCTGCGGGCGGATGAGTCCGTCGCTGGTGCGCTGTGGCTCTGTCAGGTTGCGGCGTTTTCCGCCGTGGAGGACACAAACTGTCTCGATGCTGGTGCCGGGGCGGAGGAACTCGATGTAGGTCGTGCGAACCTGCGAGGTGATGCCGTTTTCCTTGGTCACCAGTTCGTAGCAGCGATCCGAAGCCAGCTGTCCGGACTTGAGGCAGATTTCGACCTGCTCTGCATCTGCTGGTGGCAGGAAGGGTTTTGGCTCAAACTCCTTGGCCGCTTCATTCATCACCTGTGTCCAGACGGGGAGCACGGTATCAGAGCTGAAGGCCCCGGGGTAGATCGTGCTGGTGGAGTCAAAGCCAGCCCAGACCACGCAGGTGACCTCTGAGGTGTAGCCGACAAACCAGTTGTCAGTGAAGTCGTATTCGGTGCCTGTCTTGCCGGCGACAGGAAACTCTTCGAGACCATATTTGTCCCGTGCCTTCCTGGCTGTGCCGTAGGCAAAAGAGTCGTTGAGGATGCTGTTAATCTGGTAGGCGGTGTAGCGGTCAATGACCTGGCCGTCTATCATCGAAACCTGCGGGGTGTAGATCAGGTTTCCAGTGGAGTCCTTGATGTTGGAGATGATGAAAGACTTCTCCGCGAGGCGTCCATTGTTCGGGAAGATCGTGTAGGCCAGGCAAAGCTCGTCGAGCGAACTGGGGTTTCGTCCGAGGAAGGTGGCGTTGAATTTCTGCAGATCACCTTCGAAGCGCATGCCGGCTTTAGTGGCGAGACTGACGACTTTGGAGTTTCCGACTTTCTGGCCGAGGCGCACGCTGGCCGAGTTCTTGGACTTGGCGAGGGCACGCCGGGCTGTGATGCGGTTTTCGTAGGTGTTCTCGAAAGACTCGGGTCCCCACTCGCCGAGGATACCGGTGGTGCCGCCAATCATGACTTTGCGGGCATCCATCGGGGTGTCATCGACGAGAGTGCCCGGGAAGTAGCCGGCTTCAAATGCAGTGGCGTAGACGAAAGGTTTGAACGCGGTTCCGGTGGGACGTCGACCCTGGGTGGTCCGGTCAAACATGGAGTCGTTGAAATCGCGACCGCCGACGGAAGCGATGATCGCTCCAGTGCGGTTATCCAGCATGAGCAGAGCGCCCTGGAGGTAGGTCGGAGCCGGGAAAGTCTGGTCGGGCGTGGCTGACTCTCGGAAGGCCGCTTTCTTCGCTTTGTATTCGGCTCGGGTAGGATGATCAAATTTGGGATCCTGCTCGATCTTGTCGAGCTGGGCTTTGAGTTGTGATTCGGCCAGGTTCTGGATCTTGGAATCGATCGTCGTGTGGATGTGGAAGCCGCCCTTGGAAACCGCTTCGTAGCCGAGCAGGTCGATCACCTCCTGACGGACTTTCTCGTAAACGTAGGCGGATTTACCGGTGATGTTTCCCTTTGGAATGGTTATCACCTCCGAGTTGATGGCCCGGTCGCGAGTGTTGTCGTCGATGTAGCCCTCGGCCGCCATTCGTGTGAGCACGTGGTTTCTCCAGCGCTTGGAGGTGTCGGGGAAAGAGCGCGGAGAACGGTGATAGGGGTTAGGAATGGTCGCGGCAAGAGTCGCCCCTTCAACCGGAGTGAGGCGGGAAGGGTCTTTGCCGAAATAACCTTCCGCGGCTGAGGCGATGCCGTAGTAACCGCCACCGAAGTAAATACGGTTGAGATAAAATTCGAGGATCTGCTGCTTGTTAAACTCCTGCTCGATCCGTTGAGCCAGGAACATCTCTGTCACCTTTCGACTGATGGTCCGATCCTTGAGTTCGAAGGTCTGTCGAGCCAGCTGCTGGGTGATGGTCGATGCCCCCTGGTTCAACTCCTTCGAGCGAACGGCGTAGTAGAGCGCACGAGACACACCGATCACGTCGACGCCTTTGTGCTCATAGAAGCGGCTGTCCTCCGCCGCAAGCAGTGCGTTGATGAAATTGTTCGAAACCTGATCCAGCGTCACGGGCCGGCGGTTCTGCACGAAGATCCTCCCCAGCTCCAATCCATTGCGATCGAAAATTCGGCTGGCAACCTCGACCTTTTTCAACTCGTTGAGGTCGAATGACTGGGCCAGCTCGTAGCGAGGTTTGGCGTAGAAGAAGGCCCCGATGCCACCAATGATGGCAACGACGAGAAAGAGGACGAAAAAGAAGCCGAAGAACTTCGCCCAGAAGATGAACCTGCGCATGCGCTTAGTCCGGTACTTCGGCCGGTCATCAACCGGAGCGAGAGGAATCGGAGTCTCCTTCGGCTTGTCGCCGCTTCCTATGGTTTCAAAGTCGTCTGACACGGAAGATTTTTGTCAAAGGGTTGAGTGGCAGGTAGGGTAAGCCAGCATGTGCGAGGACACGCCCCCAGAGCCCAGTTTGCAAGATACCCGTCTTTTAAAGCAAGTCTTTCAAAGAATTCAGGAAAATCTGACGAAATCCATCCCGTTTTCTGAATACATGGAGATAGCGTTGTATGCGCCGGAATTGGGTTACTATGCCACTCCGGAGGCTCGTCCCATCGGGCGGCGGGGCGATTTCTACACCAGTGTGTCGGTGGGCGATACCTTTGGTTTTCTCCTGGGGCAGCGGCTCATATCGGAGTGGGAGGGTTCCTTCGGGAAACCGGACTCATTCGTGGTGGTGGAGCAGGGAGCCCATGACGGGCAGCTGGCCTGCGACATCCTCGAGGGTCTCAGAATGGTGGGATCGCCGCTTTTCGAGGCTCTCGAATACCGAATCGTGGATCCGCGCGAAGAGACACGGCAGTGGCTCGCAGAGCGGTTTGCGTCCGAGGGCTTGGCAGGAAAAGTCCAATTGCTTGCTTCCTTGGAGGAGGCCGGGGCGAATCAGGGCATTTTCCTTTCCAACGAACTTCAGGATGCCTTTCCAGTGCGCCGGATTCGTTTTGAGAATGGAGAATGGAACGAGTGGCAGGTCGGGATCGAAGGGGATGAATTGAGCTGGGTCCTGCGGGAATTGCCCGGTGAACTCGAACCCTTCGCTGCTGCCGTTGGCTCGGGGATTGAGGAGGGTTACACGACGGAAGTCTGTCCGGCAGCTTCGGCCTGGATGTCAAAGACGTCCCGACTCTTTGAAAAGGGGCTCTGGTGGGTGATCGATTACGGATACGGGTCGGACGAGTACTACGCCCCTCACCGAACGGACGGGACGCTGCGCTGCTATCGCAATCATCGCGCGACGGAGAATCCATTCGAAGCACCGGGGGAGCTCGATATTACGGCGCATGTGAACTTCACCCATCTCCGCGAAGCGGCGGAAGCCGCGGGATTGGAAGAGCGGCGATTTACGGATCAGCACCACTTCCTCATCGAGGCGGCAAAGCCGTGGTTGCTTTCGATGGAGGGACAGCCTCCCGGTCCGGAAGTGGCTCGACGGATGCGACAGTTTCAGACCCTGACACACCCCTCTATCATGGGGCAGCAGTTCAAGGTGGCGGAATACAGCCGCGGGATTTGAACGATCCTCAGGATTCGCCGGAGGCTTCGATCTTCTCCCAGATAGAGGGGACCAGTTCAGGGTCGTTCTTGAGGCCGTCAAAGTAGGACGGGTAGACCGGCTCCCATCCGGTGGCCTTGAGAGCGGCGCAGCTGACGATCTTGCTAGTGAGCCCGCGAGGGCCGGCCTTGGCGGGAGCTTCGGGCGGCAGGGGGAGTTCAAGCCCTTCGGCAAGTCCTTCGTAGCACTGGCGCTGCGTCATGATGGTGCCGTCGACGACGTTGAAAATACGTCCAGCGTAGGCGGAGATGCCGCCAGTGAGCAGGTGGAGAATCGCTCCTACGATATCTTCGCGATGGATCTGGTTGATGTAGCGTGGCGGCCAGTCGGGTTCTACCGTGGCGGTGTCTTCGAGAATGCGTTGCAGATAGATCGAGCGTCCCGGGCCGTAGATGCCGGCAAGACGCAGGACAATGCCGCCGGTTTCGAGAGCGATCGATTCGGCTTCGAGAAGCAATTGGCCGGTTTCGCGATTGGGTTTGGTTTCCGACTCTTCGGTAACGGTGGATCCGTCGTCCTGCCCGTAGACACCGGTGCTGCTGGTAAAGAGGATGGGAACGCTGGGAAAAGCAGCCTTCAGGTTTTTCATGCCTTCGACGTAAACAGCGCGATAGGCGTCGACGCCGCCGCCGCGTCCGGAAGCGGCGCAGTGGATGATGACTTCGGGAGCCGGGTTCAATTCTTTGGCCAAGGTGGTAACTGCTTCAGCGGTGCTGATGTCAGCGCACACCACCGGGTAGTCAGTTTCGCTACCGGATCCGCGACGATTGATGGCGGTGACGGGAGCCTCTTCTTCGTGCAGGGCCTGGGCGAGTGCGGAGCCCACATAGCCGTGGCCCGCGATGAGCGTGGAGGGAAGATTCATGGGTGGCAGAGTTCGAAGACCCGGGACTGGCCGCAGGCCCACTGACGAAATTCGGAGCAGTGTTCGGAAGGTTGATAGGCACCGCCTCCGGCCCAGGGGGAGAAGGCGGGAAGAATCCAGCGGGAATGATGGGGCAGGCTTTCCATCGCCAGGGTGGGGAGACGCAGCGAGGTGCCGGTGCCGTCGGAAAAACGAATCGATGGATGGCGGTGGCCGGCGATTTCCACCAGCCCGGGTTCACCTCGAGATTCTTCCTCAAAATGGTATTCGTGGCCGTGGTGGAAGAAAAACGAACCCGACCGGAAAAAGGGGACCAGGTCAAAGTGACGGCGAATGCGACCGCGATCGTGATTCCCCTCGATCAGGACCAGGTCCGGTCCGAGCGCAGCGACACGGGAGAGCCAGGAGAGAGCTTCGTCGGGGGCGGCGGCGCTGTCGACGATATCTCCGGTGAGAATCAGGGTTTTCGGCGCGAAATCGCGAACGAGTTCTTCGAGCCGCGCTTCGATGGATTGCATGCCCCAGAGCGGCCAGAGGCCGCCAGCAGCCCGGCGGCTGACTTCGTAGCCAAAGTGGATATCGGAAACGGCGAGCCAACCCTCGTTTTCGTGGAACAGGCCGAGCCGGCCGTCGAGAAGGACGCCGGGGGCGACTTCAGCCCGCCCTGAAGCCGGTTCCGCGAGAGGCGGAACTTCGGTTGATTTTTTGGCGGGGTCGATCATCCTTGCGTGCTGATTCTAATTTTAATCTGAGCCAGTCTTATGTCAGAGCAAAACGAGCCCACGCAAGCTGAAGATCTTGGAGAACTGCTGAAAGTGCGTCGAGAGAAACTCGACAACCTTCGCGAGCAGGGAATTGATCCGTTCGGCAAGGGATACGAAACGACCCACGCCCCGGGTGAACTTCGTGAAAATTTCGAAGAGGAAAAGTCCGTTCGCGTCGCCGGCCGGATCACCGCCCTGCGCGATATGGGCAAGAGCAACTTCCTCGACATCTCCGACATCAATGGTCGGATCCAGGTGTTCGTGAACCAGAAAGCCATCGGTGAAGAAAACTGGGCCGCCTACAAGCAACTCGATATCGGCGACTGGATTGGCGTGGAAGGTGAAACCTTCACCACCAAGGTTGGCGAGCCCTCCGTCAAAGCTCTCAATGTGACCGTGCTTTCCAAGTCCCTGCGCCCCATGCCCGACAAGTGGCACGGCGTGGTCGACCCGCAGATCAAGTATCGCCAGCGTTACCTCGACCTCATCGCGAACGAGCGTTCCCGCGAAGTGTTCAAGAAGCGCTGCGCCATGGTCGCTGAAATTCGTCGCTACCTCGGTGACAAGGGTTTCCTCGAAGTGGAGACGCCGATGCTCCAGGATGTGCCCGGCGGAGCCGCCGCCCAGCCGTTTGAGACGCGTCACAATGCGCTGAGCATGGACATGTATCTGCGCATCGCGCCTGAGCTTTACCTGAAGCGCCTCCTCGTCGGTGGCTTCGACAAGGTGTTCGAGCTGAACCGCAGTTTCCGAAACGAAGGCATCAGCCGTCGCCACAATCCCGAGTTCACCATGCTGGAGGCCTACTGGGCCTACGCTGATTTCGAGCAGATGGCTGACATGGTCGAAGACCTCATCTGCACGCTGGCCGAAAAATACTGCGGCGGACTCCAGATTGAGCACAAGGATGCCGATGGCAACGTGACCAAGACCATCAACCTGAGCCGCCCGTGGCGCCGGGCTCCCTACAAGGAACTTGTCGCGGATGCTGCGGGAGCGGACTGGTGGGATCTGGACGCGGCCGGACGCCGTGCTCGCTGCGAAGAACTGGGCGTGGAGATTTCTCCAGAGATGGAGGACTACGAAGTTTCCCAACAGGTATTCGAGAAGCTGGTCGAGGAAAAGTCGATCGATCCGATCTTCGTGACCCACGTTTCCAAGGAACTTGTTCCGCTGGCCAAGGCCAACACGAGCGATGATTCTGTCGTCGACGTTTACGAGCTCATCATCAACGGGGCGGAGATTTCCCCCGGTTACTCCGAGCTCAACGACCCTGACGTTCAGCGCACGCGACTCGAAGATCAGGCCGGCGAAGAGATCCAGAAGATCGATGAAGACTTCCTGCTCGCGCTCGAGTATGGCATGCCTCCGGCAGGCGGGATCGGAATCGGTATCGACCGTCTCATGATGATGCTGACCGGCGCCGATACGATTCGCGACGTGGTGCTCTTCCCTCAGTTGAAGCGGAAGGAGTAGCCCGCTTTGCGGGCGTGAAAGGTGTGAAGGTAAAAGGTGCGAAAGTGCCGGGGCGTGAAGCTTTCAAACCCGGAAAGCGGTATAGAGTTCGTTTACTTCGGTGTTGGAGGGTTCTCTAGACCCTTCAGTAGTTCGTCTGACTTGATGGATATTGGTGCGCCTTTGGTCCAGTCCGTAACAAAAAGGCCAGGTTCGAATTTGAATTCGAAGTGGCTGATCTCCATTTCGCTTTCTTCGAGGTTACGGCTTCCGAGGAATTGCCACTGCCTTTCGAATCGAATCTCCCCGGTTTTTGTATCGTAGATTCGGTAGGTGAAATCGTTCGGTTCAAGGTAGTTGGCGCTGCCGATCCATTCATGTCTGAGTTGGCCTCTGCTGTTGGTGACAGTCACCCGGGTGTTGTCGTCGTTGAGTTGGAACAGATAGGACAGATTCGGTCCGGGGTTCTCGAATTCGCCTGGCTTCTCGGTGCGTCGGGCACCCAGTAAGGTTTTCGATCCAAAGATGCCGACCGCTATGGGGAGGAATTTATGAAGGGAATCCCTGTAGCTGCTGACAAGGTGGATGTGGCGTCTCCCGCTGGAACTGACAGAGTCGGTGATGATAGGGCCACTTCCAGGATAATAGACTGTCGCCTTTGATAGATCATCCTCATCTTCACCCTGCCTCTGGAAAAGGTAGCGGTTTTCGTCGACGAAATGAATGACAATTTGCTCCCATCGAGAAGTCTCGTTGGGGCCACCCGGGTTGAACTTTTCGAGGCGCCGATAGCGAAGCTCTTTTCCCCTGACTGACTCCAGACTGTGCTCACGCAGGTCGACGACGGGTTTCGATTCCTCCTGGAGCCTTCGGAGCTCCTCCTGTTGCTCAGGAGTTAGCGGGCTTTGAGCACAGAGGCGGGCCGATGCCGAAATGATTAACCAGATTGCCCCTAGCAGAAGTGTTAGTTTTGTCATCTATCCTGAAACGATGAATCAGCCGCAAAATTAGCATTCACTACAATGCCTTAACGGTCAGTCTCGCTCGCACTTCCCGTCCGCTGTTGCGGTCGCGGGCGATGACGGCATGGGCACCGGGCTCAAGGACGAGCCAGCTGAATGCTCCGTCATTTTCGACAGCCAACGTATCGCTGGCCCACTCGATGTCTTCGCTGCCGCTGCCGGCGATCTCGAGAGGAAACTTTCCTCCCTGCGACGGCAGATCAGGATCGAGAAACGCCACAGTCCCTTCGAGCGGGCTGACGATGCGGAAGTCAGGCGGTGAGTGGTGCCGCGGCAGAGGAGTGAGCTCGGCGACATGCCTGAGATCATTGGCCTCACTTCGCCACCAGTTGGCGTATTCCAGCGGCAGCAGCGTTTTGCCGTCTGGCGCGTAGTGGCCGGCATTCGCGACGGGCGGCAGTTGCTGGCGGATGAATGATTCGGTTCGGGTGCGGGAAGTGGGGAGCCCACGCTGCCCGGTCCGGTAGCCGTTGAGGCGGTCGATTTTGTGGGTGGCGATGGTCTCCGGAGTGCTATACCAGCGAGGTTCCTGGTCCCGGTGGAGCCTGACCATGACGCGGTTGAAAATCGGAGCGGCGCCCATCGCTCCGGAGACCTGATTGAGAGGACGGTTGTTAAAGCGTCCGACCCAAACTCCGACGGTGTAGTCCGGGGTGTAGCCCATCGTCCAGTTGTCGCGAAAGTCGGTTGAGGTTCCCGTCTTGGCGGCGGCCCGAAAGGGAAGGTCGAGCGATGAATTGAAGCCGAAGGCTTCGGTTCGGGCGCGCTCGTCGGAGAGAATGTCAGCGATCAGCCAGGCGGCGTCACGATCGAACAGGGTTGAGTCGGACACTGAACCCTGTTGAATCGGGGAATCCACCAGTAGGAAGGGGCGATACCGGCCGAGGCGGGCGAGGCAGGCGTAGGCGTTGGTGAGTTCGAGCAGTCGGACTTCGGCATTGCCGAGGGTGAGACCGAGCCCGTATTCGACGGCCGGCTTTTTCAGACTGGTGAGATGCAGGTCTTCACCGAGAAGACCGTGCAACACCGTTGGTCCACCGAGAAGATCCAGTGTCTTGACCGCGGGCACGTTGAGCGAGTTGGCGAGCGCGTGGCGCAGTGAGACGGGGCCGTTGAAACGGCGGTCGAAGTTGACCGGCTGGTAGGTGCCGGTCGAGGTGATGTATTCGATCGGTGTGTCGGCAATGATCGTGGCCGCGGTATGATCCCGCTCCAGGGCCATGAGGTAGGTGAAGGGCTTGAGTGTCGAGCCGGCAGAACGCGGGGTCCAGGCTCCGTTGATCTGGCCGGATCGGGAACCGAAGAACGAACGGGAGCCGGACAGGGCGAGGACGTGGCCGGTTGCGTTTTCGATCACAACAACGGCTGCCTGGAGGTCGTCCGATTCGCCGGCTTGGTGGCGGAGGCGGGCGAGTTCTGCCGCGGTGGTGCTTTCGACAAACTGCTGGAGCTTGAGGTCCAGGGTGGTCGTGACATCGGTGCCGGCGAGTTCGGCAGCCTCAACCGCTTCGGGTTCAAGTTGCTGAACCAGTTCGATGAAGTGGGGCGCCTGGAAAACCTGGGCAGCCCCGGGCATGAGGTTGAGTTCCTCGATCAGGGCGGAGGCGAGTTCCGCCTGGGTGATGTATTCCTCCCTGGCCATCCGCTGGAGCACCCAGACCTGTCGCTTGCGGGCACCGTCGAGGTTGCGCCACGGATTGATTCTTGATGGCTTGTTAGGAAGTCCGGCGAGGAGCGCGCTCTCGGCGATGGAGAGGTCTCCGAGGGGTTTTCCGAAATAACTTCGGGCGGCAGCGCGGCTGCCGGTGAGTTGGTTGCCGTAGGGCAGCTTGTTGAGGTAGGCGGTGAGAATGGTTTCCTTATCCGCAAACATCTCCAGCTTTCGTGCGGTGAATGCCTCGATGACTTTGGTCTTCAGATCCCGCTTACGACGGGGGGAGTAGAGCTTGATGGTCTGCTGGGTGATG
>JABSSQ010000517.1 GCA_013213905.1 Verrucomicrobiales bacterium | reverse complement strand
TCAAGCGGCAGGGTGACGAGCGTTTCCACCTCTTCCGGAGCAAAGCCGGGGGCTTCAGTGAGAATGGTGACCGTGGGCTTGGTCAGGTCAGGGAGAACCTCGACCGGCAGCTCGGTGACCTTCCAGATCCCGAGGCCCAACACCACACCGGCAAGCGCTACGACAAGCGCGCGCTGGGCCAGGGAAAAGCGAATGAGTTGATTCAACATTTCAGTTTGATGTCGGAATGTCAGGATTCGGCAGGTGTTTCGACCTTGCGCTTCGCTGACCAGAGCATCTGGCCGAGGATGAGGCAGAGCAGGGTGGTGACGGCTGCCCAGATCAGGGCGCCGGACTTGAGGGCCGGGTGAACGCCTGCCGTCTTAACGTTACCTGATTTTTCGGCTTCTTTGGCTGCCTTCTGTTCGTCGGTCATTTCCGATCCGTCGTCGTTGTGCTCGTGACCGTGCGCGGCATCGAGCGCTTCCTTCAGGGAAATGCCGCTTCCGCTACCCGCGAAGCTGAGGGCGTAGGAACCGCGGGTGACGACTTCGTCTCCGGGGAAGAGTCCGTTGATGACTTCAACGTAGCGGTCGTTTTCCTCTCCGAGAACGACAGGGGCCCGGACGAAGGCGTTGGGCAGTTCAAAATCCTCCACGAAAACAACACGCTTGGTGGGGGCCCCCTGAATGGCTTCGCGAGGAACGGCCATGACGTTTTCGCGAGATCCGGTGATGATGGAAAACTCCACGCGCATGCCCGGTTGGAGACGCCCTTCGGAGTTATCGAGCACGAAGATGCCTTCAAGCGTTCCGGCTTCGCGGTTCGCTTCGACACCGTATCGGTCGAGAGTGGCTTCGATGAAGGTTCCGCCGAGGGCGGGGATGCGGATCCGGGCTTTGGTTCCCGGAACGATGTTGGCGGCCTCCGGTTCCGGGATGCGGGCGATGGCCCAGACGCTGGAGCGATCGGAGATGTCGAGCAGATCAGAATCGGGTTCGACGGGTTCGCCGATGCGGGCATGTGTATCAACAACGAGTCCGCCTTGAAGTGCCTTCAGCTCAATGGAAGGCGGTGGATCGCCGGGCTGTCGGCTTTCGATGACGGCAAGGACCTCGCCCTGCTCAACCTCGTCACCAACGTGGGCATTGAGTTCGATGACTCTCCCCGGAATTCGTGAGGCGAGAGCGGAACGATTGGCGGGAATTTCTTCGATGCGGCCGATCGCGAAGACCGTGGTTTCGAAGGTCTCCTCGGTCGTGGCGACCAGTTCGAGGCGCAGGTTCTGCACCGCGGTTTGATCGAGGATGATGGTGTTCGCCTCGCGACCGGAGTCTGCGGCGAAAGAGAGGCTTCCGGCGATGAGGATGAGCAAAAAGAAAAGTGAGGGTTTCATGGTGAGGATCACTTGGGGTTCTTGGAAGTTTCGATGTTGAGTCCGGGGTAGGCCCCGGTGGCGAGGCGCACGTGGGCCTCGGCTTCGTGATAGGCGGCAAGGAATTCCAGGGCGGTGTGCTTGAGCTCGAGGACTTGTTCCTGGGCGCGTTGCACCTGGATGAGACTGGCCTGTCCCTGCTGGTAGGCCTTGCGGAATTCCTCCTCGTTCTTTTCAGCGAGGGAAAGCAGTTCGCCCGAAGCATCGCGAGCAAGATTCCACGTGTCAGATCGCTCATGGAAGGCTTCCTCGCATTCCGCCTGGATGCGGAAGCGGGCGGCCTCGACTTCCTTGTCGGCGGCCTGCTGGTTGATCTGGGCCTGCTCGATACCTTCCTCGTTTCGCTTGCGAAGTGGCAGTGGGATGGAGATACCGAAACCGGCGAAGGTATTCCCGTCGAGCCCGGTGGGCACATCGACGGAGTCTTCCTGCTCGACGAAGAGGCGAACCGAAACATCCTGCCAGCGCTTGGCTTCTTCAAAAGTCAGGGCTGCCTGGGCCGCATCGATTTTTTCAAGGGCGAGCACATAGTCAGGACGGCGGGAGAGAATGGTTTGCAGCGAGGCTTCCATGGAAGGCTCGGCCTGTGGCAGGTGGGTTGATTCCTCGATGTTGATGGGTGTGTCAGGAGAGAGGCCCATCACCTTGTTGAGAGCCAGCAGGTGGTGGGTCTCTTCGGTGGCGAGTTTCCTGGCCTGCTGTTCGAGGGTGCGGCTGGCGAGTTTGGCCTGCATCACATCCAGCGAGGAGATGACCCCCTCTTCGGATTGCTTGTCGAGGAATTCGATCATCTCCTCGTTCAGGTCGACGAGCTGGCGGGATACGGCGATTTTCTCGCGAATCATGAGCAGGGAGACCAGCGCAAGATCCACTTCGCCGGCCAGTTGGCGTTTTCGTTCGGCGATTTCAGCTTCGGCGAGAATGACCTGATGACCCCGCAGGTGGCGCTCCTGCTTGAGGCGGGCGGTGACGGGGAACTGCTGGGAGAAAGCGACCTCGTAGTTGCCCTCATCTTCGTCGTTTCCAATGCCGTCGCCCTTGAGACTGAACTCCAGTTCGGGATTGTCGAGACGGCCGGACCAGCGGAGGCGGGCTTTGGCGCGGTCGATCTCCAGCACGGCGACCGCCAGTTCCCGGTTGTTGCTAAAGGCAAGCCGGATCGCTTCGTCGCGGGAAAGCGATTGCGGCTCCGCGCCGTGGCTGAATGGAACCGCGCAAAGGATGGCGAGCAATACCGGCAGGATCTGCCGTCGCCTCGAGACGTGGTTTCGAATTCTAAATTTCATGAGACAAGATGTCGTTTCGTCAAAGAAGAAGGGGTTCCCGTGGGAAAAGTGAAACCGCAGGCCGGGAAATGCGGTCACGTGACGTCTCTGTCGAGGCGTCGTAGGCAGGCGTGAGCGGGCTTCCGAAGATGGAAGTCGGCTCAGCGGAGAACAGAAATCAGATGAGGAAACGTCCCAGGACAGGCGGGCTCGTTTCCGACGGCGGAGGCGCTGGCGGCGGGATGGGTTTCTCGCTGGCCGACACGACTGAGCGTGCCGGGAGCAGTTCTACGAGGTGCCAGGTCGGAGCCTCGATACCTTCGCCGGCTGAAAGAACCGGGAGCTCTTTCGGGAGAGAGGCTTCGGAAATCTCGATGACACAGTCGCCGTCGCGGGGAAGCTCTTCGTCGTGGTGGTGATGACCAACATGGGTAACCCCATGGTCGTGATGGTGAGTTTCCAGTCCCACGGCCTGATAAACATCGCACCAGGTCGCCTGCGTCCCACAGAAAAGGACGAGTGCGCTGAAAAGCATCAGGACCTGGCCGAAATGTTTCACCATTGCGTGGCCAAGAAACCGCCACGGCCGTGGAAAGTCAACCCGCTCTGTGATTTTGGGGAAGTCACTAAGCCGAATCCAACAGGGTTAAGTGCCTGACCTGACCCTGTTAAATCAAGGCCTGTAGACGAATGTGGAAATTCCGTCGCGGAAAGGTGGCGCAATCGGTGAAACGCGCTAGAATCATCCCCCCACTCGAATTGATGAGAGCCTCTCGTTATCAAACCGATACTGCCGATCCGTCCCAGTTTGCTCCAGGTCAGCGCTGGATCAGTGAAACCCAGGCTGAGTTCGGACTTGCCCTGATTCTTCAGGCCGACCAGACCATTGTTCAGGCTTTCTTTCCGGCCGTTGGTGAAACGATTTCCTACGCGTCGCGCAATGCGCCGCTGCGTCGTGTCGCTTTCGAGCCCGGCGATACCGTTAAAGATCAGGAGGGCAAATCTTTCGCTGTGGTTAACGTGCGGGAAGAGGGTAAGTGCCTCATCTACGTGGATGCCGAGGGCAACGAGCTGCCTGAGAGCGGCTTGTCCGACACCATGAACGTGCAGCGCCCGGAGCAGCGTCTCCTCTCCGGTGTCAGCGATGACCCGCGTCTCTGGAGCTTGCGCCAGTCGGCCATTCGTAACCAGAACGAAGCCCGCACCCGCGACGTCCG
>JABSSQ010000516.1 GCA_013213905.1 Verrucomicrobiales bacterium | reverse complement strand
TGTAAAGCTCGACGCCTTTGTAGGCTTTGCGGCCTTCCTTGAAGCGTCCTTCGACGACGGACTGGTGGCCCTGCGGGATGTGGCGGGCCAGCGCCATCATGAGGGTGAAAGCGTGTTCGGCGGTGGAAATGGTGTTTCCGGCCGGAGTGTTCATGACCACGACGCCATGCTTGGTCGCGGTGGGAATGTCGATGTTGTCGACCCCCACGCCGGCACGACCGATGGCACGCAGGGTGCCGGAGCCTGCCTCAATGACAGCGGCGGTGGCTTTGGCACCGGATCGAACGATCAAACCCTCGTAATTGGGGATCAGTTCGACCAATACTTTTTCCTGCTCATCCTTGTCAGCGATGGCTCCGATGTCCGGGCGAACATCGACTTCAATGCCTTCGGCTTCCTGGAGCAGTTCGACCCCACGCTCTGCAATGGGATCGGCGACGAGAACTCTGCGTGTACTCATGGTTTCTGTGTTTAAAAGAGGCGGGAAGGTAGGGGTACAGGCCGCTGACGCAAGGGGGAACTGCGGCAGAATCGGCTTTTCGCTTGTCCGATCGGGAAGAGTCTGTTTTCTAGGGGCCTATGCAGCGCATTTTCGCCTGGCTCACCAACCTGTTTCCGCTCTGGACCGTGCTCTTCAGCGGTTGGGCGCTCGTTCAGCCTGAACTGTTTACGTGGTTTTCGGGCCCCTGGATCGTCTGGGGGCTGGGAGTCATCATGCTTGGAATGGGGCTGACGCTGACCTTCGATGACTTCAAGGCCGTTCTGAAGCTCCCGCGAGCCGGCGTGATTGGCGTGATCTGCCAGTTTGTGATCATGCCGCTGCTGGGATGGAGCATCGCGAAACTGCTCAAACTCGACGAAATCGATCCCATGCTGGCGGTGGGTCTGATCCTGGTGTCCTGCTGCCCGGGGGGCACGGCGTCGAACGTGGTCGCTTTCCTGGCTCGCGCCAACGTCGCCCTCTCCGTCCTGATGACGATTGTTTCGACCTTCGCGGCGATCCTGATGACACCGTTTCTCACCAAGTATCTCGCCGGGGCGCTGGTGGAAGTGGATGCCTCGGCCATGTGCTGGAACATGGTCAAGATCGTGCTGGTTCCGATCACCATCGGCCTCCTCGCGAATCAGTACTTTCCCAAGCTCAGCCTGAAGCTGCGTCCCGTCTCGCCGTTGATTTCGGTCATCGCCATTGTCTTGATCGTGGCGAGCATCATCGGGGCCCAGCGCGATGTGATTTCCGAAGCCGGTTGGCGACTGCTCCTGGCTCCCGCTTTGCTCCATATCGGCGGGTTCGGGCTCGGTTACTTGATCGCGAAGCTCGTCGGACTGAGAGAGGAAAACTGCCGCACTATCTCCATCGAAGTGGGAATGCAGAATTCCGGACTGGGTGCGGCTCTCGCGAACAAGCATTTCCCGGCCACGGTAGCTCCGGTGCCCTGTGCGGTGAGTGCTCTGTATCACTGCATCCTCGGAAGTCTTGCCGCCGGGCTCTGGCGGTTGAAGCCGCCGCCCGGAAACAAAGAAGGCGGACCAGACAGTGCCGATCCGCCTTCTGAGCAAAGCGTGAGTGCTTAAATTGATCAGTCTTCGGTCACGCCACCGCCGGAGTTGCCGAGGTCGGCGTATTCGGGCGGCAGAGCTCCCTTAAAGCGGGATTTGTCGATCGCCTTCATGTAGGCCTCAAGGGCCGAGACCTGACCGGCGAGCATCTTCTCCCAGATAGCATCGTCCATGAACTGCATGCCGTGCTCTTTACCACCGGTGATGATGTCGTAGAGCTTCTGGGTGGAACCTTCACGAATCACGGAGCTGACCGCAGGAGTGGAGACTAGAATTTCGTTCACCGCGACACGACCGGGCTGGTCGTCGCGCTTGAGAAGCAGCTGGGCCACCACGCCGCGTAGCGACCCGGCCAGCATGGTGCGGACCTGGGACTGCTGATCGGAAGGGAACACGTCGACGAGACGGTCAACGGTCTTCCGCGCGTTGTTGGTGTGCAGGGTGCCGAAAACGAGCAGGCCGGTTTCAGCCGCGGTCAGGGCGAGGGAGATCGTTTCAAGGTCTCGCATCTCACCCACGAGCACGATGTCGGCGTCCTCACGAAGGGAGGCTCGCAGACCATCGGCGAAGGACGGGCAGTGAATCGGGACCTCGCGCTGGGAGATTGTGGACTTCTTGTTGTTGTGAACAAATTCGATCGGCTCCTCCACCGTGATGATGTGGCGGGCGTAGGTTCGGTTGATGTAGTCAATCAACGCCGCCAGGGTCGTAGATTTTCCGGATCCGGTCGGACCGGTCACGAGAACGAGACCGCTACGCATGTCTCCGAAGCGCTCAATGGTTTCGGGAACGTTGAGGTCCTGGATTGTCTTGATCTCTGTTGGAATGAGACGGAAGACAGCGCCAAGTCCATTGTTCTGCTTGAAGTAGTTGCAGCGAAATCGGGACTGCGCGTCCATTTCGTAGGCGAAGTCGAGGTCGCCGGTTTCGAGGAAACGCTCATAGGCGGCATCGTCGCAGATTTCCTTAAGCATGTGATTGAGCGTTTCATGCTCAAGAACACCTTCGGAGATTGGGGTGATGGCACCGTGAGTTCGCATCTTGGGCGGCTGACCTTCACTGAGGTGAAGGTCGGAGGCGCCGGAGGAGACGAGGTGCTGAAAGTATTGGTCAATGACTGCCATTTCTATAAAAGGGAAAAGGTTTCTGTCAGGATTTAATTACAGTCCGAGGTTGGCTCTCAGGGTGGTTGGGTCGATCGCGCGGCCGATGGCTTCATCGCCGGAGATTTCACCGGAGTGGTAGAGCTCGGCGAGAGCGTCGTCCATCATGATCATGCCGACGGTTTTACCGGTCTGCATCACGCCGGGAAGCATGAATGTTTTGCCATCACGGATGAGTGCCGAAACAGCCGGCGTGTTCACCAGGAGTTCGAGTGCCAGTGAGCGACCACTCCCATCCTTTTTCGGGACGAGCTGTTGTGAAATGACCCCACGAAGTGATTCGCCAACCATGATTCGAATTTGTTCTCGCTGGTCGGTGGGGAACACGTCGAGGATACGGTCGAGGGTTCGCGAAGCACTGCCGGTGTGCAGTGTGGCGAGAACCAGGTGACCGGTTTCCGCTGCGGTGATCGCGAGCGAGATGGTCTCAAGATCGCGCATCTCACCCACCATGATGACATCAGGATCCTCACGCAAGGCAGCTCGAAGGGCGTGGGAGAAACTCTCGGTATGAGTATGAACCTCCCGCTGATTCACATGGCAGCTGGCGGACTCAATCACATATTCGATGGGGTCTTCCAGGGTGATGATATGATCGGTTCGCTGCTTGTTGATCTCATCGATCAGGGCAGCCAGGGTGGTCGACTTACCTGAACCCACTGCTCCAGTCACAAGGACGAGGCCGTTGTGATATTCCAGGAGAGGTTTGATCGCTTCAGGCAATCCAAGCTCATCCATGGTTCGGAGATGAGTGCTGATGACACGAAACACCATTTCCCAGCCGAGCCGGGTTTTAACGACCGAAGCACGGAAGCGGCCGAACTCCGCAACGTAGGCGAAGTCGACATCACCCATTTCTTCAAGGCGCCGCAGTTCAGCTTCGGGCAGGTAGGCGCGAGCCAGTTTCTCGGTGTCCTCGGGGGTCAGCATTTCTGCATTCTCCCAGATGGGCTGAAGCAGGCCGAAGCGCCGCCATTTGGGCTGCGTATTCGGGGCCAGGTGAACGTCGGAAACATCATACTGCTGAGCCAGCTTCAGATATTCGTCGACGTGATCTAAGACGGCGATGGTATCAGACATAACATAGTACTCTTTAGAGAAAGAGATAAGGTAGTGGTATCGAGTCGGTAACTGAAAATTGTTTCGCCGACGTGACGCCGGAGGAGGCCTCAGTCACCGGGAGTAGCGAGTATTCTGATCAGCGCCGCGGCAAGCAAGCCAAAAAGCGACATTTGAAGCGGGTTTCAAGACTGATTGCGGGACCAAAATCGCTTGCAGATGAGAGGTGAATCTGAGAATTCTGAAGTGTGAAGCATCTAAGCGGAATCATCGTTTTTGTGGTCGTCTTTGTCGCAGTGGGAATTGCGATGCATTTTGCCCTCTATCAGAAGCCCGGCATCTTCGTCTGGACCCTGGAGAAAGAGGGTGAAACCGGAAAACCGGCCCTCGTACGCACGACCTTGGAGCTGCTTCCAGTGAAGGCCGAAGTCGAGACGCCCGAAGCCGAAGTGACTGTGGCCGAGCCTGCCGGAAAGAAAGCGGAGGAGGCTGTTGAAGAGCCGGAGCCGGAGCCGGAAATCGCTGAAAAGGAAGCGGACGCTGAAGAGCCGGAAGGGGATTCGAAGGTGATCAGCCTTTTCAATGGCAAGGATCTCGGAGACTGGGAATCCACCCGCTACGGTGGGGAGGGAGAAGTGCTCGTGGACGAGGAAGGTAACCTGGAATTCGATTTCGGGGCCGTCATGACCGGTGTGAACTGGAGTGGCGAGCCTCCCGCAACGAGCAATTACGAAATCTCCCTCGATGCCATGAAACTGGATGGCTACGACTTCTTTATCGCCCTGACCTTCCCGGTGAAAGACAGCCACGCCACCTTTGTCGTAGGCGGCTGGGGCGGGGGCGTGGTTGGGATCTCCAGCGTCGATGATCTCAATGCGTCCGAGAACGAGACGATGAACATCGACGGTTTCCTGAAGGATCAGTGGTATCACATCCGCGTGAGAGTCACTGATGACCACCTTTCGGCCTGGATTGATGACCAGCAGATGGTCGACCTTCCGCTGGAAGGAAAGAAGATCAGCCTGCTGCCCGGCGATATCGAACTCTCCGTTCCTATCGGTATCGCCAGCTTCCAGACCCGCGCCCAGTATAAGAATATCCAGTGGCGCAACCTGACCGATATCTAAATCCGCGTCCGCTCCCCGAAATTTGGTGAGCCCAAACGGGCTGATCAATTTTGGAAATTATAAAATTGTCAAAAATTAAAATTATGGAGCGCTTAATTATCAACTTTTTGAACGAAACGCTTGACCCCTCGTTGAGATGCTGTCTGGATATTTAAAAATTGTGACAGGTTTTAAATCTTAGTCGCAATTTTTTGATCACCGCTCAACATTGTCTCAACCCACTAACATGAACCTACGCGACCAGCTCAAAGAGATCCTCCCTGACATCCTTCCCAGAAATCCGGCCCAGGCGATCAAAGGGACCGAACTCATCGAGATGGTAAAGCACCGTCTCAAGCAGGATTACTCTGACGCGACGCTTCGTTATCATTTTTCTATCATGTCCTGTGATCCCTCTTCGCCGATCGCGAAGGTGGAGCAGGGGCAGGGTTACTACCTGCGCACTTCAACGATCCACACGGTTAACAGCGCCCGGAACCTGTTCCATCAGGGCGAGGCCGAAGGATCCGCCATGGCGGCCGGCGACGTGGATGTTGCTCTTTCCCGCGCCGCTAAGTTCCGTGCCGTCGTTCAGCGTTATCTCGAGTCCGTGCAGCAGTTTCCGTTTTCGTTTGAGCAGTCCTTCACCATCGATGCCGAAGGCAACCGCTGGCGTGTGCCGGATCTCGCCGTAGTTGACTGGCTTGTCGGCGAAGACGTCGAAGACGAGGTCGTGCTTGAGAAGGACAAACTCGAGGTGACCCGCCGCCTTGGTGAGTCTCCGCTTAAGATTTCTGCGGTGAAGCTCCGTCTTGAGCTCAATCATGGAAACCTTTTCGAAGATCTCTTCCAGTGCCTCGCTACTTCGGAGTGGTCCAATGCCGGTGAGCTGCTCATTGCTGCTCCTATTGAGGATCCCCAGCTGATCGAGGAAGTTCGTCGTTTTGCGAGTCGCTACGGTATCGGAGTGATCAGCTTTGGTCTCGACGCAGATGTGCTCGACGACATGCCGGAGCCGGCTGCGATCGAAAACCTTTCTCTCCGTGAGTTTGACTCCATCCAGGGTCTTCTCCACATCCGCCGCTACGCGACTCCCAAGACGGGCCAGTCTTACGATTGGCAGCACGTGACCGTGTCTGCGACGGAGAACCCGGATTTTGCCCGCTTTGAGAACTGGATTTCCCGCTGCCTCCTTGAGGAGCGCGCCGTGACCTCTAACGAGTTCGACGAACTTGATCGCAATTCAGCCGCTGCGGTGGCTCAGGAATACGTGGCCTGATTTTTAGGATTCCCTCTCCTTGGTAAAAAGAGAATCTACAAAGGCGTCCCGGAAACGGGGCGCCTTTTTTACATCTTTCTGACAGTCCTTTTACAGGGCTATGACAACAAATCCCGTGAGCGTGTGATGTTCGCTCATGGACTTGAAACAATGCATATCCTCCATGGTTCTCGGAGCCATGTTCTTCGCCGGTGTGAATACTGCATCGGCCTGCGGCAGTTACGGTGCCTCCTTCACAGAGGGGCCGATTCTGCTCACCACGGCGCTGGACAAGCCGATCGTGGCAAAAGGAAAAGGCGACCGGAAGGTGGTCGTCAAAATCGAAGTCGAAGGCAGCAAGATGATCCGGCCTGACTGGGTGCCGCTCAATCTTGCCATCGTCCTCGACCGCAGCGGTTCAATGAGCGGTGGCAAGTTGGAGCAGGCCAAGCAGGCAGCGATGATGCTGGTTGATCAGTTGGATCGCGACGATGTGCTTTCCCTCGTCGTTTATGAAACCGAGGTTCAGGTGGTCCTCCCGGCTGGTCCGCTCGGTGATCGTCGTAAAGAGATCAAGCGGATGATCCAGCGCATTGGAACCGGTGGAAGTACCGCTCTTTATGGCGGAGTCCAGGCCGGAGGGCGACAGCTCGATGAATTTCTTTCGAAGCAGCGCATCAACCGGGTCATGCTTCTTTCCGACGGAATCGCCAATGTGGGGCCTTCCTCCAACCGTGAGATTTCCCAGTTGGGATCCCGGCTCTCGAAGTCCGGGGTCTCCGTGACGACGATCGGTCTGGGTGATGACTACAATGAAACGCTGATGACAGCCCTCGCAGAAGCGAGTGACGCGAACTATTACTACGTCGCTGATGTCGAGGAACTGCCCGGGGTATTCAAAGATGAACTGGGAGAGTTGCAGTCGATTGTGGCTCGCGAGGTGGTGATTGAAATTCGCTGCCCGGAGGGCGTCCGCCCGCTGCGATTCCTCGGTCGCCCCGGGGAACTGAAGTCCCGCACCGAATCCATTACTTTCAGTACGCTCTCGAGTGAGCAAACTCGTGAGCTATACCTGGAGTGCGTGCTCGAGGAATCAGTTCTTGGTAAGTTGAATGAAATTGCTGATGTGGAAGTTCGCTATGCAGATCCGGATTCCAGTGAAGGAATCGTTCTCGGAGTGGCCCCTGTCGTGGTTGGCTACACCGAAGATGAGAAGTTGGCCGAGGCAGCCAAGGACCTTGCGGTTTCAGCTGAGGCGGCCATCTACATCAATGCCGAGGAAACCGAGCGCTCCCTCGCCTATGCTGATAAAGGAGACATCGTCGCCTGCCGTGAGAACCTCGAATCCCAGAAGGCAGCACTGACCGATGCCCTTGCTTATGCCCCGGCGGCGCAGAAGGAAATGCTCGAGGAAGAGATCGCAGCGGTCGAAGAAGCCCAGCGCGATCTTGAGAATGATGCCCTGTCCAAGGATCAGCGGAAGAAACTTTCTGCCGGTTCGTGGATGACGAGAAACTCCAAACGTTGATAACCTTGCTGAACCTATGACATAGCGATCGGACGGCACCCGAATGCGGTGCCGTCTTTTCGGCTGCGATACGCCGGAAGTCGGGCGATATTCCGACTGCCCCCGAAATGAAGCGAATTGCCCTGGTCTTTATTATTGCCATCATGATTCCGTCAATTCTCCTGGCGGTCCTGGCAGTGCGTACGCTTCGGGTGCAGGAAATGGCGGCGAGCAGTCAGCGTGTTGTTCTTCATCAATCGACCTGCGACGGGATGGTCGCGAACATCAGCCTCTTTATGGATGATGTCAGGATCTTCTTCGGGAAGGAGGTGGATCGGCTCGTTGAGCTAAGGGGGGCGGACCTGGTAAACACCTTTGATGAGGTGATCACCCGCGAGTGGGCGCAGGCTTCAGTCGGTTCCGTGGTGGATGATGCGGGCCTGATCTGCAGCCCTCTCTCATCATCTGATAACAGCTTCGCCGAGCCCTTCCTCGCGAATCATGCGGATTTTCTCTCCAATCGACGGGTCGTCGAAGTCTACCGGGCACCGAAACTCCTGGCCGACCAGGTCAAGGTTCAGAAGGAAGCAATCGTGAGCCGGAAGACCGGTATTTTGGGATCACTGAAGCTACGTCTTAAGGAGCCAATCAAAGAAGCGCCTGAGGGTTCAGTGGCTGCCTCACTCGAGATGGCGGAGGTGGCGATCGACGCGGAATCTTCCGCGATGGCAGATGCGTTCGCCACGGACGAGCCGTTTGCTGCAGCGGATGC
>JABSSQ010000515.1 GCA_013213905.1 Verrucomicrobiales bacterium | reverse complement strand
TTACTGGTGTAAACAATCAAGGTGTTGTCCATCATGGTGCCGCTGCCCTCGGGCACGCTCTCGAGCTCTTCCATGAGCTTGACCAGCATGCGGCTGTTGTATTGACGGATCTTGATCCAGATCGGGTTTTCCGGCTGCTTCATGTGGCCCAGGTTGTGGCCCTGCTGTTCCACACCGAGACCTTTCCAGGCACCAAAGATTTCTCCACGACCGGAGCCGATCGTGAGCACATTGGTGATCCCGGATTTCAGCGCCGAGATACCGAGGTCGAGAATCACGTCGTGCCAATCCGTTTCGAACTCGGGATTGGTGTAGCGGCTGTCCACCTCGGGAGCGAAATTCTTGAGATGATCGGAAACGCTGCCGAGGCGTTCGCGCAGTCCATTGATGTCGCCGAACCCGTCGACATACTGACCGTAACGCTGCTTGTCGATGGAAGGCAGCGAGTTGCCCTTGGCGGCAGCCAACTCTTCGATGCGATCAAACATACCGGAGCGCGCTTCGTGCTGCTTGCGGATATCACCTGTAGAAATTCCCCCGTAGAGCATCTGGTAGAGATGGTTCGGGTTTGAGTGCATGAAGATGGGCTGTCCCGCACCGCTGGCAGAAAGATTGGCCACGGTTGGCTTGGCCTTCATGTTCTCCATGGAGTCCATGCCGATACAAAGGTGAGGCAGCAGAGTGTCGGGCAGCGCCTTGCTCAGTTCGTAGTCGATCGTTGACGCACTGGGCGGCACCCCGTCGCTGCCCCGGTAACCTCCCAGAGCTCCGAAGAACGCACTGTGTGAGGGGCTCGTGTGTCTGCCGTGAAGACCGTTGATGATGTGAAGGCGATCCTTGTATGGCTCAAGTGCTTCAATCGGCTCAGGGAGCGTCGCATTGACAAGAGAACCATCATTGCCAACACCGGCTGTTGGAAGGCAGGTCTTGGGATCAAAGCCCTGGTTCTGCATGAAGAAAATCACGCGCTTGAGGTCGCCGGTTCCTGTCGCGACATTCGGCGTTGCCGCAGCCTTGGCCAGGTCGGGAAGAAAAGCGGCACCGCCCATGGCGGCACCAACACCGGCAGTCATTCCTTTAATCAGATTTCTACGATCCATGATTTGTTTTAGGGGTAAGCGTCAGCGGGTGGGCAAGTTGCCCTTGTTACTACAATAGAAGTATCACCCGAACTTCACATTCTATCGCTCACGGGATCGCGCGACGATACACTGGCCCATGTCAGGACACTGGAATTGTATCTTTTTGCGCAACGTAATTACCTAATTCAGCATCACTTTCCGACCTTGGGACCAAGGTCGTAAAAGTCTTGTTTTCGCAGCGCATCATACGAGGCAACTGCGGGAGGGTCTCCACGGCCCGTTTCCCCTGCCAAAACGGGCTTTTCCACTTCTTAATCGTCGGTGTATGTTCTGGGCTGAAAGAGAGATTATTCGGGCCCTCTGGATCACCTTCGTGGTCATAAAACCGAACGCGTCCCCCGGAGTCTCTTGCCCCGTGCGACCCACCAATGGTGCCACCAAAAAACACTCAGGCCATCCAGGTGACCTTGAAGCACCATCTCCCCACCCGGCACCCATCTCTTCAAGTGACTCGCCCGAACCGGATTTTAACGGATGGCACACCGACGCCGGATACGGTGAAAGAACTGAGTTTTCCGGCAGATTCAGCTCTTCAGAGAATAGGCGACACCTCCGGGAACTTTTTCAAGCTCACCGTAGTCCCGCAGGTCGACAATTGCTCCAACCACTTCATTAATCTGGTCAGGATCCCCCTGACGAAGCTTCTCAAGCGCGGTCGAAACACGCAGCTTGTCCAACTCCAATATCAGATCAAATTTCATTTCGATCTGTTCCAAATCATCCCGGTCTGCCTCGATCTCAAAGTCGACTTCAGTCTCGAAACGACAGTGCAGCCGTCCTTCCTCAAGCGAGCCAAAAACAATACGAGTCACGTCAGCCGGATTGTGCTCCTGAAACATAAGAACTGCTGCCTCAACTGAACCCGGTTTGGGTGCGTACGGAAACTCAAATTCCCGACCCGCCAATTCCTTCCAGCTTTTCACCGGAACGGAAATGTTGTCGATCCTGAGCTTGGGGGCATGCTCCTCGCCATCCCATTCAAACGGCCGGAAATCGATCTCGACGAAGAAGCGAAGTTCGGGACCAGTGCCTGCTGCCGGATTCTCATATACCATCTGCCCCAGTTTTCCGGATGCCGTTTCAAAGGTGCCCTCAGGTCGCTCGCTCATAATTGGTCTGGTGAGTCATAGCGCGAGAACCTGAATTACTCAAATCCTCACCACAGCTTAAACCGGATAATCGCAATGAAACTCACTCGAAATCTCAATGACGACATCATGTCACACGCAAACAAAGCCGATTTGATCTTCGACGCTTAACCAATCAGGTGGCACTCTCGAAACTGCCACCCATGAATCGCAAAAACTTCATCCAAACCCTCTCCGCCACTCTTGGCGGATCAGCCCTGATCGGTGCCAATTCCCTTCTTCGAGCCGCGGACAACCGTGATGCCTACGGCGGCTGGACAGGAAAAAAATTCGAAGCCACCGGCTTCTTCCGGACAGAAAAGGATGACCGCTGGTGGATCGTCACCCCGGATGGCAACGCATTCCTCAGCTTCGGCATCAATCACTTCTACCCCGATCTCTTTCGCCAACCTTTCAGTCAGGACGCCTGGCAGGGGCTGCTCGGCATCGAAGACCTCAACAACAACTCGCAATTCTACCCGGCGATCAAGCGGTGGCTGGTCAAAACCTGCAACGACTACGGATTCAATACCCTCGGCGTGCACAATTCCCTGGCGATGACAAACACGCCCGAGCCGATCCTGCCCTACATGCAGTCGATCGAGTTTGTTGATATCCCGCATTGGAAGAGCGACATTCCCGATGAGAATTTCCTCGATGTCTTTTCGTCGGAATTTTCAACCCGTTGCGACCAACTCGCCAGGGAGATCGCCGCTCCGCTCAAAGACGATCCCTACCTGCTCGGTTACTCCATGACCGACTGCACCCTTTTCACCGAAGAAGACCTTCGTGAGCGCACCGACGTCATTGGTGGAGCCCGTCGTGAGTCTCGCATTGGTTGGCCGAGACGGCTGCGTAACTTGGGTGCCGATGCGCCGGGCAAGCAAGCCTACGTCAGAACGATGCAGGAGATCTATCATGACGAGATCGATTCCTTCAACGAAACCTACGACACGAGCTTCGATTCCTTTGATGCGCTTGCCAAAGCCGCGGACTGGCGCCCTCACACCGACCTCTCCAACGCTAATGAAACGCGTGACAACATCGTCTTTCTGCAGGCCTGCGTCGATGCCTACTATCGCAACGCGAAGGAAGCGATCCAACGCTACGATCCCAATCACATGTTCTTTGGCGACAAGCTCAATGCCAATACCGATTCACTCGACACCGTCTACTCCGTCACTTCCAAATACACCGACGTCCTGCTCTACCAGATGTATGCGCGTTACGAAGTCCAGGAGCCCGGCCTCGACCGCTGGAAACGAATTGCAGACCTGCCGGTCATGAACGGCGACTCTGCCTTCACCATGGTTACCGACACGATGCCCCGCCCCTATGGTCCCGTCGCTGATAATCTCGAACAGCGGGTCGAGTGGACCGAGGAGTTTTTCCGCAAGGCCTTCGCCCGCCCCGAGTTCGTCGGCTGGCATTACTGCGGCCTCGTCGATGCGACCAACCTGATTCCCCGAAAAAAGGAAAGGCAGCACTCAGGGCTGATGGACAGCTTCGGCAAGCCCTACACCCATTTAGAAAAGATGCTGAAGCAGTGTGCTGCTGAACTCTACGAAATAGCAGTTTAGCGGACACAGATTAAACAATCAACCGACAGCCATTGGCAACACTTTAGACGATCATGAAGCGCTCCTTAACCATCCTGACATTTTGCTCTACCTTCGCCTTCTTCGCCTCCTTCGCCTCCTTCTCTCCAGGCGAGCCCCGGCCCGAAACGCAGCCCATCCGAATCAGCAAAATCGACGGTCGCCACTGGCTCATCGATAGGGATGGCCATCCTTTCTTCGCGCACGGCATCACCCACAGCGGCAATCAAAGCGCGAATCTCGATCTCGCCGCCTTTTCCACGGCCTGCAAGGAAGTCGGCTTCAACTCCTACGGCTATGGCTGCCCGCCCGAACTCCAGAGCGACATGCCCTTCCTTGAAAGCTGGAGCCATCTCGTCAAGAGCGCCTACTACCGCGGCAAAAACAACGTCACTTTTGTCGATGTCTTCGACCCTGCCGAACAGGCCAAGCTGGAGGCTGGCGTCAAGCTGACCTGCTTTCGCAGCCGTGCCTATCGCGACAATATCATCGGTCACTGCTGGACTGATCTTGGCTCATGGCCGCTCGAAAATCCCTCCGGCACGAACTGGGTCGAATTCATTCGCAGCCTGCCCGCTGACTCTTCCGGTCAGAAAGCGTATCGGGATTTCATCAGTGAATGGAAAGGCGAGGATATTACGGCCCGCGACCAGGCCTTCCTTCGCCTCATTGCACGCGAGTACTTCCGGGTCGTCGGCGAGGCCACCCGCAAATATGATCCCGGCCGCCTGATCTTCGGGGACCGATTCGGCTTTAACACTTTCGACAACGACGTCATCAAAGAGATGCTTCCCTACGTCGATGCCATCGCCATTCAACCTCCCTTCCAGGGCGGCTTTCCGAAGCAGAAATTCGACGAAATCCACGAACTGACCGGAAAACCCATCATCCTCTGTGATTTCGCGGTGCGCTTTAAAGACGGTGATAAGGATATTCAAAGCAGGAAACCGGCCACTGACTCAGTCGATGCCGGCAAACAGTATGCTGAATACGTTCGTGCCGCGCTCGACACCAACTACATCATCGGCGTCTTCTGGTGCAATCCTGTCGATACCCCCAAGGGCTTCAATAAACCCGGCATCAAACAAGGCTTCTTCGGCGATAAAATGACACTTCGCCCGGGACTCGCTGAATCAGTTATGGAGGTCAACACCTATCGCGAAAACATTACTCCGGAGATCATTATTCAGTAGAACGTTTCCGACTTCGCCAGGAGAGAACCAGCCTGAGCCCCCGCTTAGAAGTCGATCACAAACCCGCCGCGACTGGTCACTGCCTTGGCAATGTCGAGGTGGACCCAGCGAAGTTCATAGCGCGGCCCCCAGGAATCGCTCACGGCTACCTCATTGGTGGCCTCGTTGTAGCCGATCACCATGCAAATGTGGTAGTTCGCATCAGCCTTGAGTTGAGGTGCCACTTCGGCAGCCTCCGCCGCTATGTCAGACGCCCAGGCGCTAAAGTCTTCAACCCCCTCACGCTGCTTTGTTCTTTCGTTCGCCACGTCATTATACTTTCCGAGGCTTCGCATCTGCCAAAGCACTGGAACACCCGTGTCGACAAAATCCTTCACCGTTTTGATATCGAAATCCTCGTGAAGCTCCAGCTCCCTGATCCGCCGCGCTTTACTCCTCACGATGCGCTTGCAGTCTTCGGACAACTTGGTCGTGTTAGTTCCGCCACCGGGAGCCGTGGCTGCCGTAGCGAGCAGATACATATCCGCGGGAACGAGCATGTAGCGCATCGCCCGCTCAAACGTCGCCGGAGCGCAGTAGCCCTTAGGCCCCTGGTCCACCATCGGAATATTGTCGATCCAAACATCGCCGTTGGCTTCCTTGCGCACGTTCTGGATCTGGATCTTTTTGAAATCAGAGTCGACCACGAATTCGACTTTACCTTCAGCATCCGCATTGGAGGTCGGAACAATGAGCAGGCTAGTATACTCATCTTCCAGGCTCGACAGCAGGAAAGCGTGATCGCCAATATCCCAGCGCTTCACCTTACGCTTGTCTTCTTTCTCACCGTAGTACTGCTCCTGCGGCTCTCCGAGCCCCTTTGTCAAATTTTCGGCGATGACTTCTGCATCCAGGTCTATTGCCTCGTTAAGATCCCCAGGCGGCTCTTTGTCAGGGTGCATGATCTTGAAGTGATCCTCCCCCGACCCGAGACGACTGCCGAAGTCTCCCTTATTGGCAAAGACCAGCGAAAAGCTTTCGGGACGAGCTCCTTCCCCGCCGTAGAGAGTGACACAATAGGGATGCGCTCCGAGAAACCCGTATTCCGGCTTGGTGTAAAGTCGGTAGCTGCTTGAGTTCGCCTTCTCACTCTCAACTCTCAGGCCCAGGCGCTTTGCCACTTCACCTGCATTCTCCTGCCAGATACCCCCGCTGCTTCCAAATAATTCATGCCCGACGAGTTCATTGACCCTGTCCGCGCCTTCAAGCGCTTCAGCAGCCGGCTCGGGTGTCGAAGGTGCCGATGCGAGATAGGACTTGATCCTTTCAATGCTGTCCGGTGTCAATCGCGAAGCCGGAAGATCAAAGCTCGCGCCCGCAGCCGTTTCGACTGAAACAACGCCGCCTTCCACTTTTTTAATCGAGACATCAATCGACTTACCGGACGACTTATCCGTAATCGAAATGGTTTCCTGGGCCGCGACGAAACTCGTCGAAGTGAGGGCGGCAGAAAGAAACACCGAGAAGGCAAAGGGGAGACGTTTCATCGTCAGGAACCTTCGTTAGGAAGAGGATGAAAGTCAAGATTGGCCCAACGCGTCATGAGGGATAATTTCAGCTTAATAAATACCACAAATGAACACCCCCCCTAATCTGGGAGGTGTTATACGGTTTCCGAGTTTTAGAATCGGTGCCCGACTCTCCGGGCAAGCTGTCTATCGAGGCTGAAAAGACTCGAGCACTTTCTTGAAGTATCGCTCGGCCGCCGGATCCTTGTTCGGGAGAATCGCCCAGAACTGAGCCAGCGCTCCGTTAGGCATCGCAGCAAAGGCGACCGCAAATTTCACCTTGGTTCCGTCCGCACGCGAGGTGCCGTTCCCGTTTACAGAAACGAAGGCCATCCCGTCGCGGTCGCCCATGACCGCTTCCTCCAGCACGATGGGGTTGTAACTCTCAGCCAGCCATTCGCGACCAGACTTCCGTGCCGCTTCAATCGCTCCCTCTAGTTGAGCTTCCGAAGAAATTGGCTTGGCCCGGAACCACATTTGCACGCCGCCGGGACCGGAGACGAGAAAGAATTGATCCTCCTGAGTCGCCGGTGTCAGCGTCCAGTTCTTGGGAACTTCGATCGAGAAGAGTGGCTCCTCTGCGTTAGGGTAAACGATCAGTTCTGCCGCTGCATGGCTTCCTCCGAGGGCATAAGCAAAAATGCCGGCGAGAAGGAACGAACAGAGTTTGGGTTTGTTAGTTTTTTTCATGTCAGTCTTGAGTAAAAGCTCCCCGGGGCCCGGCATCGTGCATATGGGGAAAAGGCCTGAGAAGCATGGCGGAGGAACAAGTTTCAGATCAATCCCGGTCGCGTTACTGAATATGGTTACGACTGCCCCTGCGAACTCGGCCCACCCGGGGGCATTTAGCAGCGAATCCGTGGGGCGACCGAACAGACCAAGATCACGGATCATGCCCCCAAAACGTAAACAGACGACGGCATCTCTCGCCGCCGCCTGCCCGAAAACTTGCCGTTTTTAGCTTACCCCAGCGG
>JABSSQ010000514.1 GCA_013213905.1 Verrucomicrobiales bacterium | reverse complement strand
GGACCTCAGTTTCAAGTTCGTGTCCCTGGCGAACCAACCAAAGTCCCAGAAGCGATCTTGTCTCAAGATGAAGTGAATCGAGGAAATACTGCCCCCGCTTCAATGGGATCATGGCATAATTTACCGAGGCCATTTTCTGTTCCCCCAAAGGCTTCACCGATCCCACCACTTCGCCTTCAATTCTGAAATACTGGGAAATGCTGATGCCGTAACGAACTTCGCTCAGTTCCGCTCCCACGTTCCTGAGCGAAATTGGCACGACCAGTTCGCGCCCCTTGCTGGCCCGAATCAGTTCGGGAACTTCAATGGAAACGGGATCGAGACGTTTCCTCGACAGGAGCGCATCCAGTGCGGCCAGCAAAGCGACCACGACCAGAACGACAACGCCAGCCCAACCGAGAAATCCGTCGTCATAGACGATCAGCGTGAACGCCGGAACCACAGCCAGCAACGCTGCCCAAAGAAAGGTGATGTTGGGCACGAGACGCATGCCGTCTACCGGGGAACCGCAACTGACTCCAGCAGCTTATTCACCGCCTCCCGAACCGTCATGCCCTCGATCTCGTATTCAGGCCGAAGAATGATTCGGTGAGACAGGACGGGATAGGCCATCAACCGAATGTCGTCCGGGGTGACATAATCACGCCCCTCAATTGCCGCGAAGGCCCGACTGGAAAGTAACAGAGCCTTGGTCGCTCGCGGTCCAGCTCCAACCTGGATGCTGTCCGTCTCGCGGGAAACCCGGATCAACTCGACGACGTAAGAGACGAGTTCTTCTTTCATCGTGATCCCTTCGAGCGCCGCCTGCATCGTTGCGATTCCCTCTGTGGTCAGAACCGGTTGAATCGCGTCGCTTTCGAGAATCTTTTCGGGAGTTTCCTGGCCGAGGCTTTGCAGAGCGAGCTGCTTCTCCTCTTCCTCACCCGGGTAATCCATTTCGACCCGAAGAAGAAAGCGGTCCTTCTGGGCTTCAGGCAAAGGATAGGTCCCTTCGTATTCGATCGGGTTCTGGGTGGCGAAAACAGTAAAGTTGTTCGGCAGCTCATGCGTCACCCCGTCAATCGTGACAAGCCGCTCCTGCATCGCCTGCAACAGCGCAGACTGGGTCTTGGCCGGAGCCCGGTTGATTTCATCCGCTAGCAGAAAGGACGTAAAGATAGGCCCTTTGACCAGGTGAAATTCGCCTTCCTGCAGATTAAAAATGTTGGTTCCGGTAATGTCAGAGGGCATCAAATCCGGAGTGAACTGGATCCGCGAAAAATCTGTTCCCAGGACCTTGGCAAGAGTCCTCACGAGCAAGGTCTTAGCCACTCCCGGCACCCCTTCGAGGAGAATGTGATTTCCCGTGAAAATGGCAATGAGGGAGAAATCGACAACTTCCTGCTGCCCGATGATGACTTTCGCCACTTCGGCACGGGCCCTGGCGAGGATCTCTTTGACTTCGTTAGCGGATGCGCTTCCGGAGGTTTCATCCATGCTGCGGTTCATCGCATAATACCGCCCCCCAAAGCAAGCGGATAGTCGTCCCACTTACCGGATCACCAGTGAATTTCGCCCCTACCCCGTTGATACGGTGACTCAACCCTCTTGAATCCGGTCAAAAAATGAAGCCTGGATCCGATGCTTTTCATCATGAATTCCTGCCAGCCAATCACGGCCGGCAGGCGCTTTCTCCCCCTTTAATTTGGAAGAAAAAGCGTTGAGATCGTCAGGCTTCGCAGCGAAATGATTCCTCGAAACAGACCCAACCCTCAACTACCTTGAGGAGTTCGGCCAAACTGTCCCATGCCCCGCACCCGCCAGCGCCTCTTTGGACTCGTTGTCCTTTGCCTGACCGCTTGTCTTTTGACAGGCTGTCAGAGCAGTGCTGACTGGCTGGAAAGGCTCGAGGCAACCGACACCCTACCCTTGTGGCAGAAGGTCACTGCTATCGCAGTCGGCACGCTGATCAGCGAAGACCTCGCCTGCATTGCCGCCGGAATGCTCGCGAGTCGCGATGCTCTCACCGTCAGCTGGGCCATCATTGCCGCGTTCCTTGGAATCTTTATTGGTGATGTCGCACTTTACGTTCTCGGGAGAATCGGTGGAATTGCCCTGCTCCGCCGCCCCCCGTTCCGGTGGTTCCTCAAAGAGCACCAGATTCACCACGCTGAGGAGCTCTTTCGCCAGAATGGGGCCAAATTGATTTTTTCCTCCCGCCTCCTCCCCGGATCCCGCCTTCCGATTTACGCAGCGGCGGGAGTGCTGAACTACCCGTTCCTGCGCTTCACCATCTTCATGGCCATCGCGGGAATGCTGTCCGCAGTGATCCTCGTGATTCTCTCCTTCAAGATGGGCGAGGTCGTCTTCGACTGGTTGCGGCTCTACGAAGCCTATGCGATCCCTGTCTTTGTCGGCGTCCTCGTGATTGCCTGGCTCACGGTAAAACTGTTCGAAATCCTCGCCACCCGGCGAAGTCGTCTCGTTTTCCTGGCCCGTTGCCGACGAACCTATCAGAAGTTCGCATCGCTCTTTTCCAAGTCGTGAATTCCATGCCCAACACCATCCTCTGGTTTCGAGCTTTCTGCGGACTGCTGTCCCTGCTCTATCTCGCGGTGGCCGGCCTCGGAATTGCCATCCTCGTCACGCCGCCGGAGGAATTGGGCATGGAGCCGATGCAGGCCAACGTGTTTGGAACCATGGTTCTCGTCCTCGGTGTCCTTTTCTTTCTGCCCACTCTCCTCGGCCAATCTCTGCCGCCCCGCCCCGGCGCCTGGGTCATCGGATTCGCCCTGATCCTGATGGGCGTCACCACCGTGGTTCTCGTCCCGCTCAGCCTTCCCCTCCTTCATTTCTGGAAGAAACCGGCTGTGCAGGCATGGTTCGGGCGAAATGTCTCTTGAGCCACCCAGTTTCCACTCGTAAGGATAGCCCGACCCTATTTCCTGACCTGTGAACTGGATCTCCCTGGCGCTCAGAAACCTGCTACGAAACGCCCGTCGTTCGATCACGACGATTGCTGCGGTGGCCCTTGGTTATGCCGCGACCAACATTTTTGCGGGGTTCGCCGGCTACATGTTTGCCAGCATCCAGGAAGCCCACATCTACGAGCAGATCAACGGTCACATCCAGATCTGGAAAAAGGGAGCCAGGGACTACGGCGGTTCCGATCCGGCGGCCTATCTCATTTCAGCGGAGGAATTCGAAAACATCAAAACCATCGCGTCGAAAGACGAACGCATCGATCTCGCAGCCGGGATGCTCGAAGTTACCGGTAATCTCGATTACGAGGGCAATCCCGGCTATTTCTTTGGCCAGGCCATGGTCCCCTCCGAGCGCGAAACGATCTTCTCACGCTCCACCGCGTTGAAGAGTGCCGATGGCCCCAACCAGACTGGTGCTGCCATCACCGATGACAATCCTTTCGGTATCTCGGTGGCCCCAGGCATGTCGGAAAATCTCAAACTCGAGCTCGGGGCAAGTGTCATTCTGATGGCCCCGACCATCCACGGTCAAATGAACGCGATGGACGCCGAGATCGTGCAAATCAAGGACGTCGCTGCCGAAGCGCTGAATAATCACTACACGTTCATGCCACTCGAGCTCGGACAGATCCTCTATGACACGCAGGGTGTCAGTTCTGTCCGGGTCCTCTTGAAGAACGACGACGACACCGATGCGGTCGTGGCCTCCATCCAGGCGGCGCTGCCGGAAAGTGAATGGGAAGTCATCCCATGGTACAAGGTGTCCCGCCTTTACCTCAAAACGAAGCGCATGTTCGACATCATCTTCGGACTCGTTTTCGTTATCATCGCCGTAATCGTTATCATGTCGGTGCTGAATACCATCGGAATGGCGGTGGTCGAGCGAACCCGCGAAATTGGAACGCTTCGCGCCATCGGATTGAAACGTCCCGGCGTGGTGCGTCTCTTCGGAATCGAGAGTGCTTTTCTCGGCGTGATCGGAGCCATCACCGGTCTCATTGTCACCGTCGGATTTTCATTATTGATCGCAACGATCAAACCGACCTGGGCGCCACCCGTCACCGCCCGCGAGATTGTCTGGGAAATCCACCTCCGCCCCGAATACCTTCTTCTCACGTTCGTCCTACTTGTGATCTTCACTTCACTGGCTGCGATTGCCCCGGCAACCCGGGCCGCCAAGCAAAGTATTGTGAATTCGCTGGGCCACGTTTAAACTTTCCAAATCACATGAAGCACCTCCCTCTCGCGATCTGCTGCCTCTCCCTGCTCGCTATGCCAGCCCTGTCGGATGATGCTGCCCTCAAGGAAGCAGAACAGGCTCGCGGTATCATGACAGGCAACAATGGCGTCCAGTGGACGGTAAGTGTCTCAGGCACTAACGACGCCCGTTTCGTTGCCACCTCTCAGAACGGAAAGATCTACGCCGAAGTGCTCGAACCGGAGGAGGCTAAGGGCCGCAAATACCTGGCAGAAGCCAAGGGCAACATGTGGTTCTGGAAGCCGGGCCTGAGCCGACCGGTTTCCGTCTCCAAGCGCCAGCGACTTTCCGGCGACGCTGCCATCGGCGACATCGCTTCCACCAGTTTCGTTGAAGGCTACAAAGTTGTCAGCGCTGAGCCTGGCGATTTGAATGGCGAAGCCGCGACCGTCTACACGATGAAGTCAAATTCACTGACTGACACTTACGCCCAGATCAAATACTGGGTCACCACGGGTGCGAACCTGGGCAAGAAGGCGGAGTTTTACGCCAAGTCAGGCACTCTGCTGCGCACCTCCACCATGGAGTACAACAACACCGCCAACGGCCGACCTTTTCTGTCCAAGATGGCTATCAGCGATTCTTCCCGGACCATCACACTGAGCTTCAGCAATGTGAAACTCGGCAACTACCCCGCCAAAATGTTCGAACGGGATTACCTCGGCGGGTCCAGATCCACAGGGTTCAAAAAGTAATGCACGGTCCTCCCGCAGGTTCCGCTTCTGACATGGCTGCGCCGGATTTTCCCGCCGAGGAACTCGAAGCGGCCACTCAACTGCTCCAGGACCTGCTCCGCGTTGATACGACCAACCCTCCCGGAAATGAACGGGAGGCCACCGATATCGTGGCGCGCCATTGCCGCTCACTGGGGTTGCACCCCGAAGTCGTCGGTCCTCATTCTGAACGGCCCAACCTTGTTGCCAAATGGTCTGCTGATCCCGCCAAGCGAACGGAGCGTCCCCTCGTTCTCAGCTGCCACCTTGACGTCGTTCCCGCTGATCCTGCACGTTGGACTCACCCGCCCTTTTCCGGGCATCACGATGGCGAATATATTTGGGGACGCGGTGCCATCGACATGAAGGGTTTTGCCGCGATGGGACTGGCCGCGCTCACGCGACTCGTCAGAGAGGAGCTTCCTATCAATCGCGATGTGATTTTTGTCGCTGTCTGCGATGAAGAAGCCGGCACCCGACATGGATCGGAATGGCTCGTCGATGAGCGCCCTGATCTGCTCGGCGACAACCCCGAGTACGTCATTAACGAAGTCGGCGGCTTCACCATTCACCAGCACGGGCAGCGCTTCTATTCCATCCAGGTCGCTGAAAAAGGTGTCGCCTGGCTCAGGCTCACCGTGGAGGGGCAACCCGGCCACAGTTCACTCCCACTCAAGGACAACGCTGTGGTGTCATTGGCCAAAGCGATTGAAGCGATTGGCTCCACCCAATTGCCCTGGCACCCCAGCCCGGAGGCAGAACGCTACGTCCGCGGCTTTACCGAGCCGGAGGGCGGAATTGCCCACAAGCTTTCCCCTCTCCTCCTGCATCCTTTCTGGGGACCTCGTTTACTCCCTTACGCCGTCGCCAGCCCGAGCAAGCGCGCCACGGTCGAAGGCGTGCTTCGCAACACAGCCAATCCTACCTGCCTTGCAGGAAGTCCTGCCATTAACACCATACCCGGCAGCGCTTCAGTCGACATTGACGGTCGACTCGCGCCGGGTCAGACAGCGGAATCCCTTATCGAAGAACTCACCGCAATTGTTCGCCCGGTTCTCGGCGAGAATTACAAGTTCACGGTGATTCAGGAGTCCCCGCCCGTGACATTCACTTCTGACACGCCACTCTACCGCGAGATGGTCGAGACCTTGAAGCAGGCCGATCCCGGCAGTCACGTCATGCCTTCGATCATCCCCGGATTCACCGACAGTCGAAACTACGCGAAACTCGGCGCCCACTGCTACGGTTTCTACCCGCTCCAGTTGCCCGAAGAAATCGATTTCGCCACCCTGTTCCACGGTGACGACGAGCGCATCCCGGAGACCGGATTCCACTGGGGAATCGAAACTCTCACCGGGATGCTGCGGAGATTCCTGACCACGGATCAGTGATCTCCCGCACTATCGCTGTGGCGGGGACACTTCGCGAACCAGCGAACCGTGCTCGTCACTCATCACGAGAAGGCTCAGCTCATCCACGTGATCCAGCTCATTGGTATTGAGGCTGACATAGTCAAACTCACCCCTGAAATCAGTGTAGCCATCCTTGAAGAAGCGAACATTCCCGTCCTTCATCCGCGCGTAAACCTTGACGTAAGTTTTGGAAACAGGTTTCCCGTTGTCTTCGTGCATCACCGCGAGTCGACCGTATCGCTCTGAAAATTGCACCTTGAGGGCATTCGAGTAAATCGCGACCGAGCGCGTGTTGCCGTCACCAACCACTTCAACCAGCACATTCTTTTTCGCGAACGCCTCCGGCATCTCGATCATCACGCTCCCGTCTTTACCTGGCAGTTCCATCGTCACCGAGGCATTAGGCTTGATGTAACTGAACTGTCCTTCACCACCGGACACGAAGGGCTGACTCGAAAACAAAAACTCGAGATCCATCTCGTAGAAATTCACCGTAACTTCATCAAGATTTCGGTAGCCGACCTTGGCTTCACGCCCCTCCGCAGTCAGTTCAAAGTACGAATCAGAAGCAGAAAGGCGGTCCATTTTCTGTTCACGTGTTTCATCTTCTTCCTCGGCTCCTTCCACTTCGTTCAAACGCTTCGCCATGCTCCCGAACATCGCTCTCCAGCGATCCACAGGGTGACCCGCATACTGATTCGAAATCCGGCGGGCTACTCCCAGCTTTTCCTCAAAGAGAGCCGCGTAGGCAACGAGGTAGTCATACTGAAGCCGTTCCTCAACTTCGTCGGGCTCAACCGACTCTAACCAGCTCAAGCCCTCGGCGATGCGATCCTGGAGAAAGAGATAACCTGCTACTGACAATCGATCCTCGGAGGACAGCTCCGGCAGGTAAGACAAGCCCTTTAGGAAAGCGTTATACTGCTCTCGGAACCGATCATTGAGGATTTTTCGTTCCCGTCCCAACTGATGAGTCCGGGCATTCACCACGGGCGAATACTCGAGGTGCTGGTACCAATGCCGTTCGACAGGATCAAGACTCACCAACTCACTATCAATCGCGCCGCCACATTGACGAAGGAACCCGTCACGATGTTTCAGAAACTCCTGAGCCTGCCCCACCAGGTTGTGGTAGATACCGTAGCTCCAGAGAATCTGGTTATAGGCATGGCGCTCAGAGATCACCTTGGTGGCCTGCTTGAAGAAGTCGACATTCTCTTTCGCGCGCCATGCGATTCGGCTCAAGTCGAGGCGCTGAAGGTTGTTCTGTGCCAGGTAGTCGAGGACTTCCTTCTCCGTTCCAAATTGTGACAGGTATTCCCAGGACGCTTCATCAAACTGCGTCAGCTGATCCACCACCTTGAACGTTGCCTCTTTTCCTGAGGCGATGATTTTCTCGTTCTTCGCAACTTGAACCGGGTAAACATCATACGCCGTGTCTCCAGAGTCCTTCGGAAAGTAGAAGAAGACCTCGTGGCGCTCGGTTGAAAATGGCCCCAGATTCAGCGGATATGATCGGGTATAGTCACTTCCGCTCACAGGGATTGCCCCGGCCGGAATTTGCACGAGGAGATCAAGCAGGTGCGCCGATGACGTCGGGTTGGTCACAACGACCTGGCCACCATAGACCACGCCGGTGAGAAACTCCCTCGTCACGAATTTATCCAACTGCTGACCATCCACGTACTGATGGCGGTCATCGTTTCGGAAAAAATTCTGGCTCACAAGAATGGGCGTTTCCTCCTCCGAGACCTTTGTCTCCTGGATCTCTTCATGGAAGATCACCACCGGTGATGCGGCCGTGAGTTTCAGCACTGACTCTTCAACGGTCACTTCGTGCTCTTGAGATTCAAAAGGAAGATCCAGAACACTCAGCGCGAACATGATCTCAGTGAAGCTGCCGCTCGCGACAGGGAACTCCCTGGAGTAGAACCCGCCGTCTCCGCCCCATTCTGCGTAGTCTTTCCAGAACTCATTCACTTGCACGAGTTCCGCATTCTGCTGGTGAATGGGCAGATTGTAATAGTTGTTTTCGGCCCACTCCTTGGTGGACTCCAGTTTCTCAAACAAGGCCTGTTGCTTCCCCTGCTGACGCAGGTTCGCTACGTCCGCAGAAATCGCCAGCGCAGCTGGTGCGGATGAATACTGCGGCATCACACTGAGCGAACTCGAATCTCCTCTCAACCTTTGCCGAGTTGCCACGTAATCGCTTGCTTCAGCTGCGAGCCCCTCTGCCTGACCCGGCACTGACTTTCTTCGCATGACGCTCATTCGCGCTGGCTCCACCGGATCAGCGAATGGGTCGGCTGCTGCGGCTCCGCCCCCGCCAAACGAGGCCAAAGCAAAGGCATCCACCATGCCCATGTTCAATGATCCTCCAGAACCGGAACTGGCATTCAATCCTCTTAAAGCGTGACGGAACACCTCGGCCCGGCCCACCGGGTTCGGAGGAATCAATTCGTGCAGGCTCAAGACATGATCTGCGGTCCTGCGCCACTCCTCTTCACCGATTCGACGTGAAAGCAGGATGCGCTCGACAATATTGAGACGGCTGTATTCCCACGGAGCGAGATACGAACTGAGATCGTCATCCAGCAAATACCTGTCGATGAAGGTCTTATCCTTCTTATTAGCCGTGTAAGGCACCACCACCGCCTCGAAATATTCAGGATCTTTTCGTGATAAAAAGAAGTTCAATTCGTGGCTCGCATATTCGGAGTAGAGCCCCCGACGGGTCTCACCGTTTAATTCCGGCCAATTCATCAGGAGCCGAAGATCGCGCAAGTCCTGGTTGGGATTGATAGCCACAAGAGCATCATAAACCTGGCTAATGGTGTCATAGGTCTGCAACTCGGCAGAACGAAGATCGTTGATTGTCAGGGTTTCCTCCTCTTGAAGGAGCGTCACGTTGCGACGCTGGGTGAATGACTTCTCCAAATCAAGGGTATTGCGTAAACGCAGGTCGCGGAACTCGGTGCCGCCGTCGGGTTCGCTGAGCGGGAGTTGGGCATAGGCTGTGTTGTAGGCATCAACAGCAAGCACATGGACATGCTGACGATCGCCCAGATCCTTCCTGTCGATCTCAATTCGCCCGTCTTCTCCTACCTCGAGGTTAGTGATCACAATACCCTGCTGACGCAGGAAGTTGAGGTTGCGAGAAAGATTCGGCACACCACCACCGCCAACATCGGCAAAAGAATCTGCCGCACCTTCCCGGCGTTTCGCCTTCTCCATTTCTTCGGAGGGATCATAGTCTTCGCCTTTCCTGGCTGTCTTGATTTCGGTGTCCGTGTCATTGAGTTCCCACGGATTAAGCAACAGTCCCGGACGAGTCATCAGATTCCCGGGGAACTTTGTCGCCCCGCGGCGCTCCAGGATGTAGCGGTACTCCTCACCAATATCCCGCCCGGAAACATAACGAGACTCATTAGATCCCCGCGACACGACGATGGAACCTACGCGGTGCCCCCCGCCTATTTCACGAAACAAATTCTTTTCAGGAAGGAACCGCGTCGCAACAACATGAACTCTTGTCATCTCGCCCGCATTCCCGAGCTCGATTTCAACCTTGCCGT
>JABSSQ010000513.1 GCA_013213905.1 Verrucomicrobiales bacterium | reverse complement strand
GTGAATTGCCGGGAGAAGCTCAACTGGTTTGAGAAGCGACCTTTGCTCGGCAAGCGCGTCGTGGTGACCCGGACCCGCAAGCAGGCCAGCAAGTTGAAGGACGATCTGCGCGCCATGGGAGCCGATGTTTCCGAAATGCCGACAATTCGCATCAGCCAGTCCGAAGGTGATGATGCCCGCGAGTTTGCTCATTGTGTGGCCGAGTGCCATACCTACGACTGGATTATTTTCACGAGTCCAAACGCGGTGGAATATTTCTTCCGCGCGTTCGACCTGATTCGTGACGACGCCCGCGCGATCGGAGGTTGCCGCATCGCTGCAGTTGGGCCGGGCACTGCGGAGAAACTGAAGGAATACCGCATGGCCACCGACTTGATGCCGAAGGAGCATGTTGCCGAGGGGCTTTTGAAGGCTTTCCAGGAAGAAGTCGGATCCATTGAAAACACGACCATGCTCTGGGTGCGCGCCAAGGGTGCCCGGGATGTGCTTTCCAAGGGCTTGAATGAGGCCGGTGTGATTCTCGACGAGGCGATTGCCTACCAGACGGAGTCCGAGACGGCCGACCCGACTGGAGCGGTACAGAAGTTTAAGGACGACGGTGCCGATATCATCACCTTCACCAGTTCATCGACGGTGGAAGGCTTCTTCGATCTTGGCTTGTCGATTCCTGACGAGACCATGATCGCGAGCATCGGGCCGGTGACTTCGAGCACGCTCGTAGAAAACGGCTACGAAGTGGACGCCGAAGCGAATCCTCACAACGTCCCTGCCTTGGTGCAGGCAGTCCTCGATCTTGCGAACGAGGAGCCGTTTGGTGAAGGGGATGATGACTTCCTGATCGACGAGGAATACTAGTCCTCAGTGGATGTGGCTGCGGGCTTGTTCTCACCCGAGAGCACCAGTCCGACCAAAAACATCAGGCCGAAGAGGGCGAAAGCCGAAAAGGGCGAGGTCCAGCTCAGGCTGCTCCGGAAGATGATCACGTTCATCGCGAAGTAGATCAGGGCTGCGACAAAGCATAGAGGAAGGAACTTTCGCTTGGAGAAGCGGAAGAGGAAAAATGCGATCGCGGCAATGACGAGGACTCCGAAGATTCGGCCGGCCATGGACCATTGATCGATGAAGCGGCCGCTCTGGATCGTTGCCATGGTGCGGGCCAGCAGCATCGTTTCGGAAAGCACTTCGCCGTAAGCCGTGGTGAATCGGCGATCGTTGTTTCGATCAAATCCGATGACGATCAGGTTGTTGCTGACGGATTCAAATTTGCCCTGAAAGTCAGCGAGGATGCGCTTGGCCACTTCGTCTTCGGCTTCACCGGTGTAGGCCAGTTCGTCGACGGTGAGGCTGGTGAGGTGATAGACTTCCTCCATCTCGCCCGCCTCGTTTTTCTGGAGGCCGGTCAGTTCGCGTCCAAGACCGGAGGCGGGAGGCAGAATGAAGGTGCCGTCGGCTTCGACCGGAATGGTCTGCAGCTCACCCAGTTGGATCACGGGGGAAGCTCCCGAGAGATCGAGAGTCACTTGATCAAGAGCGATCCCGGCGTGATTGGCAATCGCTGCGAGGGTGATAGAAGGGACCACCTGTCCATCGTGGCTGGCAACGAGAGGTATGCGGATTTCGCCCTCGCTGGTCAGGCCGGTGGCTGACTCAATGTTTTTGAAAGCCGGGTCGGCGTTGGCGAGGATTTGCGGATCCGGAAAACGAAGAGTGCGGGTGAAGGCGAGCAGGTTCGCCGGGTCTCCCTCAACCTGGATGGGTTGAAAGTTTAAGGGCTTCTGCTGGGCCTTGTTGGTCGATTCATCGGTGACGTTGGCAGCCCCGAGAAAGCGGGGGAGTTGCATCGCTGCATCCTTGAGCGGGACGATATCGGTCTGGTTGAGAACGAGGCTCTCGTCAAAGGCCGGTGTCGGAAGAAAGGCAACCGACTTGGGATCCAGCTTGCCGACAAAGCCGAGGATGGTGGCGAAGTCGAGGCGTGAGAGCTTGCCGTCGGCTGCGGCTGGCTGGTCTTCCCCGATGCTGAGAGGTTCGTAGTCGTCGGTGATGCGAATGACGGTGACCGCGGGATTGGCGATACTGTCTCCGGCATTGCCGATGCAGAATTCCAGCCAGTTCTTGTCCAGGGAAGCAAGAGGGGCGATTTTTCGTGTCTTGAGATTCCACTCGCCGATGATGACGAGAATAAGACCGAAAACGGCAAACGTGATAAAGCGCTGACGCATAGATGGGGAGAACGGGTTCCTGTGGATGACAGGATATCGGGGCTGGGAATTACGATTTCCTGACCTTCAATACGTGGACTGGCTTCGTGCGTGGGTCAAGGGCCACGAAATTGGTGGAATCACGCCATGTGTAGACCTCCTCATAGATCACATCTTCTACCTCGAATTCGTAATCCCAGGGGATGCCCATTTGCTCCAAAGGCAGATGGATATTGGATTCCTGGCGGTTTTCAGGGTCAAGATTGACCACGACAATCACGCGACTGGACTCGTCGTCTGACCACTTGTGGAAGGCGATGATCTGGTCATTGTCGGCCGGAATGAAGTCGATGTTGGCGTAGCTTTGTAATGCCGGGACGTCGCGACGCGCCTGGTTGAGCCGGGTGATGAAGGCCTTAATGTTTCCAGGGCCATCCCAGTCGCGGGTCTTGAGCTGATATTTCTCTGAGTCGAGGTATTCCTCGCGTCCTGGAAGGGGGGCGTTTTCACAAAGCTCGTAGCCGGAATACATGCCCCAACAGGAAGAAAGCAGGGAGGCGAGTGCGGCCCGGATCTTGAAAGCGGCGGGACCGGCGTTCTGCAGATGGTAGGGGAGGATGTCCGGCGTGTTGGGCCAGAAATTGGCGCGGTAATATTCCCGCATGTGCCCCTTGGTCAGCTCGGTGACGTAGTCCATCAGCTCCTCGCGCGTTTCGCGCCAGGTGAAGTAGGTGTAGCTCTGGGTGAAGCCGACCTTGGCCAGCGCCTGCATCATCTTCGGCTTGGTGAACGCTTCGCTCAGGAAGATGACGTCCGGATCAGTTTCGTGAATTTCGGAAATGAGCCATTCCCAGAAAGTGACCGGCTTGGTGTGCGGATTGTCGACACGGAAGATGCGAACGCCCTGTTTGACCCAGAAGCGAACCACGTCACGGAGTTCTTTCCAGAGGTCTTTCCAGTCATCGCAGTGAAAGTTGAGCGGGTAAATGTCCTGGTACTTTTTGGGAGGGTTCTCGGCGTACTTGATGGAACCGTCAGGGCGGCGGTAGAACCACTCGGGATGCTCGGCGACGTAGGGATGATCGGGGGAGCAGTTGATCGCGAAGTCGAGGGCGATCTCCATGCCGATCTTGC
>JABSSQ010000512.1 GCA_013213905.1 Verrucomicrobiales bacterium | reverse complement strand
GCGCCTGGGGGCCTGACATTCGCCAAAATCCTTTTCCCGGCTCATCATATTTAGGGGGAAGTCAAATCGGCAGGACTCGGGTAAAAAAGGTGGGAGTGCTCCCCACCCCACCACTTTACCCCAATGGCCGAATTCGAAAACCCCATCTGCATCAGCGATGGCATCAGCAATGAATATGTCATCATTCCGAAAGAGAAGCTTACCGCCATTCAAATGAGCTTCACCTCGGTCCTGATCTACACGAAGGACCAGAAGGATCCCTTCACCTACATCGGAGAAGATGCCGGAGAGATTTTCGAATACATCTCCAACCACATCACGGCTGTCCCCCTCGACGAGGAGGGCAAAATTCGCTTCTCCCCATTTCAATTGATGTAGCATTCCGCCACACTTCGTCAGCGGTCATAGCAGACTAAAAATCCTTCTCCTCATATCTACGAAAAGTTTCGTTGACACTACGAAACTTTTCGTGGTTTAATCATTTCCAGGATGAAGAAGCTGCCGAAACCAACAGAATCAGAACTCTCCATCCTGAGGATCCTCTGGGAACACGGCCCCTGCGGCGTGCGGGTGGTAGCCGGTGAACTGAGCCGGGAACGGCAGAAAGAGGTTGGCTACACCACAGCCCTGAAGCTGCTCCAACTCATGCACGCAAAGGGGCTTGTCGAACGGGACGAAACGGAACGTTCCCACCGCTATTCGGCCAAACACCCTCCCGAAACCATGCAGCGTCACGTCGTCGCTGAGGTCGCTGATCGCATCTTTGGCGGAAGCACGACACGCCTTGCCATGCAGGCCCTCTCCTCCCGCCAGGCTTCCCCCGACGAGCTGACGCAGCTCAAGCAACTGATCGAAGAACTCGAACAAAAGAAAGGAAAGAAATGAATACCCCCGTAGAAGTCATTTCCCACACGATGTCCGAACTGCTGATTCACTCCCTGTGGAAGGCCGCTCTCGTCGCCCTCGCTCTCAAGGCATTGCTACTTCTGACGCCATCTCGCTACGCCGCCGTGAGATGTCATCTTGCTTCGGTGGCCCTCGTCGTTGCCGCGGTCTGGAGCTTTGTTCCGGTGGCGTCCCACGCCGCCTCTCCAGTCCTCGCGGCTGTCGCGCCCACCGTATCCGCAACTTCCATGGAACTTTCGTTTCCGGCGCCCTGGCTCTTTGCCTCCTGGATCGCTGGATTGGCCATCTTCACCTCCCGCAATCTCCTCGCCAGTTCCCGACTTTCTTCATTGGCCAGGTTCGCTCCCACCCTGCCAAACCGACATCTTCACGCCCGGATGGATGCTCTTGGCAATCAACTGTCTATCCGCCGGCCCGTGAAGTTACTTATGAGTCAGCGTATCAAAAGTCCGATGACCTTCGGCTGGCTTCGCCCTGTCATTGTTTTTCCCACATCGATGGCAACCGGCATGCCGGCTCACTATCTCGACGCGATCCTCGTCCATGAACTCGCTCACATTGCCCGGCGGGACTTCCTTGTCCAGGCATTCGTCTCGTTCATTGAGGCACTCCTCTTCTTCAATCCCGGAGTCCGCTGGATTAGCCGCCAGATCGAGCGGGAACGCGAAGCTGCCTGCGACGACATTGCTTTGGCGGCCATTCAGTCCCCCGGCACTTACCTCTCCGCCCTGACCCAGGCGGAAGAACTCCGACTTTCGGCCTCTTTGGAATTCGGGGGAACCGGCACCCTGTCACGATCGCAACGCATCCTCAGCCTCAACGGGTACCGTGCCAAACGATCCCTGCGACCGGATCTGCTTCTCCTCGTCACCACCTTGATTGCAGTCTCATTCGCAATCCCTCATTTCGTTGAGGCCCACCTGGGATCCGAATCTGCCGAAATCGAAAATACCGATCTCCCTACGAACCTTCTACAGCACAACTACCTGTGGACGGATCCGAAGATCCGGGACCAGTCGATCCCGTTGTTTCGTTCCGTTGTCATTCTCGAAAAAGACGGTCGACTTCTCAATCCGGAGAACGATGACAACTCAGTCTTCACCGAGTTCCCAAATGCCTGGGTTCGTGAGCATGGCCTGGATTTCCTCAACGGCGCTTTACCTTTGACAGACACTGACAGTGACGGATTCACTAACCGGGAAGAGTTCTTGGCCAACACCTCGCCTGTTCTCGCCGACTCACGCCCTTCCTACCTTCACAAGATGGAATACCTCGGCTCGAGCCAGGCACACTACCCCGTCCGCTACGCGGCCCGCCCGGATCCAGCGACCGCTCAGCTCAACGGATACGATAACAACGGCCGCATTCGCTCAACTGACTTGCTCTCGGAAGGCGAGACCACCGAAGACAAGCTTTTCGAAGTAGTCACGATTTCTGATCAGGCGGTAACAGCGCTTTTCACAATTAAGAACGAGCCCGTCGAACTCCCGAAGGGAAAAACCGTTGCTCCGGCCATTCATTCCGCTCAACTGCGTCTCCCGATCGGATCAGGAGAATTACTCTCGGTTGAGCAGGGCAAGACCTTTGCCCTCGACCTTGAACCGGACAGCCTCTTCAAACTGGAGACGATCGAGCCGGAACACTGCGTAGTTTCAGAACGCGGTGGAGAAACTCGCAAAATCCCAGTGGAATAGAACGCAACGCGTTTTAGCGAAGCCTGAATTCACAGCAACTACTGCCCAACGCGAGCGCCATCGATCGTCGCTTCCTCCATCCGTTCCTCGATTTCAGAAGAACCCTCATCTCCGCCATCAACATACTCGACTCTGTCAGTGGTGCCCGCCTGCTCAGCACCGGCCTCTTCATCCGAGGCACCGCTGGATTGCGATTCAGCAAGTTTTCGAATTTCAAGCGCCTTGACAATTGCTGCATAGTGTTCGGAGTATCTTGGCCGCAATTCAGCGAGCAGTGGATCAATCTCACCAAACTCTCCGCCAGAGTATTTCTCGGTAAACACCTGCGCCTGCTGACCGATTTGCATTGCCGCCAGCTCCATTTCGCGACCGTTCCCAGTCTTCAAATTCAAGCCCCGAAGAATAGCGATCGTCTTAGTGTATTGTGGAATGGTTACCTGGTGCAGCACCTTCTTCAGATCAAGTTCGAGCCTGCGAAGCTGGACTGCATGCTGAACCGCGTAGGTGTAGTTCCCATCGGGCAATTCAATAAACCGCCCCTCACGATCCACCGGCGGGTCCTTGGCTCGGGCAATGGCGCGAAGGGTGAAAGCCACGTGCTGCAATTTTCCGGTCAGGTAGAGCATTCTGCGGCGTTCCTGCGGAACCGGCTGCAATGTTTCGGAATGCCTTTTTGTCGCTCTTCCGGATTCCTGGACCAGGTAATTGTGCGCCACCTCTCCGGAATACCATGACAAAATCTCGAAGTCTTCGCTCATGGCAGGGTGTCCGGCGAGGTTCACGAGCTGCTCGTCGTCAATGACATGACACTCATAACAGGTTTGCGTCACTTTGAAGGTGTCGCCCGGATGAATCATTCCAAGCTCTCCGGCACGCTCGATCCGCTCGCTGCGCGAAATCGACTTCTTGTAATGCTGGTCGATCCAGTCGAATCCCTCCCCGTGGCAACTTTCACAACTGACCGCCTCGGTCGGCTGTGGCATCGATGCAAGATACTCCTGCGTGAAATGACAGCGAACGCAGCTCGCTTTCATCGGAATCTCACTCGGGGCAATATCAAGCTTCTTGGCCATCTCCTTGGCTTTGGCGGACAAAACCAGAGTCCTGAATGACTCGGCATGAACAGAGGAACGCCACGAATCAACCATTTCATCGTGACATTCGGCACATGAATCCACTCCAATCACGTCGACCGGCTTCATCGGCGGACGCTGGGCAAACATACAAGGCGTAAATGCCGTGATGACCATAGCTGTCAAAAAAAAGCGCATGGAGGTATAGTTACGATTTTGGAAAAATCAGCATACATTAAACTTGTATTTTATGCAAATACCATAATAGTAATAAAATCAAGAAATGAAAAAGTCATTCTTAGCCCTTTAATGTCCCTCTTTTTTCCCATCTTTAAATCATGTATGAGCCGGGCCTGCGCCCTTTCACTCATTCTTTTGGGTGCCGACCCCATTCTGGCACAAGATGCAGATCAAAAACCGGCCTACCAACCGACGGAGGCTGACGAAGCCCACCGCACCTACCTGGAGAGCCTTCGACAGGAGAACAGGTTCCCCTCGGCCATTACCTGTTCCCAGTGCCATCCCGATCACTACAAGGAATGGTCAGTCTCGCCCCATGCCTACGCCATGGTAAGTCCGGTATTCAATTCCATGCACGCTTTCGTGACTGATCGCACCGGTGGAACGAACGGCGATTTCTGCATTCGCTGCCACACGCCGGTGGGCATGGAAGAGGAGCACAATATTTACGGCAGCGCCCTACTTCGTTCCCCTTCCTCCATGGAAGGAGTCACCTGTATTTCCTGCCACAGGGTTTCCGGCGACTACGGCACAACCAGTGGTCGAATCTCCATTACCTCCGGTCCACTCTCTGATCCGATTTTTGGCCCCCTCGGAAATGAAGAGCTCCAGAGCGCGATCAGCGATCCTGATCTCGGACTCGTGACCGACGATGAGGAGCGGGGAAAAATTGTTCACGGCAGCTCCATTAAGTCCCCCGTGCTTTCACGATCCGGCCAGTGCGCGATGTGCCACGATGTGAACTCCCCATCCGGTATGCGCCTCGAATCGGCATTCACCGAATTCAAAAACTCGCCTGCCGCCAAGGAAGGCACCAGCTGCCAGGACTGCCACATGAGCCAGACTCCGGGCGCGGTGCTGCCTTCGGATCAGCGCTTCGCTGGCGACGGACGCGACCTCAACTACGGTTTTGAACCCGCAGCCCGAATTCGAAACTCCCCCGACGATCCGGGCGAAGGCATATCCACCCGCGAGCGAAAGCGCACCAACCACATGTTCATCGGGCCGGACACCAGCATCGTTCATCCCGGTATCTTCCCACACTCAGTCGACGCTCCTTCCCTCACTTACAAGGCACGCTTCAATGACGCGCTCGCCAACGAAGCAGAGGAACTCGTTGCTTATCTCAAGTCTCTCGACGGTGACGCCGATGCCGCCCGGGAGCGTGGAGAGAAGGACGACCTTCGCAATGCAGCCGCCGAAGCCCGAAAGCACGTGTATTCTGACTGGCTCAACTTCCGCTGGTGGGAAGGCTGGGGAACTGAGGAGTTTGAAGAGGATCTCTCTGAGACTGCCCGCCACCGCGCTCTCGACGGGACCGGTTTCCCCTGGGAAGACAAGGACGATCCCATCTCCGCCATGTATCGTCGGAAAGCAGCCCGCCTCATCCTCGCTCGAAACTTCAACCTCCTCAATCAGGCCCATGTCGAACGGACCAGGATCCTGCGTCGCGCTCTTCAGCTGGGAACCCTCGAAGTCACCCGCGACGACGATCGGGGCCTTCACTTCTACGTGAACGTCCATAACGCCACCAGCGGTCACGCCGTCCCTACCGGGTTTGATGCCGAACGGGTCATGTATCTTGAAGTCAGCGTGACCGACGCGAACGGAAACAAGATCTTCCAGTCCGGCGACCGCGATCCTAACGGAGACCTCAGAGATCTCCACTCCGCTTACGTCCACGCCAGCGCTCCCAAGGACGGCCAGTGGCTCGAGACCACCGCCTGGAAAGAACGCGTCGGCCTCCAGAGAACAAAGCAGGATCTTTTCTGGCGCCCCGATCCCTACCTCTTCTCCCTCCAGTCCAAATTCGTCGCCCGCACCCTTGCCGGTGGTGAGAAAGAGCAGATCCTTGCGGTCAATACTTCCATCGACCCGAACCCGTTTGTTCGTCCCCCGACTCGCGCCAACGTGCACACCGGTCGCGGCGGAGGCGTCCGCAAGCAGTTCCGCACCATTCCCCCGCTCAGTTTCAGGAAAGCGTCCTATCAAATCGACAACAATCAGCTCTCCGGAGCCCGGCCCTACCGGTTCGATATCAAGCTGATCTCTCAGATGGTTCCGGTAAACCTGATTAAGGAAATCTCCTCGGTTGGCTTCGACATGAATCTGTCTGCGAAAGAAGTTGCCCAGCGTGTCGCTTACGGTCATCAGGTCGATTCTGATGGAACGCGTAAAGGTGGAGCCACCACGATCTGGGCCAAGTCCTTTTCCACGAACGAGCCTTCCCCCGGGCTCAACTTCGACTTCACCCCTTCCGAAGGAGAAATCATCAATGTGCCGGTCGCGAACTACCCCTTCCCTCACACTCCGGAGGAAGAATTGAAGCGACGCCAGACCGAATTCTCATCTGATCCCGAAGTCGAAGATTTCATGATCCAGGAACTTGGGCCACTCATGCCCGAGCTCTGGCCGGGAGGTGTTCCGGACGGTCTCTCACTTTTCCCGGGATCAACCCGCCCCAAACCCAGACCGGATAAACCAAAACCAAAACCGGACAAACCCACACCAGACGAGGAGAACCGAGAGTGATCATTTATGCCCCGTTCCCGTTGCAGCACAATCCCACAGACCAAGCTCCCGCGGCGCCTCTCAGAGGTCGCCGTTGCGTGCCTATGGCTCTGGTGTTTCTGCAACACCACCCTGGGTGATACTCCCAACCGCCTCATCCCGCTGGAAGACATCGAGGTCAGCGACACTCTGCCGTCTCCTTCCGCCGAGCCCCGCGCTCTCGATCATTCTCACTCGCTCGGCCTCAGCGACGAGGTTGTCCCCTTCGAAGAATTCGGAGCAGATCTCGCACCGCGACAGGCAACCCTCAATGAAGTCATCGACAACGCACTCTTTCCCGAAAACCTGGAGAGAGAGGGAATGCTGCGGGCTCGGTCACTGGATGACGTCACCACCGAGATTCCGGAACGGCGCAGCATCTTCGGAACCGATCGTTTCCTCAGTCCCGGAGCCATTGACGAAGGCATCGAACTGAAAACCGGTGCGATCTGGCGCCCTTCGTTTCTGCTCTTCGGTAACTTTCGAACCGCACTGCAGAGCTACGAAGCAGCCGACGGGCTTCGGACCAACGAGTGGGTCAACCGACTCGACATTTTTGGAAACCTTTACCTAACAAGCACCGAACGTTTCCTTTTCGGGATCCGCCCACTGGATGAGGAAGGGGTTTTCACCGGTGTCGCCGGTGGCCCGGGTGCGATTGATGACGGATTCACCAACGGTCTCAATTTCGAACCCACCACCTTCTTCTTCGAAGGAGTCTTCGACGAGATCTTTCCGAATCTCGACCCTGACGATTCGCGCAACCTCGACTACATGTTCTCCATCGGTCGCCAGCCTGTCATTCTTCAGGATGGCATCATGGCGCTCGATGACATGGACGCGCTCGGCGTGACCCGACACAATCTTTTCAGCTTCGGGGCCTCGGCAACACGACTCACCGGCTACTTTGGCTTCAACGAACTTCACCGCGGCGACAACATTCGCGATTCGCGTGGACGCCTTCTCGCTCTCTCCGCCAATCTCGACTACCCCAAGCGAACCATCGAAGCGGACGCCGCCTACGTGTCCGGATCCGAATCGCTTGGTGGCGACGGTGGCTACATTGGCCTGGGGCACCTCGCTCAGTTCGGCTACTGGAACTCCAACTTTCGCGTCAACGCTTCCTTCGCCCTCAGCAGCCAGCGTGCCCGATCCGAAGCCATCGCCGACGGCTGGTTGCTGACCCATCAACTCTCACGAGTGATGAAGTACAGCGACGATGTCCTGACCCTGAGCATGTTCGGAGAAATTGACAACTACACCTCTGCCGCTCGCGGCCCCGCAACAGGAGGACCACTGGGCGGGTTCAGCGTGCTCCAGCGTGCCGTTGGCATCGGCACCTACGGCCCCGCCATCGAAGCACAGAAAGGCGACCAGCTCGGCTTCGAGATTTCCTACCAGCACTTCCTCGACTCGGCGGAGCGCCGCCAGTTGCTTGCGGCCGTTGGAGCTGCCGGCTCCTACGATTCCGCCGTCGACGATCCGGTGACCTTTGCGCTGTCACTGCAGTATCAGCAGTCGCTCAGCGAAAACCTCATCTGGACGCTGGGTGGCTTTGGCTCGATCACCGAAGACAGCGAGAAGGGCTTCGGGGTCCGAACCGAACTGAATCGCAAGTTTTAGCGTCTACTCCTTACCGAGCTTCTCCTTCAGGTCTGCCCAGAAAGCATCAACCGTGTCTTTCCTGATCTGGCGACCCGGGATGGAGATGAACTCACCGTCAGCCAAAGCCGATTCGTCGCCGCTGGCCAGCTGGTTGAGCAACTTCACCGACTGATAGCCGTACTCGTAGGGGTTCTGAACCACGGTTCCGTGAACGGCGCCAGACTGGATGCCAGCAAGCGTTTGCGCATCTTCATCAAAACCAATGATCTTCACCGCACCGATCTTTCCAGCCTGTTCCAGCGCCTGGATAATGGCAGGAGGGTTGTAGGCAAACAGTCCGACCATCGCACTGATGTCAGGGTGACGCGAAAGTGCATCCTCAGCATTGGCTTTCGCCTTGGCCAGGTCGAAGCCGTCCGTCAGTGTTCCGAGGATGGTGTATTTCTCGCCCTTGATGACTTCACCGGGAGGATCAAAACGGTAGGAATCGCCGGGGCGGTCGAGGAGTTCATCGATCACGCCCTGGCGGCGCTTGCGGGAATTGTCCTGCTCCATACGCCCGATCAGGATCATAATGTCACCACCCTCAGGGAGCGCTTCCTTGATCAATTGACCGCAGAGACGACCGGCCTCGTAGTTGTCCATCCCGATGTAGGCTTTTCGATCTGAATCCGGCGCATCGGAATCGTGCGTGATCAGGTTAGCTGCGCCGGCAACGCGGTTCAGCATATCGGTCTGGTTCACCGGATCGATCGGGCTCACGGCGATTCCATCGACGCCACGAGTGAGGGCATCCTCCAGCATGTTCTTCTGGTCGGTCAGCGAACCGGGCATGAGAACGCTCACGTCCACGTCGAGCTCGGTGCCGGCCTTGCTGGCACCGGCTTCGGCCAGAGTCCAGAACTCAGCCACACCGTTCGTCACGTAAGCGTAGCGTTTCTTAGCAGGACCGGCATCACGGCAACCGGTGGCTACCAGCGCAAAAGCAGCCAATATTGCGGTATAGAGAAAGCGTCTTGTCATGGCGCAAGACGCTAACGAAAGCCCCCTTGGAGGAAAAGCCTTTTTCGATCCCTCCGGGGACGGGAAAACGGGAACTCGTCCCACTCGATCAGTCGACGAGGGTGTCGATTTTCTTTGCGACGTCGAAGTCGGCATCAGTGAGGCCGCCGGCGTCGTGAGTGGTGGAGCTGACCGTGATGGTGCACCAGCGGATATCCATGTCGGGGTGATGACCGGAATCCTCCGAAATTTCAGCGACAGCGTTCACAAAATCGATCGCCTCCATGTATTCGTCGAATTCAAATACCCGAACGATTGCTTTCTCCTCGTGATCCCACTCAGGAAGCTTCTTGAGCAGGCCCTCGATTTCGTCTTCTGGGACTAGATCTGACATGGTTCGGCAGTGTTTGTGTTCTTCTGTTTGGATACGCGTCTCGGCGTTTCCGTAATCGCTAGAGGACAAAAACAAATGCGCAAGTGGTTATCTGCGATTTTTTGTCGTGTTTCGGGGTGGAAAATCGGATTGCAAGCCCCCCTGAATTCGCTATACCACCTAGAACGCAAAAACTCCCCCGGCTAGACCGGGCCTCACTTCGAACCGCAATAACCTCATGGCTCACGGAAAGATCTACAACAACATCGTCGAAACCGTCGGAAGCACACCGATCGTCAAACTCAACAAAGTGACGGAAGGCCTCGATGCCACCATCGCTCTCAAGTGCGAATTCTTTAACCCGCTCGGCTCCGTGAAAGACCGTATCGGCATGGCCATGATCGAGGCCGCTGAGGCCGCCGGCCAGATCACTGAGGAAACGGTTATCGTCGAGCCCACGAGCGGCAACACCGGTATTGCATTGGCTTTCGTTTGCGCCTCCAAGGGCTACAAGCTCATCCTCACGATGCCTGAGACTATGAGCCTTGAGCGACGCACGCTCCTCGCTCTGCTCGGCGCTGAGCTGGTCCTCACCGAAGGCCCCAAGGGCATGAAAGGCGCTATCGCCAAGGCTGAAGAGATCGCCGCCAACACGCCGAACTCCTTCATTCCCCAGCAATTCTCCAACCCGGCCAACCCCGCCATCCATATCAAGACCACCGCGGAAGAGATCTGGGAAGACACCCAGGGCAAGGTCGACATCGTTGTCTCTGCCGTTGGAACCGGCGGAACCGCAACCGGCTGCGTCGAAGGTCTCAAGGCCAAGAACCCGGACATCCAGGTCATCGTGGCCGAGCCGGAAGATTCCCCGGTCATCAGCCAGACCCTTGCCGGAGAAGAACTCACCCCCGGGCCGCACAAGATCCAGGGAACCGGCGCCGGTTTCGTCCCGGACAACCTTCACCTCAATGCTGAAGGCGGCGACTCCCAGATCACCGAGTGCATTAAGGTCAGCAACGACGATGCCTTCGCCATGGCCCGTCGCCTCGCCAAGCACGAGGGCATTCTCGCCGGTATCAGCACCGGAGCCAACGTCTGCGCTGCGATCGAAGTGGCCAAACGCCCCGAGAACGCCGGCAAGACAATCGTCACAATCGGCTGCTCCACCGGTGAGCGTTACCTTTCCACTCCGCTGGCCGACGAGGCACGCGCCGCAGTTGGTGGCTGACAAACCGGAAATTGCGATTACCTTTCGAGCCGCTCGTCCCAGCGACGGCGGCTCGATTCATTTATTACGAAAACCATGAGTTCAGAATCTCCCGAAAAGTCCGACCAGGAACCCGAGGAAATGGAATCCCTCGCGGCCTCCGAAGCAGCGGACGTCGTCGACACTCTCAACAAGAATCGCTCCCGAATCTTCATCATTATCATCGCCGCTGCCGTGGCTGCCTGCGTTGTTCTCGTCAGCGGTCAGTTGAAGAAGCAGAAGCACCTCGAAGCTGCCGCTGCCTACACCGCCGCGGTTGCCAAGAAAGAGGTTGCCGCTCTCGACGGTGTGCTCGTGGACTTTCCCGCATCCATTCCTGCCGGTAACGCGCTCCTCTCCAAGGCCGAGTTGCTGCTCGACCAGGGCAAGCAGCAGGATTCACTCGCGACACTCGAGCAGTTCGTGAACGAATTCCCCGAGCATCCCCGATTTGCCCAGGGTCTCTTTGGGCTCGCTGATCTCTACCATGTGTCCGGAGACAAAGAGAAGGCTAAGAGCTACTACGAGCAGACCGTAGAGGCGCAGCCCGACGGTGAACTGACTCCCCTTTCCAAGATCCGCCTCGGCGATCTCGCTCTCGAAGCCGGCAACAAGGAGGAAGCCGATCAGTATTACCAGAAGTCTTACACCGAGCATCCCGGAAACCCGTTCTACTCCTTCGCCGAGCAGAAGATTTCCCTCCTCGCAGTTGGTGACCCTCCTGTGGTTGCCAAGCCTGAACCGCCCAAGCCGGAGCCGGCTCCCGCGGAAGAGAAGAAAGAGCAAGCTCCAGCTCCCAAGGCCGACGACAAGAAGCCGGCTGAAGAAAAGCCTGCCAAAGCTGGCGACAAGGTTGACGCAGCCGACGCCGAAGAGAAACCCGCTCCCAAGCCCAAAGGAAACGCCAAGGGTAAAGGCAAGGGAGAAAACAAGGGCAAGGCAGAGGCCAAAGCCAAAGCCAAAGCCAAGGAAGGCGAATTAGGCGAATAAGGCGAATAAGGCGAATAAGGCGACCTGTATCGCCCGGGAACAACAGCTCCCTCATCGCGAACCGCCCTTTCCTGTTTCAGGAGGGCGGTTTTTTATGATTCAATTTCTTAAACGCATCGCTCAGCTCAATCCCCCCGGATCCCATGCCCAAGGTCATCGCCGACGTACTCCTCGTTTCCCCCAAGTCCCTGATTCGTCCGGTCAGCCTCGAAATCGATGACGAAGGACGTATTCAGCAAATCTACGAAGGACACGACCCGCCAAGTGGCAGTGAGGTCGTCATGGACGGAAGCGGTGAGCTCTACCTCTTCGCCGGCTTCATCGACATTCACACACACGGAGCCAATGGTGCTGATTTGACTCTTGGCACTCCCGAAGCCGTCGCCACGATCGCTGAAGCGAAACTCGCTGAAGGTGTCACCACCTTTCTGCCCACGACCTGGACCGCGTCGCCGGAAGAAACCCTCGACATGGCGCGGGCCGCTGCCGCCTACCGGGAAACGCAACCCTTCGCCCGCACGCCCTTTCTCCATATCGAGGGCCCCTATCTTAATCCCGATCGGGCCGGTGCCCAGGATCCCCGTCAGATGCGCCAACCGGACATTGAGGAGATCCACCAAGTCCACGACATCTGCCCGGTCCGCCTCCTCTCACTGGCCGTCGAACTTGAGGGCGCCTGCGAGTTTATCGCTGCCGCAAAAAAGATGGGGATCGTCACCTCCGCGGCCCACAGCGCCGCGACTTACGCCGAATTTGTAGCCGCTCGCGAGGCAGGGCTCAAACATCTCACTCACTTCTGCAATCAGATGTCCCCTCTTCATCATCGAGAGATAGGACTCGTCGGTGCCGGCCTGCTCGACGACAGGATCATGACCGAGATGATCTGCGACGGCGTCCACCTTTGCCCTGAAATGATCCAGCTCGCGTTCAAGCTCATCGGCAGCGAACGCATCATGCTCATCACCGATTCGATGGCGGCCTCTCATCTCGGCGACGGCACTTATCCCCTCGGCGATACCACCATCACCGTCAAAGACGGAGCAGCCCGCATCCCCGCCGGTAATCTGGCAGGATCCATTCTCACCTACGATCAGGCGCTTCGAAATGTGATTGAGTTTACCGGCCTGCCTCTCAACGAAGTAGCCCGAACCTGTGCGCTCAATCAGGCACGTTCACTCGGACTGAAAGACCGGGGCGACATCAAACAGGGTTTGCTCGCTGACCTGACCCTGTTAACTCCGGAGCTCGAAGTCGTTGCTGTCTTTGTCGGAGGCGAACAGCGCTACTCCGCTTAGCCTCCGACTTTCATCATACCGCTCGGGATGACTGACAAGTCGGAGAGCGGCACCGCGATCAGCGGACGCACCACGCCTTGCTCCGCCCATGCATCGAGTTCGCGCTGGTGAGGATCCGGGAAGATCCAAGTCGATACCTGGGCAAAGCCGATCAGCAACAGGTAGAAAGAAATCCTGCTGATCACTCGCGCACGCGTGCTGACACCCAAGGTGGCCATGCCTCGAATTTGAGCGGCTTTGCGGCCAAAATCCAGATTTTATCGTCAGATTTGAAAATATTCTTAAATATAAGAATCCGTCATGCGATTCGCTGAGAGCCTCACAAATCCTTGAGCTTGTGCGATTCAGGCTAGCTACTAAGTTTCCCCAGTGCCTTCCCCGTCTCACAAATCCGCACTCACTTACCGCCCCGAAATCGATGGCCTTCGCGCTCTGGCCGTTCTTGCGGTGGTGGCGTTTCATGCCGACGGAATCGTGTCGGGAGGGTTTGTCGGGGTCGATGTTTTCTTCGTCATCTCAGGTTTTCTCATCACCTCCCTCATTGTCAGAGCACTTGAGCAGGGAACCTTCAGCCTGCTCGAATTCTGGGAACGACGCGTCCGGCGACTTTTCCCGGCTCTCCTTGTCGTCGTCATTGCCTGCACGATCGCCGGCTTTGCCTTAATGGTTCCGGAGCACTTCGCCGAATTCGGACAATCAGTCGTCGCCCAGGGCCTTCTCATCTCCAACGTCTACTTCTGGCGACAAAGCGGATACTTCGAAACTGCCTCTGAGTTTCAACCGCTGCTTCATACCTGGTCCCTCGCCGTCGAGGAGCAGTTCTACCTCGCCTTCCCGTTTCTGCTACTTCTTGTTTTCAAACGGGGTCGCCGATTGGCCCTCATTACCATCACACTTCTTTCAGGTGCCTCTCTTATTCTCAGTGGCTATGCCGCCCACCACGATCCTCCGGCCGCATTCTTTCTCCCTCACTACCGGATCTGGGAACTCGGGCTCGGCGCCATCCTCGCGCTCATGCCGAGAACAGTTCGCCTGCCCCGGGTCGCTTCCGAGACGATTGGCCTCGTGGGACTGGCTTTGATTCTCTTCCCGATCTTCAGCTACACGGCAAATACCCCTTTCCCCGGTTGGGCCGCTTTGCCGCCTTGCGCCGGGACTGCCCTCATCATTCTCAGCAATGCTCACAGACTGAATCTAACGGGACGTCTACTGGCGCTGCCTCCCGCTGTTTTCATCGGAAAGATTTCCTACTCGCTCTACCTCTGGCACTGGCCGGCTCTCGTATTTCTCAACTACACAGTCGTTACCGGAGCCACAGCCTTACAAACCGCCATGGTCCTCGTGGCCAGTTTTGTCCTGGCAGGGCTGACCTGGAAATATATCGAAACTCCTTTTCGAACCGGTCAATGGCTTCCCGGTCGCTGGAAGTTTCTCGCGACCATGGCCGCTGCCTGCGTGCTCACCATCGGTGTTGGTGGCATTAGCTCTCTCAAAGACGGCCTTCCCTCCCGCTTTCCTCCCGGAATCTCCGGATTCACTCCTGAGCCTCACCCCTTGGCGGAGTTGTCAGGACTTTCCCAACTCTACGAGAATAGCACCCTTCCTGAAGTCGGCACGCCCTCGTCAGAGAACCCCAGGGGGACCCTTCTTCTCTGGGGCGACAGCCACGCCATTGCCATGCTGCCGGTACTTGATGACCTCGGAAAGGAATACGGCGTGACTGTCTATGTCGCGACCCGCCCCGGTGTCGCTCCCGTCCCCGATACCTGGTCCAAGCGCTGGGCACCTGATCTGGCCAATCGCGAAGGTGACCCTGTGATTGATTTCATTCACGAACAGAAAATCGATCACGTTCTGCTCATTGCCCGCTGGTCGATCTACCTGTTCGGCACCGAAGGCGAAGACATGAAATATCTCCTCTCTGACAAGCAACAGGAGTCAAAATCACCCGCAGATTCCCAAGCCGTGTTCCTGCGACATATGCGCTCCCGCCAGTTATCGTGGAAGGAGAACGGAATTCAGTCATGGGCCATGAAGGAGGTGCCGTCTCAATTCCGACCTGTCCCCGGAGTCCTGGCTCAGGCGACCCTTCGAGGCCAGGACCCGAACGAACTGGCACGCCCGTCTGATGATGTCGAAGCTCTCGCCGAGCGCGATCATCCCTGGCTCAGCAAAGCGATGCTTGAGGACGACGGCAAACTTCTCGATCCCCTGCCATGGCTGAGAGACGAAAACGGTGACTACCCTCTGATCAAAGACGGCCAATCCTACTACACCGACTCACACCATCTATCGCCGTATGCGACCGTTTTGCTGAAACCATTGCTGATTCCGGTTTTCGAATCCGCGGCCGGCATCACGCCAACGAGTCCAGGTCCGTCGCCAGAAGATCCCGATCCTGCTGATCAGTGATCTCCTCGAGAAGAGGGACCGCTTTGGCAATCCATTCTTCGCAGGTCGATTCATCGCCGCCCACCTTTGCCGCACGAGCTGCCGCCTCACAGGCATACCCGCGGCAAAATGCATTGAGATCCTGAGATACCGCAACGCACTCTTCCGCATAACTTGCTGCAGCATCGGCCTGACCCAGGACCGAATAGACACGTGAGACTTGCCAGAAACCAATGGAGAGATTCATCGGCTTTTTGTCCTCCCGACTCATCCCGTGAAAAAGTGAAGCATGCGCCATCTCGCGCATCAATTGATCCTCTTCAGTCGTACGACCGTCTTTATCAAGAAGGTCCCAGACCCCGTTGAAACAATTAACAGAACACTTCCGGTGGATATCCTGATCACTCATGCGGCCACCTTGATAGTGAAGTTGCCGCGCCTACCCAAGTAAAAAAATGCCCCGTGATATTCAGACGACACCGGAGCCCCCCCTAGTGATCAACGTTGCTCAGGACTTCCTCAATCGTCGTCTGCGCCTCCGCCACCTTGTTCCAGCCGTAGTTCCTCAGTGTCGTCATTCCGGCCGCCATAGACTGCTCTTTCAACGACGAATACGGTGCATGAGAAGTGATCAACTCAGAGAGCTTGTGATCGATTACGCAAATCTCGAGGATTGCCATTCGCCCCCGGTAGCCGGTGTCGCGGCATGCCTGGCAGCCGGCCGCCTCGTGGATTCCATGCTTGAGCTCAAGCGGAAAACCAATCTCCTCGAGATATTCATCCTCAACCTGGGCCGGTCGCTTGCACTCATCGCACAGTTTCCTTACCAGTCGCTGAGCGAGGAAGGCCCGAACCGAAGAGGCGATCAGGAACGGCTCCACGCCCATGTCGAGCAAACGGGTAATTCCTGACACGGCATCATTAGTGTGCAGCGTACTGAAAACAAGGTGACCGGTCAACGCACCACGAATTGCGATCTCGGTGGTCTCAAGGTCACGCATCTCACCCACCATAATGATGTTCGGATCACCTCGAAGGATGCTTCGCAGGCCACTGGCAAAGGTCAGCCCGATCTCCGGCTTGATTGCAATCTGAACCACACCGTCGAGACGGTTCTCGACCGGATCCTCAACCGTCACGATACGGGTGTCCTTGGTATTGAGCTTCTTGAGGAAGGTATAAAGCGTTGTCGACTTACCGGAACCGGTCGGACCGGTCACCATGATGATTCCGTTAGGCTGCTTGAGCAGCCCTTCGATTGTCTCGCGGGTGTGGTCGTCAAGCCCCAGCATGGACATGTCAAAATTCTGACGGGTAAGGAGACGAAGACTAACACTTTCACCGTTGACCGATGGAATCGTCGCAACACGAACGTCGACCGGATTACCATCGAGCTCGAGATTGATTCGACCATCCTGCGGAAGGCGACGCTCCGCGATGTCGAGCTGCGCCATGATCTTGAGTCTCGAAATCAATGATGCCTGCAGCGCCCTGATATCCGGCGGAACGGTCACTTCCTGGAGAGAACCGTCGATACGATAGCGAATACGAAGGTTCTTCTCCAACGGCTCGATGTGAATATCGGTGGCCCGCTCACGCAACGCTTCGCGAAACACCTGGTTCACGAAGTTCATGACGGAGGCTTCCTCCTCGTCCTCGTCGAGCTGGGTCACCTCCTGTTCAAATTCATCCTCGGCGTTGAGGTCACGCCCTTCGATCAGTTCATCGAATTGCTCGGCACCGACACCATAACCCAAGCGCAGCCCTTCCAGAATGCGGTATCGGGTTCCTACTGCCCAGGTCACAGGCTTCGGCCATTCGCGACCCACTGCCTGACGAGCTTCCAGATCGAAAGGATCGTAGGTCATCAGGCAAATCTGCCCATCATCAATTCTGCCGGGCAGAAGGCGATATCGTAATGCGAGTTTGGCCGGAAATTTCCGGTGCAGCGATTCTTCTAGGTCCTGCTCTGAACCCGCCATAAACTCGAGCCCGGCCTCCTTGGCGAGTAGCCGCGCAAATTCCTCTTCATCAACCAGTCCCGCGTCAAACACAGCATCCACCAGCGAACTCTGGCGGGCTGCCGCATCTTCGAGAACGGACTCACACTGCGGGGCATCAACGCACCCGCTATCCATCGAGATCCTGGAAAGCAACGGTATCAGGGACATGTCGTAGGGTGCCGGTTTGAAACATCCGGCGATGAGAACATCGCAGGGAATCGGCTCCCGAGTCAACCCCGACTGTCCTACCCGGTTGCGCCGAATCTTCCCGGTCAACGTAGATGCCACTTGCCATAGGTTTGGCCACTATTCATAGTCCCTAGCGTGATCCTCGATCTCGACAAGTTCATCGCCAAGGAGCAGCCCTACTGGGACGAATTGTCGGCCCTGCTCCGAAACTATGATGAGTCCGGCGATTACCAACCGCCGCTGGAAGAGGCGAAACGCTTTTACTACCTCTACCAGCGAACCTCGGCCGACCTCGTGAAGCTCAATACCTTTGCCGGCGAAGTCGAAACCACCCGCTACCTCGAGCGAATTGTAGCCAAAGCCTACAGCCGTCTCCACGAATCAGGTGCCGGAAAAGTTCGCTTTCGCCCCCTCCATTGGCTCACCCGAACCTTCCCCGCCACATTCCGACGTCATTGGCGCGCTTTCGTAATCTCAGCTGGAACTTTCCTCGTCGGAGCCTCATTGGGTGCCGGTGCCCTTGCCGTGGACTACGATAGAAAAAATCAGTTCATCCCTCCTCAATTCCCGCATCTCCGGGAAAAACCGTCCAAGCGGGTCGAGCGGGAGGAAAAACAGGATTTCGACGCCTTCCAGGGACGCCACGCTTTTTCCTCTCAGTTGATGACCCACAATACCAAGGTCACGGCCCTGGCGATGGTCTCGGGATTTCTCTGGGGAATTTTTACCCTGGCCATCATGTTCGACAACGGGAAGCTTCTCGGATTAGTCAGCTACGATTACCTGCTGGACGGCCAGGGCGAGTTCCTCACCGCCTGGCTCCTGCCACACGGCTCCGTAGAGATACCGGCTATCCTACTCGGTGGTCAGGCCGGGCTGGTCATTGCCCACACCATGTTCGGGTGGGGCACCAACTTGCGACTCCACCAGCGCTTCGCCCGTATCCGGGGCGACCTGCTTACCCTGATCGCCGGGGCCGCCCTCATGCTGATCTGGGCCGCCATCGTCGAATCATTCCTTTCTCAGTATCACGCCCCGGATTTCTATCCGTGGAAAATCGGCTTCGGGGCGCTTCAGCTGACCGGGCTTATCGTTTATCTCACCCTGTCAGGTCGCAAGATACCTCAACCTGGCCTTGCCACATAATGCTGGGAAAAACGACAACACTGGAAGTCAGGACATCCGAGGGAGTCTCGTTCAAGATTCCGATCGCCAGCCCCTACAGTCGCTGTCTCGCCCTCGCTGTCGACCTGGGGGTGATC
>JABSSQ010000511.1 GCA_013213905.1 Verrucomicrobiales bacterium | reverse complement strand
GGTCCACTCAAGAGGATGGAAGGGTGATCGCTTCATCACACCGCTGAAATGTGCGGAGCCGGAAAGCGTGAATTTCGGGCATGAAGGCTCTTCTTTGCGCAGAATGGGGGGCTTTTATGGGGAAATTGACGTTTTTGCGAAAAGTGATTCTGTTTTATCCGGTTCATTCGTCGCGATGAAATGAGCCATTCGCCCTCCAATTTCGAAGTCTTATGAAGAAGTTTACCCCTTATCTCCTCGCTTTCCTTGCGGCTGCGTTGGTTCCTCATGCCACCGCCCAGAACGGAGACAAGAAGGAGAAAGACAAGGACCTGCTCAATTCCACGAACTGGCGTAAGTGGGCGCCTGATCCCGCTCCTTTTATCGAGCCGGAAAAGGCAGCCGGGACTTTCAAGGTGGCGCCCGGATTTCGCATCGAACTCGTGGCGGCCTATCCGATGATCAAGGACCCGGTCTTTGCCGAGTTCGATATGAAGGGACGTCTCTGGGTCTGTGAATTCCAGTCCTACATGATGGATGCTGACGGAACGAATGATCACGACCCGATCAGCCGTGTTCAGGTGCTGGAGGATACGGACGGCGATGGACGCATGGATAAGGCCACCACATTCCTCGATAATGTGATTAATCCCCGCAGCGTTTCGATCGTGAAGGGTGGCGCTCTGGTCGCTTCGGGAGACGGGAAACTCCTGTTCTGTGAAGACACCGACGGTGATCTCGTCGCCGATAAGCGCACTCCGGTGATCGATTATGCGGAGGCCGCTCTCCGCAATATTGAGCACGCCGAAAACGGTCTGCACTACGCGATGGATAACTGGATGTATAATTCCAAGTCGAGCCGTCGTCTCATGTGGAGCGAAGGCAAGATCATCAGCGAAGGAACGATGTCGCGTGGTCAGTGGGGAATGGCGACGGATGCCTACGGGCGGCTCTACTACAATCAAAACAGTTCCTGGTTCTCGACAGATTCAGAAATCTACGACCGTCAATACGGAGAGCCTAACGCTCCCACCAAGGAAGTGCGCGCGATTCGCACGAACACGGCCCTGAACCGCGCCTACAAGCCGGGAATGATCCAGGAGGATGGCCGTATTGCCAGTGTCACCTCGATCAGCGGGCTCGCCGTTCACAGCAGTGGTGCCTTCGGCAAAGAATGGGAAGGCGCTATTTTCAGTTTCAGCCCCGGAACGAATACCGTGGGTGCCTTCAAGCCGGATGCCGCGATGCCGAATACGAAAGGCTATGAGCACCTGCTTTACGACGATGACAAGTGGGGCAAGCGCGAGTTCATCGCCAGCACCGACGAGCGTTTCCGGCCGGTGAACGGATCCTTCGGTCCCGACGGTTGTCTCTACATCGTCGACATGAATCGCGGTATCATCCAGGACAAGAACTTCCTCACCACCTATCTGCGTCGTCAGTCAGAGGAACGCGAACTCGACCAGCACATTGGTAAGGGCCGCATCTGGCGTGTCGTTCCGGATGGGCATCAGCCCAAGGCCGCTCCCGAGGACCTCATCGGCGCTTTGTCTCATGACTACCTCTGGTGGAGGCTCGCGGCTCAGAAGCGAATTGTTGAAGAGAACATGACTGGCTATGTGCCCGAGATTATTGATCTCGCGAAGAACGGGTCTTCCTACGCCCGTGCTCATGCCATGTGGGCCCTGGCTGGTATCAAGTCTTTGTCGAAGGAGGTCGTTGAGCACAACCTCGCTTCCGATGACTGGTTTGTTAGCCTGACTGCGCTCCGCCTTGCCGGAGAGGCGACAGGTAATCCTCATGCCTTTCCAGTGGAGTTCACCTCGGCGGCCCAGCAATTGGGCGGAAGCAAAGTCGGGATTCTCGCCAAGTATGCCGACTCCATCACTGCGACCGGCTATCCGAATCGCTTTGCATCCGTCTACAATGACAAGATGCCGGACTGGGTGAAGAAGGATAAGAAACTCAGCCACGCCTACGAATCCGGCCGCACGACCTACAGCCAGTTCTGCGCGGCATGCCATCAGCCTCATGGCAAGGGGCTCGTCAATGTGGCCCCTACCCTGGCCAAGAGCGACTGGGTCAATGGGAATGCCGACGTCCTCATCGCCGTAGCGCTGAACGGATTGACCGGTCCCATCAAGGTGAACGGTGAAACGGTCACCGACGTGCCGCCCATCATGCCACCTCACATGTTCCTGAATGATGAACAGATGGCGGACACCCTGACCTATGTGAGAAGTGCCTGGGGGAACAAGTCCGGCCGGATCACTGAGGATGATGTCAAAGTGTTCCGCGAGAAGAACGCCGGGCGTGTCGCTCCGTGGACGGAAGCGGAACTGCGCGGTGAGGGAACTCCGACAGCTTCTCCCGAGTCTGAAGGCGAGGCAGTGGACCTTTTTGCCTCCGGTGATTTCTCCGCGTGGACCAACGTGGACGGAACCCCGGTTGGTGAAGGGTGGAAGTTTGAGGACGGTATCGTTTCCCGTCCCGGGGCGACTGGCGACATCATCACGAAGGAGAAATACAAAGACTTCGAGCTCACCTTTGAATGGAAGATTTCCGAAGCCGGAAACAGCGGGGTGAAATATCGCTCACGGGAACGACTCGGTCTTGAATATCAGGTTCTCGATGACGAGAAGCACCCGGACCGTGAAAAACCAAACCATCGTTCAGGATCACTCTACGAGCTCGTCGCTGCTCCGGATGATAAGCCCCTCAAGCCGGTCGGGGAATGGAACACCTCAAAGATTCGAGCGAAGGGCAATCTCATTGAGCACTGGCTCAATGGAGAAAAAGTCGTCAGCGTGGAGTGGGGAACTGATGACTGGTTCGAGCGCTTCAATGCCAGCAAGTACAAGAAGCACGAAGGCTTTGGCAGCTGGGAAGGTCCTATCCTTCTTCAGGATCATCAAGATCCGGTGTGGTATCGGAACTTGAAGGTCCGGAAACTGTAGGCTCTTCGGGCCGCTTCACTGCCATCACGATCATGACAATGATCGCGATCAGGGCGAGGCTGTGCCGGGGCATCGGTTCCATCAGTCACGACTTTTAGTGGAGCACCGGGTGATGTAGAAAAACCTGAAGGGAAAAGTAGCGTGAAATATTTGCGGGCAAAAGTTCGCTGAAACCTTTCCGGCTGCGTAGGGTTCGTAGAAACAGCCATGAAAATCGCCACTTTGACCCTTGCTCTCTGTTCGCTTTTTGCCGCTTCCACTTTTGCCGACTGGCCTCAATTTCGGGGGGAGAACGCCCTGGGGGTATCGGAGGAAAGCGTGCCGACCGAATGGAGCGAGTCGAAACACCTGAAATGGACGACGGAGTTGGGGGGTGAAGGTAGTTCCTCTCCGATCGTATCCGGTGATGCGGTTTTTATCACGAGCTACAGCGGCAGCGGGGACACCCTCCTGCGTCACCTCCATCGTATCGATTTGGACAACGGAAAGGTCGTCTGGACAAAAGATGTCCCAAATGATTTTCCCATCGATTCTGCCCGGGGTTACATCACGGAGCACGGTTGGGCCAGCAACACGCCGGTGACGGACGGGGAGTCGGTCTACTGTTACTTTGGAAAGGCGGGAGTCTATGCCTTCGATTTTGATGGCAATCAGCTTTGGAAAGCACGGACCGGGGGGATGTCTTCCCGCAAGGCCTGGGGTTCTGCTTCCAGTCCTATCCTTTACGAAGATCTGGTGATTGTGCCTGCCGGCGAAGAAACCCATGCCTTCATTGCCTTGAACAAAAAAGACGGCACTGAGAAATGGCGAGCCGAGCATCACAGCTATGGGCAGACTTACGGCACTCCTATTCTCGTTAAGGTAGACGATTCACGCACCGACCTGGTATACGCGGCGGTGGCCAACTTTCGGGCGCTCGATCCGGCGACGGGAGAAATGCGCTGGACGGCTGATTACAACCTGCCGGGCAACATGTCGAATACGACTCACCTGAGCGGTGATATCCTGACCATTTCCGGTGGTTTCCCGCGAACAGCCCGGGTTGCGATCAAGGTCGGTGGAGAAGGCGATCGTTCAGGCGACATTCTTTACGATACCCAGAAGCCGGCAACCTACATGACTGCTCCCGTCGAAGTCGATGGGGTGCTCTATTGGATTGCCGACAGCGGGATTGCCTTTGCGGCAAAACCGGGCGAGGCCGAAGAACTTTGGGCTGAGCGTGTTCCTGGCCTGGAAGGGGCCGGTGGGCGAGGAAAGCCCTTTTACGCTTCTCCTATCGTTGCCGGAGGAAAGATCTATGCCGTGAGTCGGGCGAACGGCACGTTCGTCATCGAACCGTCGGAGGATGGATTGAAGTTGATCGCTCAGAACAAGATTGCGGGTGACAACACGCTCTTCAACGGCACCGCGGCGGCGGCAGACGGGAAATTGCTGATCCGTTCCCAGAAGGCTCTCTATTGTATCGGGGAATAACTTTTGGGTAGTCAATTCGCCCGGGAGCGCCATAGTCCGGCATGGAATTGATCACTGCTTCTGAAGCCCCTGCTGCTATTGGCCCCTATTCTCACGCCGTTGTTCAGAATGGACTGGCGTATTGCTCGGGTGCTCTCCCACTCGACCCGGAATCGATGACTCTCGTGGAGGGTATCGAGGCTCAGTCGGAGCAGGTGCTGAAGAACATGGCCGCCGTGCTCAGCGCTGCTGGATCCAGTCTCGATAAGGTCGTTAAGACCACCATTTTCCTCGCTGATATGGCTGACTTTCCTGTCGTAAACGGGATCTATGCCGAAGCGTTTGGCGATCACAAACCAGCGCGTTCTACGGTGCAAGTGGCAGCGCTTCCCCTCGGTGCTTCGATTGAGATCGAGTGTATTGCCGAGGTAGCGTGAATTGGGTAGGATGCGGAAAGCAGTCTCTCAAGCATTGCTTCGAGCTGCTTTTTAAGCCCTGACCAATCCCCATGAAAAGAATGAAGTGTTGGTCACCACTTTTGGTGATCACTTGTTTGACCTCAATTTTTGCGGCAGCCATTATTCATGCTGCCGATCCCCCTCGAAACTGGACCAGCAGCGATGGTAAAGTCATCGTTGGTGCCTACGTTGGCTCGGGCGAAGGGGCAGTTCAGATTCTGACAGGTTCAGGGCAGACGTTTACGGTGCCACTGGACCGACTGAGCCCGGAAGATCAGGCTTTTGTCAAAGAACGTGCCGAAAAGGGAGACCCCCGGATTGAATTCTTCGGATGCCTTGCCGAAGGGGACAGCGTTGTTTTCGTGATTCCCGATTCAAAAGAGTGGGCAACAGGAGAGAAGAGCGCCGACTTCGAGAGAATGAAAAAGGAGTTGGCGACGGCGATTGAACGCCTGCCAACCGGTAGCAAGTTTCAGGTGATTTGTTATGCCGGGCCATGTTGGACACTTGGAAAATACAACCCCGAGCAATTGGCTCAGGATTGGGTCCCCGAAGGCATCAACGGCTTCTATTCGTATCAGGGTGAAAGTGGTGCTTATCCCGAGACTCCCTTGTTTCCGGCTAACCCAGGCACGGTTGCGGGGGCGCTGGGAGCATTGGAGCGATTGGGCGTGTCACCCGAATTTCACGACAACTGGCGCTCGCCATGCAAAATGGCAATTGCTTCCGGAGCGGATGTTGTCTTCTTCCTCGCGATTGATGACGTTGAAGATCCCTCGGATAAACAGACTACTGGCAGCGACGTTTCCACCTTTGCGGCCAATCAATATCCCGATGCGATACTTTACACCTTCCTGTTACCTACCGATCCATCGGTAGTCGAAGAAGCGCAGCGGAAGCTGCAGTTTATGGCGGGAAGATTTGGTGGGACGTTCACTCTGATCGAAGAGGAATAGTCTGGAGTAAGTGGTGTCATTTACTCCGCCAGTTCAGCCGCGCGCTTCTGGCTTTCTTCGCTCAGGGTGGAAAGCGGGATGGTGGCAGACTTGCCATTGGTCAGCTTCAGCGTGATGTCGGTGCCGTTGCTGGCAACGTAAGTCGCTTCGATGGAGCGGCCTTTGTCGTTGGTCCAGGTCTCCATGGTCAAGGTCCTCTGACCTTTCGCGGCGACCATTTCCCCGCGCATCATGGTGAGTCCTTCTTCGGCTTCGGTGAAACCGTTGACGTCCTTCATGTTGAAATAGGGAATCAGGCTGATCAATTTCTCAGCGGAAGGATCCGTCACAGCAACCACTGGGATAGGTCCGCGGGCTTCTTTGCTGTACATCGCATCCTGCACCGCCTGGGGCGATTTG
>JABSSQ010000510.1 GCA_013213905.1 Verrucomicrobiales bacterium | reverse complement strand
TTGCGCTGTTCGCTGCATTCGGATTCTCCACAGCATTCGCTGACGTTAAGAGAGTCACCAAAGGTCGATCAGGTACAGTCGTAGCCAAAGCTGCTCCAAAACCCGAACCACAGGTGAAAGCCAACTCCGGTCAACGTGTCAAAACAGTCGCACTGATGCCCGACGAAAAGAAGAAACGTCGCACTCCGGCAGGCGGTCGAGGCCGCTAAGACCTCGCAAAACCAATCCAAATAGAGGCCGTTTGGCACGGGGGCTGCTTAGCAGTCTTTCGTGCGCGGCCTCTTTTTTACACTACTGGCAATCGTCTCGGCACTACCAGTTCGTGCCGAAACCATCTCATTTGATCTCCATGACGGCCTCATCTTCATTGAGGCGCGCCTCCAGGGTAGACCTGAGAAGCTCAACTTCATCCTCGATTCCGGTTCCGAAACTAGTATTCTTTCTCACAAAGCAGCAAAGCGGCTGGGGGTTCGCCTCATAGGATCCGAACCCGTCCAGAGCGTCAGCGGGCTCTTGAGCGCCTATCGATCCGAAGAGATTTCAATTAACCTAGGCCGTATAACGACCCCTCCCAGGGAACTGCTTGTCATTGGACTGTCCCGCGAATCGGAGATCCTCGGGAGGGAAGTGGATGGATTGCTTGGAGCTGATTTTCTGAGCAATCGCATCCTCGAGATCGACTATCGCAGGCACACCCTCGATCTCGAAGCCGATGCGATTCCTGCCTACGGAGCGACTGTTCTCGAATTGAAACGAAATTATGGTGCCCTTTGCATTCCCGTAACGGCCAACGGAATCGAACTGGAAATGGTCAGGGTTGATACGGGGTGTGCAAAGGGCCTCTGCTGGACTCCCCCGCAAGGCTCGAACGAACGTCGCCCATTGCTGCCGTCCAGTAACTCCCGCCGAAAAGCTGCGGTGAAGATTGGCAAACACGAATTCGATAAAGTGGATTCCCTCGTCTTCTGGGAGCGAATCTTTCCCGGAGAAGATGGACTTCTCGGTAATGACGTGCTCAGACGATTCGAAGTGGTTCGCATTGATTCACGAGGTGGTCGAATTGCCCTTGGCGCGCACTAAGGCGTAAAAGTTATCCCGCAACCAGCCCCCCCATTCGATTCCTTCACTCTCCTAAGTGAGTTCGACAAGACCATAGACAGGAAGATCGCCCGCCTGCCTCAAGCTCACATCACCGGCAACAATCCACACCCGGTTTCTCACCCCTGGAAGGCACCAGCTCGCGACCAGCCCGGCCCGGCTACCATTTTCGACACTTCGTAAAGGGCAAAACAACCAACTGTCGGATCTTCATACGAATTCGTTTTTTTGTCATACGGCGCTCTTTGAGGCTCAATGAATTCCGGCTGACTTATGGGCTCAGCAAGGAGGGACAACTTACCTTTGGCATAGAAGATGCTCCGTATAACTGGTTGTAAATAAATGTAATACGAAACGAATAGTTTAGTAATACGACAGCATCAAACTGTGCAAAAAACGCAACCAAATCCAAGCATGATGAAAACATTACTCAACCCAACACGAGCTCGCCGTCTTGCTGCTCTGACTCTGTCGGCGCTGCTTTTCGGACAAGCTGCCCTTCAGGCTGAACCTCTTAAAATTGCCTACTCAGACTGGCCCGGTTGGGTCGCCTGGGAGATAGGCATCAAGAAAGAATGGTTCAAAGAAGAAGGCGTCGAAGTGGAATTTGAATGGTACGACTACGTCGCTTCCATGGACGCTTACGCTGCCGGACAGCTCGATGCAGTCAGCATGACTAACGGCGATGCCCTCGTCACCGGAGCCACCGGTAAACCTTCCGTCGGCATTCTCATTAACGACTACTCGAACGGAAACGACATGGTGGTTGCCAAGCCAGGCATTGAATCTCTTGCTGATCTCGCCGGAAAGAAAATCGGTCTTGAAGAAGGATTCGTGACTCACCTCCTGTTCCTCAAAGGCATGGAAGCCTTTGGCCTCGATACCGAATCCGTGACTATCGTCAATACTCCCACCAACGAAACACCTCAGGTGCTTGCTTCGGGAGCTGTTGATGCGATTGCCGCCTGGCAGCCCAGCTCCGGCGAAGCTCTCAAGCTGGTTTCCGGTTCCAAACCCATCTTTACCTCTGCCAACGCTCCCGGTATCATCTATGACATTCTCTACGTTGACCCTGAATCACTCGAGAAACGCCGCGATGACTGGAAAAAGGTGATCAAAGTCTGGTACAAAATCGTGGCCTTCATGGAAGACGAGGACAACCTCGACGAAGCTCTTGAAATCCTTTCTTCTCGCGTCTCCATCAGCCCGGAAGAATATGAGCCGTTTCTCGACGGTACTTACATCCTCAGCGCAGAAGAAGTGAAGTCTGTCTGGGAAAAAGCAGACGGCCTCGACTCAGTCTATGGATCTTCCGTGATCTCTGACGAGTTCAACGTGAAGTACGAAGTTTACGAGAAGTCCCTCGAAACCGAGAAATACCTCGACCCCAGCCTGACGCTCGAAGTGCTGGCTGAAATGGCAGAGTAACCCACTCACGACACACTCCCTTAATCCCGGGGGAATCTGATTTCCCCCGGGATTCTTTTTCGCATGAGCCGTTCGACGACGAGCCCACCCCCCCGGGAGCCCTGGTTCGCCGTCAGAAGAGACTTATCCGCCAAAAGGGCAACAGTCCTCACCATCATATCTTTTGCGCTCCCCCTGGCAATCTGGGCCGCCGTCAGCTACCTGCCATTTCTCTGGCACCCTGACATTAGACTTCAACTTTCGGCAGATCGCGAAGACGTAACGACCGTCTATATTGCCGGAGACCGGGTCAGCAAAGGATTCTTCCCCGAGTTCACAGAAGCGGTCCGCGCGCAGAACCAAGCCGTCGAGGAACAGCTTAAATCTGAAGATCCTCTCGGTGGTATCAGCGACAGTTCGGTCCGGCGAGCTAACAAAAAGATCCTGCGACACCTCTCACCCATTCTCATATCCAACGGCATCATCACGGAGGAGCAAAGCAAGGATGACGAGACCATCTACAAAGCGTGGGGCGACATCGCCACTGGAGCGTGGGTCCCGAAATCTCCTGCTCTAACAGATGAAAACATCGAGATTGTAAAACGAAACTGGGCAGTCATGAGCGAGGTATCGCCAGTTTACGACTCTGATAATTTCATTTCAGTTCCTATCATCTCATTAATCCCTCAGGGGAAGCCATCCAATCCTGACTACCTCCCTGATCCAGGCCAGGTTTTCAAATCCGGAGCCAAAGCATTCACTTCTCCGGGGGAAGGGGACCGCCCCTCGATGATACAACGGGTCCGGCATTCCATCTTTATTGTTTTTGGCGGATTTCTCCTCGCCGCTCTTGTTGGAGTCCCCATCGGCGTACTCTGTGGCACCTACGCTTTCTTTTCAAAGTTGATCGAGCCATTCACGGACTTTTTCCGCTATATGCCGGCGCCAACTTTCAGCACCTTGCTCGTCGCCATTTTCCTGGCAAATGATGCTCCGAAAATCGCCTTGGTCTTTGTTGGCACCTTTTTCCAACTGGTGCTCGTAGTCGCCAATACGACCAGACGCCTTGACCTGCCCTTACTCGAAGCCGCCCAGACTCTGGGTGCCAATCAGCGCCAACTCCTCACCCACGTTGTTATCCCCGGCATCCTCCCCAATCTCTACAACGACCTCCGCATTCTTCTTGGCTGGGCCTGGACCTGGCTCGTGATTGCTGAGCTCGTCGGGGTAAAAAGCGGTCTCACCGAATTCATTGAGACTCAGGGCCGTTTCCGAAATTTCGACATGGTCTTTCCGATCATCATCCTCATCGGCGTCATTGGCTTTACCACCGACCAGATTCTGGCACTGCTACGAGGAGTCATCTTTCCCTACACCGAAGATGGCGCTGCCGCGTCGGCCAACCCGCTGGTCAAGGCTCTCATGTTTATCCCGCGATGGTTCCGTCAGGCCGTCAGTGAGCGCCTGCCAGCAGACCTCGCCAACCACAAATCTCTCTCCACGAAAGCATGATTCCTCCTGTCATCGACAACCTCGACTATCGGGAGCAATCACCCGAAGTGAAAGACCGCTTCACCAAACTGAAGCAGCGCCCCGTGGTTCTTTCCGTCGACAACCTCGGCAAAACCTTTCCCACTCCCGGCGGAGAAGTCACTGCCCTCAAAGGAGTCGACTTCGAGGTATTCCGAAGAGAATTCATGTGCGTGATCGGACCTTCGGGTTGTGGCAAATCCACACTCATCCGGATCCTTGCAGGACTGGAGGTCGAAACCAACGGTCAGGTATTACTGGATGGCAATCCCGTGGCTGGACCCGGGCCCGATCGAGGAATGGTTTTCCAGAGTTACACACTTTTCCCTTGGCTGACTGTAAAGCAGAACGTCATGTTCGGCCCGAAGATGGAGGGCAAGTCAGGCACATCGGTCGAGGCTGATGCCAGACAATGGATTGACTTGGTGGGGCTCTCCCAGTTTGAAAACAGCTATCCTCACCAGCTCTCGGGAGGAATGAAGCAGCGGGTTGCGATTGCCCGAGCGCTTGCCAATCGCCCACGCATTCTATTGATGGACGAACCCTTCGGTGCACTTGATGCTCAGACCCGGGCTCAAATGCAGAACTACCTCCTGCAAATCTGGCGCAACCTCGATATCACGATCCTCTTCATCACTCACGATCTGGACGAGGCTGTTTACCTCTCGGATCGAATCCTGGTGTTGAAAGCCGATCCCGGCGAGGTGGATGAAATCATCGAAGTCCCGGTTCCTCACCCCCGCAGCCTGGATCAGTTTATTACCCCGGAGTTCGTGGCGACTAAACACCGCATCAATCAGCTGATCCACCCCGAGAGCGAATCGAAAGAGGACGTTCTCCCCTTCCCGCGCATGACTGCTGAAGGCGACGACGTTGAATAAACCGAATTCATCCCCATGAAACCCGCCGTCCATCTCGACACCCTCCCCTGGCCCAAGGTGGCCGAAGCGAGAGAAACGAGCGGAGGGATTCTGCTGCTTCCCGTGGGAGCTACTGAACAACACGGCCCTCATCTTCCCATCAACACAGACTCCGTCATCGCGAGTGAAGTCTGTGCTTTTGCCTCCGCAGAGACCGGGGTCCCGGTCCTGCCTACCTTGAGCTACACGGTATCTTCCGGACACACCGGAAAGTGGCCGGGCACCTTCTCACTGACCCACGAAACCTTTATCTCGACTGTTCGTGAGATTGTAGCTTGGGCAGCCCACAGTGGCTGGTCACGACTGTTGTTAGTCAATAGCCACTTTGGCAATGACGCCTCGTTGCGCGTGGCCATCGAAAAGCTGCGCCTCGAGTTCTTTGGCACTCTCCAGATCGGTCTGCAGAACACCTTCCGACTCACCGAGTCGATCTGGGAATATTTCATCTCAGATGCCGAAGATCTCCACGCCAATCAGGCTGAAACTGACCTCCTTCTCCACCTTGCTCCTGAAACGGTCGACATGGCAGCCGTGGAAGACGATCCCGACCGCACCGAAAACACCTGCTTCAGTTACCCCGTAGCCCAGACAAGTCTGAACGGCATCACCGGAGCTCCTTCGAAGGGGTCAGCCGATAAGGGTAAAGCCCTCTTTAAAGAGATGGGCGAAGCCCTCGCTCAAATCGTCCGCCGGGCGTCGAGAGAGTCCACCCCACTGCCCCCCGAACATTGGGCCCACCTCTCACCCCAAACCGGGGAGGTTGTTACATGATAAACAGCTTCCCATTTCCGCATTCTGCTAACGAACTGTTGCTCCAACAGGAAGTGACGATCTGCATGTTCGTATTCGTGGCTTGTTAGTCCCTCCCCACACCACGACAACACTATCGATAAATCAACTCACAAACCCCTAACAAGCCATTAATTAGAATATTCCCATTCCTCTTGGGAAACCTGAGGATCCCAATTTTAAAACCATGAAGACCCTGACGGAAACGCAGATCCGGGAAGCCTGCCGCCCGGATTCCAGCGAGCGGGGACAAATCAGAAGCGCTCAGCCCGAACTGAGCCTCGACGAGATTATCGCCGAAGTCGAAACCTGTTCTCAGCTCCCCATGGGGGAAAGCCAGACGCTACCGCCACAGGCCTACACCAGCGAGACCTACTTCAACTGGGAGGTTGACCACGTTTTCAAAAACGACTGGTTCTGCCTCGCCCACATCTCTCAAATTCCAACGATCGGAGACTTCCTCAATGTGGAAGCGTTTGGTGAACCCCTCATCATCATTCACGATAAGGACAACGAGATCCAAGTGCTATCCAGGGTCTGTCCTCATCGAGCCATGGACATCATGCCACCCGGGTTGGGCTACGACGGCCATACTCTGGCAACACCAAGCGATGAGCATCCCGCTTGCGGGAACACTCGGTTCCTTCTTTGCCCCTATCACTTCTGGACCTTCGAACTCGACGGAGCGCTTAAGGCCTGCGCCGAGATGGGACAAGCTGAGGGATTTAAGCGCGAAGACTGGTCGCTGAAGAGCTTTTGCACGGAAGTCTGGAACGGATTCATCTTTGTCAATCTTGACGGTCAGGCACCTCGCTCAGTCGCTGAGCAGTATGCCGTTCTAAATGAGGAACTCGAGCCCTGGGATCTGGCTAATATGAAGCTCGTCGCAGCCAATGAATGGGACTGCAACTTCAACTGGAAAGTGCTCGCTGAGAACTTCATGGAGTCCTATCACCACGCCGGAGCCCACAGCAAGACGCTCCAGACGATGATGCCGGCCCGTGACACCTGGACGGAGGGAGAAAAGCCCTTTCACATCCGCTGCCATTTGCCGATGAAGCAGTCGCTGCGCGACGAAATTCATCAACTCGAAAGCGAAGGAAAAGACTGGGAATCCTTCCCCGCCATACCCGGCCTCTCCGATGAACAGCGAATGGAATGGGGCCTGGTGATGGGCTTCCCTCTCTTCACTTTCGTAACCACTGCTGATTCCTTCATCTGGTATCGCATTCTCCCCATGGGACCGGACCGGCTCAAACTTCTCACCACGATCCTGGTTCCCTCGACATCGACTCAACTTCCCGACTTCGAAAAACGCCGGGCCGAATCCAACCAGGCAGGGATCGATTTCCACCTCGAAGACATGGAGGTCTGCATGGCCGTCCAGCGGGGGCTCTACACTTCCGGTTACCAAAGAGGCCGCCTCAGCCATCTTGAGATGCCGGTTTGGCTCATTCAACGCTTCCTCGCCGCTAGGGCTCGTGACACCTGGCCTACCTTTGATCGCCCGGCTGCCCCCGGGCAGCAGACTTCCTGACACTCCTCCTAACATGAAATCTGAAGAAGAACTGCTCCAACTCCGAAACTCTCTCAAAAACGACGGGGTTCGCTACTGCGTCGGCGCCTACGTCGACATTCACGGCGTTCCCAAGGGAAAGTTTGTTCCGATCGATCACTTTGTCGACTTTGCTCATGGCTCCGAACTCTACACCGGCTATGCCCTCGATGGCCTCGGCCAGAGCCCTAACGACGATGAGATTGCTTCCGTCCCAGATCTCGACCGGGGATGCATCCTCCCCTGGAACAAGGAAGTCGCCTTCTACCCGGCTGACAACACCTTCAAAGGAGAACCCTATGAGGTGAACACGCGCGTCGCGCTCAAGAGGGTTCTCGCGGAAGCGGCTGAGATGGGATTCGGGATGAACCTGGGCATCGAGTGCGAGGTTTTCGTTCTCCGACTTACCGAATCAGGCAAACTCGAAATCCCCAATGACGACGACAATCTCGTCAAAGCCTGCTATGACGTGAAGCGCTTCATGGATCGCTATGAGTGGATCGACAAAGTTGCCACGACGATCAATGACCTCGGTTGGGATCTCTATTCCCTCGACCACGAGGATGCCAATTCCCAGTACGAGTTCGACTTCAAATATGCGGATGCTCTCACCATGTGTGATCGCTTCATTTTCTTCCGCATGATGGCCAAGCAATACGCTTCCGAAGAGGGGCTCATCGCCACCTTCATGCCGAAACCCTTTGCGGATAAAACCGGTTCGGGAGCTCATTTTAATATGTCGCTCTTCGATCTCGAGAATGGGGATAACCTGTTCAAATGCGATCCCTCCGACGATCCTCGCGGGCTCGGTCTCACCCAACTCGGCTACCACTTCATCGGCGGAGTCCTCAAACACGGGCCTGCGCTCTGCGCCGCCTTTGCGCCCACCGTGAACAGCTACAAGCGCCTCGTGCGCCGAGGACTCATGCCCTACTACAGCTGGGCACCCGTCTTTAACAGCTACGGAAAGAACAATCGCACCAACGCCCTTCGAGTCCCCATGAACGGAGGGCGAGTCGAATCCCGCAACGCGGATGCCGCCTGCAATCCTTACCTGGCGGCTTCTCTGGTTCTGGCGGCAGGCCTCGAAGGTATCCGGGAAGAAATCGATCCGGGTGAAGCCCAGGAAGACAACCTCTACGAATACACTCCGTCCGAACTCGCAGAAGCTGGAATCCAGGAATTGCCACGCACTCTCGACGAAGCCGTCGCCCGGTTCTCGGAAGATCCCTTTGTCACGAAGGTGTTAGGCCAGGAGCTCCGCGATGAATTCATCACCTACAAATCCGAAGAGTGGCGACAGTATCACCAGACCGTTTCGCAATGGGAGATTGACCAGTACGCCCGCCTCTTCTAGCTCCAATGGCTTCGTTTTCGCTCCAGGGAAAGACCGCTCTCGTTACCGGCTCCAGTTCCGGGATCGGTCAGGCCGTGGCCGAACGTTTCCGCTCGGCCGGAGCCCAGGTCATCAACGCTGACCGACTGGAGCCGGAGACACCTGATGACCATTTCGTTCTCACCGATGTTTCTTCAGAAAGCGACCTTCGGAAGGCATTTGCCTATGCCATCGACCGATTCGGGAGGCTCGACATCCTTGTCAACAACGCAGGAATCCAGCCACTTGGCATTCCCTTCCGTGAGCTCACGAGTTCGATTCTGGAACGCACCTTCGCCGTAAACGTGAACGGCGTCGCTTACGGGCTGAAACTCGCTGACGAATTTCTCGAAGAAGGAGGGCGCGTCATCAACACCGCCTCATTCGTCGGCATGTTAGGAGTCCCATCCGGAACAGCGTATGCCACTTCGAAGGCAGCAGTGATCCACCTCACCAAGTGCGGCGCGATTGAGCTGGCCCCGAAGGCCATCACCGTCAACGCAGTGGCTCCGGGCACCATCGAAACTCCCGCAGTGATGGATATCCCGGACAACCCGGAGATTCCGTTCGTGTCTGAGCGAACTCCACTGGGCCGCCTCGGCCAGTCGACTGAAGTGGCCGCAGCCTTTCATTTTCTTGCCTCCGCGGAGGCCTCATACATCACCGGAGCAGTTCTCCCGGTAGACGGTGGCATTGCCGCCGGGTGGGAGCGCTACGACCTGACCGCACCATCCGAAATCTCTCCTGACGGCCAATGGCATGACCCACAATCCTGACCCATACCTGCCTCCTCCCCGATTCCAATGGCCAGACGGCAAACGCTGCGCCGTGATGATCTGCTTTGATGTGGATGGAGAAACGACGGCCCTCTCAGAGGATCCTGCGCTCGCCACCAGAATGACGACCATGTCTCAGTGTGAATATGGTCCCACCATCGGCGTCCCTCGACTTCTCGGACTGATCGATTATCTCGACGTTCCCGCAACTTTCTTCATCCCCTCATACATTGCTCAGCATCACCCTCGAATGACTCAAGCCATTGTCTCCTCAGGGCATGAGATCGGAGCCCATGGCCACCTTCATGAAAAACTGAATACCCTGACCCCCGCCGAAGAAAAGGCGATCCTGGAAAAGAGCCTCGGAATTCTCGAAGAAGTCAGCGGCACCACGATTGAAGGCTTCCGGGCTCCCTGGTTTGAAATCAATCCAGGCACTCCAGACCTCCTCGTGGAACACAACCTGCTCTACAACGCCAGTATGATGAGCGACGACGTTCCTTTCCAGCATCCCAACGGGCTGGTGGAAATTCCCGGCCAGTGGTTGCTGGAGGACTGGGAACAGTTTGCTTTCAACGCTGATCCCGCCTGGGGATTCATACCTGAAGACTGCGACAAAGTGTTTCAACTCTGGTGGCAGGAGTTCATGGCGATGCGGGACTTTGGTTGCTGCTTTGTCCTGACACTACACCCGTGGCTCAGTGGTCGTCCCTCCCGCGTTCGTCTTCTTGAAAGGCTCATCCGAGAAATTCAGGCAACCGGAGATGCCTGGTTCTGCCGGGGAAAGGAACTCGCCCAATGGGTGCGGGAACACCCGGACTACCGCCGGGAGATCAATTTTGACGTTCTTCCTTCCTGATGTCCCTTCCCATTCCAGAAGTTGTGCCCATCCCCGTTGGTGAATTCATCATCGGAGCCGTTCCTGACGACAAGTTTGCTAATACCAGCGAGTTCCCTTCCCATCCGGTCAAGATGGACACCCCTTTCTGTCTCGGTCGCTTTCCGGTGAGGCAGGACGAATGGGCCGCCTTTGCTTCCTCTCATCGGAGCGCTTCCTCATCTTCACGACCAGCTGTTAATGTATCGTGGGCTGACGCTAACGCTTACATCGCCTGGTTACGTTATCACACCGATGATCCCAACTGGCGCCTGCCGACTGAAGCAGAATGGGAATATGCCTGCCGCGCAGGACAACGAACGGTATTCGCGTCGGGAGACAATTTGAGTCCTGACGAGGCGAACTTTCATTTTGACGAAGCCATCCAGAAGGTGGGCCCCGGCTCTTTAACTGAGGTCGGTGCCTACCCGGCAAACGCCTGGGGAGTCCACGACCTCCACGGCAATATTTACGAATGGACCTGCTCCCCGTGGCGTCCCGACTACGAATCTGATTCCGAACCGCATCGTTTCGTCGTCCGGGGAGGCTCTTGGGACGGATTACCCCGCCTCCTCAGATGCTCCGCCCGTGAAGGTCTGCCGGCCGGCACTCGCCGCGACAATCTGGGATTCCGCATTGCCTACGGAGGGGAACCATGAAGCTGACTCTATTCAAACCGCTTTGGGGCCACCAGGGCACGCTGTTCGATGCGGTGAATCAAGCGACAGCCGCTTCCTTTCACGGAATTGAAGGCCCTGCTCCAAAAGATCCGGGGGAAAAGGCCGAATGGGGCGCCGCTCTCACAGAGGCTCAGCTGCAATACATCGCGGAAGTTTACACTGGCGGCGACTACGTCCCCGATCCGATTGCTTCCCCTCGCGAACATCTCGACGATCTCAGAGTCGGCATCGAACGCGCTCTGCCATTGGAACCGCTCTTCATCAACACTCAGGCAGGCCTGGATGCTTGGCCTCAATCAACGCAGATCCCGTTCTTTGAATCGATTCTCGACCTGGAGGACGAATACAAGATTCGCATCACGATCGAAACCCACCGAAGCCGTCCTACCTTCAGTCCCTGGGCAACCCAGCAGCTCGTTGAAGTTCTGCCCGAGATCAAACTGAACCTCGACTTCAGTCACTGGTGCGCCGTCGCAGAGCGGCTCGTGATGAACGATAATCCCATGCTGCTGCTGCACTTTGCAAATCAGTGTCATCACCTCCACGGACGGGTCGGCTATGCCCAGGGTCCCCAGGTCCCGGATCCTCGAGCTCCGGAATACGGCCCTGAACTGGAATCTCATCTCCACTGGTGGACCACCGTCTGGGAAGTGATGGCCTCTCGCGGTTACCATTCAGTCACCATGACTCCGGAATTCGGCACCGATGGCTACCTGCACCTGATGCCATTCACCCGGAAGCCGGTTGCCGACCTTTGGAAGATCAATTGCTGGATGGCCAATACCCTGCGGGAACGATTTGAAACATTTTCCGCCTGTTTGACCGCGAAGAGATAAATAGCCATCCAACTTGGTATTACTTCT
>JABSSQ010000051.1 GCA_013213905.1 Verrucomicrobiales bacterium | reverse complement strand
TCTTGGGGAGCTAGCTCCCCAAGAGTTCGCGAGCCAATACGAACCACCGAAAATCTAGAGCCTCCGCGCTCCAGTTCGAGGGGTCACGTCACCACTGGTTAGACTCTCACAGAAACTGCTACAGTGATCGGGGGCACCTCACCGGCACTACCAAGGTCTTGGCGGAATGACAGGGACAGCGCAGGAGGCGGCAGGGGAGTTGTGGCGTTTCTATCGTCTTGAAGTGGTATCGGTAAGAAGGCACCGCCCGTTCTGTGGAGAGGAGCTGCCCGTTAGAATTTTCCGCAATCGGACGGAAAAGTGGCGTGCTTTGAGCGAAGTTATCAGAACGTGCCAGGAGGGCGGTCAGCCTGTTTTGCTGGGTTGCCAAACGATTGAAGAGAGCGAGCAGTTGGCAGAGTATCTGAGATCCGACGGAATTAAGTTGGTTCTTCTGAATGCGAAGTCGATGTCGGAAGAAGCGGAAATCGTTGCCCGTGCCGGTGATGCAGCGATGGTGACAATTGCCACGAATATGGCGGGGCGGGGCACTGATATCGTTCCAGATCCACAGGCGCTGGAAGCCGGGGGCTTGTTCGTGATCTCCACAGGCATGGAAGAAGCCCGGCGCATCGACCGGCAGCTGAAAGGGAGAGCGGCGCGACAGGGGCAGCCGGGGAGCTCGGCTTTCTACCTGAGTGGCGATGATTCATTGCTGAATGATTATCTTCCAGATGACGCACGCAAGTTGAGGAGCCTCAAGAATACGCCCGGTGATGCAGAGGTCCCTGCTGCGAAATGGTACTCACGCTTCCAACTGGCACAACGTCTCGCCGAAAAGGCCAGATACGAGCAGAGGGTGGCCACGTTTTTCCACAACGAACTTCTCAATGAAACCAAGGAACGGTTAGTGTAGTCGAGTCTTATGGTCGGTTCTATTCTATTCAAACTCTTCGAAGGGTTGATTTTTTGCTTCGTGTTTTGGGTTGGTCTTGCACCTTCCGCCGCTGAAGACAAGACCAGCTCATCTTCAGTTTCATACGTGGTCGGGGTAACCGAACCGAGTGAAGAAATTGACCTCGCCTTTCCCGAGGTGGGAATTCTTGCCGAGATTGCAGTCGAAGAGGGGGATGAGGTTGCGGCCGGAGAGCTCCTTGCCCGACTCGATTCACGGATTTACGAGAACCGAGAGAAAATTGCCACTTTGAAGGCCAAGAGTGAGGCCGCGATTCGCTCAGCCACGGCGACGCTTGAAATGCGTGAAAAGCGTTTGGAGCAGCTTGAGGAACTGGGGCTGGGGAGGGTTAGCCCCGATGAATTGGCCCGTGCTAAAGTAGACCGGGAATCGGCAAAGGCCACGCTGGATCTGGCCATGGAAAGCGCTGAGCAGGCTAAAGTCGAGTTGGATGCGGTCCTGATCGAACTGGATCGTCGTCGTCTCATCAGCCCGATCGCTGGCGTCGTTACCCGGATCTATCGTGATGTTGCAGAGAGTGTCGCCGGTGTTGAAACAAGAGTGGTGACCGTTGTGAATCTCGAATCTCTTGTCATTGTGGTGCATATCGATGTCGGTGAGTTCGAGGGGATCAAACAAGGAGATGTTCTTCGCGTTGAATCTCTGGCCACTGCAGATGAAGCAGAAAGGTTCGAAGCGACCGTCTCATTTGTGAGCCCGGTGATTGATGCCTCGAGCCGCACTCGCCGGGTCAAGTTAGCTTTGGATAACAGCGATGGAAGGCACATCAGTGGGGGCAAATACCGTGTCTTTCTCGAATAGTGCCGGGTTCACCCTTGAGTGCCCGGCAAACCTCTTCGCGGTTGATCCTGTTTCGTGACGTGTTAGATCGTTGGGCTGATTTGTCCCGGATTTCCTGCTACGGGAGCAACCTCAGCGGACCGCCAGGATTTCGAAGGCGATCGTCAGCATCCTGATGAGCGAGCCAATCGTCGTCTCCATGATTTGAGGCTATCGTGAATGGGCCGTCGAGTTGTCAGCGAGATGTGAAATCTCAGTCTTCGCTTTCCAGCGGGACAATTCGTTTGAGCACCAGCTTCTTCTCGAAGTTAAAGAGCTCCTCCAGGGGGGTATCGGCGATGACTCTGCCGGCGTCGTCGATGATCACCTGGGTGGTATGCCTTCCTTTCTCCACCTCGCCCTCCAATTGGCTGGTTTCGACGAGCTCGGCGAATACTTTGACCCGGGGGGCGAAGGCATGCATCTCATCGTTCTCGGCCTCTCGCACCGCAGTAAGGAAGAAGCCGTCCTCCTCTTCATCGGGTGACTCAATCGTGAGGATGGTAGTGCCTTTCACTTGCAGAGCTTGAAACCTGGACTGCGAGATCTCAAACCGATCCTCTTCCCACTCCATCGAAGCGAAGTGCCCCCTGCCTCCTTCATCGAATTCGATTTGAATGACGCCATCCTCTGCCTGCCAGGCTCCGGTAAGTTCTTCCCGGAGTAGATCAGTCGTTGAATCAGTGATATGATTTCCGGTAAAGACAGCGTCACAGCTCGTGAAGAAGATGGCGATTGTGATGAGAGGAAGAAGAGTCAGGGGTTTCATGATTAGGTGGGTGCAGCCATCTCAACCTGTGCTTCGGCACGCGTGGCGTCCCATTGATTAAAGAGATGGACGCATCGACCTGAATGATGTCCGATCGGAAAAAGATTAAGAAAAGGAAAAAGAGTTTGATGGTTCAGACCATCAAACTCTGGCGGCAGAGCATCGCGTAGACGCCGTCTTTTGACTGGAGCTCCTCGTGGGTGCCGACTTCAACGACCTCGCCTCCATCGAGCACGTAGATCCTATCGGCGTTGCGGATGGTTGAGAGTCGGTGAGCGATGACAAAGCTGGTGCGGTGGGTCATCAGTTTTTCCAGCGCTTCCTGGATCAGCTTTTCCGTTTCGGTGTCGACGCTGGCCGTGGCTTCGTCGAGAAGTAGGATGGGAGGATTCTTGAGAATGACACGGGCGATAGCGATACGTTGCTTCTCTCCGACCGAGAGTTTCACCCCGCGTTCGCCCACTTTAGTGTCGAGACCTTCAGGTAGAGCTTTGACAAACTTCTCGGCATTGGCCGCGCGAAGGACTTCCCACATGTCTTCTTCGCGGGCATCTTCCCTGGCGAGTTGGAGATTCTCGCGGACACTGCAATTGAAGAGGAAGCTTTCCTGGGTCACGTATCCCATCGCGTCGCGAAGGGAGCTCTTCTTGGCTTCGGCGATGTCCTGACCATCGATGCTGATGACTCCGGACCCGGTTTCATAGAATCGTGTCAGGAGGTTGATGATGGTTGATTTGCCAGCGCCGGTGTGACCAACGAGGGCAATCATCTCTCCAGGTTCAGCCTTGAGGTTGACGCCTTTCAGCGTGGAAATGTTCTCGCCATAAGAGAAACTGACGTCGTTAAAAGTGACGTGGCCTTCAATGGGCGTCTTCAGGTCGACGCCGACATCGACATCGGGTTCTTCTTCCGCGTCGATGATCTCGAACACGCGTTCCCCGGCGGCGCGCCCGGCCTGGATGATCCGGTTAAGATTGTTGAGTCGGGACACCGGCTCATAGAAGAGACTCAGGGCGACGAGAAAGGCGACGAAGATTCCAGTGTTCTCCTCCAGGGCGGACTGATCCGGGCTTTGCATGACCCAGTCAGCTCCAAACGCAATAACGAGGACATAGCCGAGGTTTCGGAAAAACTCCATGCTGGGGTTGTAGGCGGCCCAGGCTTTCATGAGCTGGAGCGTGGCCCGGCGCACCGCGTTGCTGGATTCGTTGAAGCTTTCGAGTTCGGATTCTTCGCGGGTGAAGGCTTTGATTTGCTGGATGCCGTCGATGTTGTCGTG
>JABSSQ010000509.1 GCA_013213905.1 Verrucomicrobiales bacterium | reverse complement strand
GCGATGGGAACTTCGGATGCCACCTGGGATGCTCAGGGCGGCCATCTTTTTTGTCAGCAAACCTCCATCACCGGTCCGAGCAACCGGGGAGCGAACAGCATCCACTGTGGAGAAGGTGCCAGGATCACGGTGCAGTCGGGCGGAGCGGGTTCGCATCACCTCGGCTTCGAAAACGAGGGACAGGTGTCCTTTGAGGACTTTCATTTCGCGAAGGGGTTTTTGCGCTCCGCGGCCGCGGAATTTCAGTCCCGGAATCTCATCGAGACCGTCTATATCCTCGCCGATTCGAACCAGCCATTCCCGAAGGGATACGGGCTGGAGCTGGACATGAGCCACCTGCGCATGGAGGACGCTTTGATTATCCCGAACTCAGGCTTGGCCAAGGACTCAGAGGATGGGCGTCGGCTGCCGTCCGCACGCCTGGTGGAGGGCGACAGCTACGAGTTGCAGGTGACCGATCCCGGGTTTCAGAACGGGGCGATCCAGGAAGTCGAAATCACGCTCTATTTCCGGATCGAAGACGACTGCACGATCTCGACCCATTACCAGGGGCAGGGGGGCATGAAGCTCGGCGATACCGTCGCCTTTGAAGTGAAAAACAAACCCTTCTGGAAAGAGCATCGATTCCGAGTCAGCGACGCCAACTTTGGATCGAGCGAAGGCGTGGACCTCCGCATCGAGGTGGAAGGCGCGTCGCCGCTGCTGGGCATGGTCGTGATCGCGGCTCCGGTGAAAACGAATGAACCATGATCGGCTCTTTTAGGCGATCTCGATGACGCATATCTTTCCGAGTAAGCTCAAGCGGAACCTCATCGGCCAACAGAATGTGGCACCTGTATCCAGTCTAGAAGAGCGTAGACAGTTTTTGTGTCGAATTGACTATGGAAAGAACCTTCTATTCTTCGGAAACTTCGCGGAGCCTTGCCACATCAGCGATATCTTGGGGGCGGCCGGAGGCCAACTTGTTTTTGATGTAGGCGTCTTTTCCCAAATACCAAACCGGAAGGCCGTCGAGTTCTGCGGAGACTTTCGATGCCCAGGCTTCCTCCCAGGTCACGCCGCTGATGCCGGTTAAGATATCAATTCGATTGGGTTCCATTCCAAGCTGGATGACTTGATCAGTGATTTGAAAGTCGTCAGCCCCAAGTCCGGTCGAGCCAAATCCAAAGGCGTCGATCAAGTTTGCCATGGTTTGGGCATTCTCAGGCGACGTGTTGATCAGAAAATCCACGTCTTTGGTGTAGCGTGGTAGCCCATGCCAAGCGAGGGCGTGAGCTCCCACAATGACGAACTCAACTTTCAGAGAGTTTAATAGTTCGATGAACTCTCTTAAGTCGTTGCTCAGCTTCATTTCGGGGCTGCATCTGTTTCACCAATTCCAGAAGAATATCGACACGCTCATTGGGTGTCAGGGACCGATAGTATGCAGCGTCTGCCTTATCAGCTTCCTCAAATGATTGAAATCGATTTACGGTTCTTACCACAGCCAAAATGTAAGCGAATTAAGGTAAGAATGCGAGGTAAAGGTGTGGCTCTTCTTACGCCAGCAGGTCTTTCACTAAGTGCCCAAGGGCATCGACTGGTGGGGATTTGCTTTTTGATCTCGCTGTCGCTTCACCCTTCGGGCTGCCTCGCGGCAGTCTATCTCCTCCCGCTCCGCGGGATCCGGTTCAGCCCGTCCCTTCACCGCTGACCCCGGCCCTGGGATGGAGGCCGCCATGCCGTGAAGATGGCGAGGGAGAGATTTTCCAAAAAAATCCGGCAGGTCGAAGCCCCTCCGGAAGTCTATTTGTGACGCTAGAACCCGTCTCATCAGAACCAATCCAAGTTCACCCATGAAAACCCCATTCTTACCTCTTCTGCTGATCACGGCAGCCATCCTCGCCAACGCTACGGTCGCTTCCGCAGAATCGGAGGCCCGACAAGCGGATTCCGAACTCGCGGGATCGAAACGCGAAGGCGAGCCCCCAAACATCATCGTGATCATGCCGGATGATTCCAGCTATGGGAATTATTCCTGCCTAGGCAACCCCATCATCAAGACCCCCCATATCGATGACTTAAAGAAGCAAAGCTTGCTCCTGACACAGTATCACAGCAGTGCACGGTGTTCTCCCAGCCGTGCGAAACTCCTGAGTGGCCGCCATGAGTTTTTAGGTGGGGTGACCCATACCATCCAAGGGCGCGAGCGCTTGAGCCTGGATACGATCACGCTGCCGCAAGCCCTCAAAACAGCCGGGTATGCCACGGGTTTTTTCGGCAAGTGGCACAATGGCAATGAAGGGCCTTACCGTCCCGAGAATCGCGGGTTTGATGAGTGCTGGATGTACGAAAAGGGCTCAAGAATGAAAGCCACCATTTCTCACAATGGAAAACCGGAGAGGATGGATGGCACCTATCCTACTGACCTATTTTTTAATAAAGCGACCGAATGGATGGATGTTCAACGTCAGGCAAACACACCCTTCTTCGTTTATCTCCCACCCAAATCCCCCCACGGCCCTTACCAAGAGGATTCGAGTGATATGCCAAATGAGGATTATAAAAAATTCCTTGGGTCCCACCCGGAAATGACCGTGCAGGTGGCGAAGATCTATTGGGAGGTTGAATACATCGACAAACGTATCGGCGAGATGATTCAGCAACTCGAAGAATGGGGCATCGCAGACAACACTTTATTCATCTTCATTGGAAGTGACAATGGCGCCTCGGGAACCTCGAAAATTTACAATGCCGGGATGAATGGTCAAAAGGGACACCCTTACCAGGGCGGTACCCGTGTGCCTGCTTTTATCAGATGGCCGGGCGGCGGCATTCAGGGTGGTTCGGAAAGCGCAACGCTCATCAGCCAGATGGACATCATGCCGACTCTCCTGGAACTTACCGGCACCCCGATGACCGATCAGCTCAAGCAACAGGTTGAGGGGCGCAGTCTGGTTCCCATGTTCAAGAACCCCGAGACCGATTGGGAGGACGACCGGCATTTGGTTCACCACGTCGGTGCCTGGTTGCCGGGTGAGGCCGCCCAATCGAAACACGCCAG
>JABSSQ010000508.1 GCA_013213905.1 Verrucomicrobiales bacterium | reverse complement strand
TTCAAGAAAGACCCTGAGACTCGGGAAGAGAGGCACAATACGCAATTCGTTGTTCTTCGTCCCAACCTCGCCTCCCGAAACCGTGAATTGCCCCCGCTCAAAATCTACCTCACTCCACTTGATCCGAGTCGCCTCCCCAAGCCTCATTCCCGATAGTGCTAACAGTTGAATCAACGCCTTTGCTTCCCTCGCCCTCGGATCCAGCTGATCCAACGCCTTCAGCAGCCTCTCATACTCCTCCCGTGTCGGAATCACAATCTCCTTATCCACCACCTTGCGCCGTTTGATCACCTGCGCCGGGTTTTCCAGGATCAGTCCATCCCGGTTCGCATAGTCGAGGATCGCCTTCAACACATTCGCATCCTTGTTGAACGTCGAAGCTGCAATCCCTTTCCCCCGCTTCGCCATCCAGTCCTCACAATCCCGAGACGTGATCTCCGAAACCGGCATTTCCCCGAAAAACTTGTTCAGCTCCTTCACGCACCGCACGTTTCGATCTGCACTCGACTCCTTCAGTGCCACGTTATGAACCGTAAGCCATCGCTCCGCTAGTTTGTGAAACGGAGTTCGCCTTTCCGGCGCCGATGCACTCAAATTCCCCACCTTCGCCCGAAAGTCCCGCAGCCGCCTCTCGGCCAGCTTTCGGTCCGTCGTTTTCAAGCTGCGGCGTATTTGCTTGCCCTTACGCTTAACCAAGGCGAAATATGTGCCCGATGACCGATTCCGGTACAGACACTCTGCAACCTTCACCAAAAGCGGCTCTGAAGTCATGCCGTAGCGTATGGGTTACAAAAACGGGTGACAAGTCCGAAATGATCGGTTATCGAATCCTTTGTAAGTCGTTCACTTACAAACAAAAGGGGCTGTAGCTCAGTGGTTAGAGCAGGGGACTCATAATCCCTTGGTCGTCGGTTCAAGTCCGACCGGCCCTATTAGGTAGGCATCTTCATGCCTCCCCTTTCCTGCCATCTTGTGCTGCAGTCGAGGCGTAACCTCTGCTCATGAACCCCCAGGTTGTCTGGTTTAAGAAAGACCTCAGGATCTCGGATCATCGGCCGCTGGTTGAAGCGGCTAAGAACGGTCCTGTTCTCGCTCTTTACGTTTATGAGAACCGGTTGCTGGGGGCGGAGGACTTTTCGGGCAGGCATCTCAAGTTTCTCAATGAATGTCTCGCGGAGCTCCAGGCGGGTCTCCAGTCGCTGGGTGGAGAGTTGGCGCTTCATCGTGGAGAGGCGATTGACTCGCTTCAGGTGATTCTCGAGGAAGTGGGCAGCTTTCATCTCTGGAGCCACGAGGAGACTGGAAATGGTCTCAGCTACCAGAGAGACATCGAGGTCGGGAAATGGTGCGAGACCAACGGAGTGCCCTGGACTGAGATCCCCCAGACAGGAGTTGTGCGCCGCCTTGATAACCGCGATGGCTGGTCCGCCCGGTGGAACTCACGCATGAGCGAACCGCTAACCCCCTGCCCGGCTCCGGACGAAATTGAATTCTTCGCTCCCGAGATTCCTGGAGACCTTCTCCAGCGAACCGAGAGACTCGCTTTCCCGGAAGCGACCGAAACCCTCGATCTTCAGCGAGGCGGACGATCGCATGCCCTGAGGTTGCAGGACTCGTTCCTGGAATCTCGCGGACAGCACTACCAGAAAGAGATGTCGAGCCCGCTTTCAGCGGAGTCTGCCTGCAGCCGCCTGAGCCCCTATCTTGCCTTCGGTTGTGTTTCGATGAGAGAGATTTACCAGACCGCCCGTGACTACCGGGCCGAGCTTTATGAGCTCAAGAAAGAGGGCGAGACGATTGCACCGGGATGGCTCGGCAGCCTGAAGTCTTATCTGGGACGACTGCGGTGGCATTGTCACTTCATGCAAAAGCTGGAGGATGAACCCTCAATCGAGTTTCGCAACTTCTCAAGATCCTGCGACGGGCTCCGGGAGAACGAGTGGAATCAGGAATGGCACGAAGCCTGGTGCGAAGGGCGTACTGGCTATCCCATGATCGATGCAGCGATGCGCTACCTTCAGCACACCGGGTGGATCAATTTTCGAATGCGGGCCATGTTAGTGTCATTCTCGTCCTACCATCTCTGGAATCACTGGAAGGAACCGGCCCACCACCTCGCCAGGCTCTTCACGGATTATGAGCCCGGTATTCACTACAGCCAGATCCAGATGCAGAGCGGTGTCACCGGGATCAACACCGTGAGGATTTACTCACCGATCAAGCAGGCGGAAGACCAGGATCCGAACGGAGACTTCATCCGCCGATGGGTCCCGGAACTCGAGGGAGTGCCGTCACCGTTGCTTCTCAAACCCGAGACGCTGACCACCATGGAGCAGTCCCTCTACGGTTGCCGAATCGGTAAGGACTATCCGGCTCCGATCGTCGATCACTCCAGCGCCTACCAGGAGGCGAGGACGCGGATGTATCGGCTCAGAGGAAGCTGGAAGTCGCGGGAGGAAGCCACTCGTATCCAGGCGAAGCACGGCTCCCGTAAGCGAGGTTCGCGGTCGTGGCGATAAAGTGAGTGGGTGTGAGACCTCTGCCAACTGCCTCTAACTGCCTCTGAAAGGTCAGCTCAGTGGATTCTTCCCGATCACTGAGGGGTCTACAGTGAAGCGAGAATCGCTCTTGTCGACATTCTGCGATGACTCTGTGATCTTATCGTAGACCTTCAGGATGCCTTTGCAGCTGTCATTAGGGTCCCATTGCTTGAAGAACCCGCGACAAAAATCAAGATGGCGACATTTGCGGCATTCGGGATCGGGTCGCTTCAAATATTTCACATATCGTTCCGCGGCATCAGAGGGTGGCACGACTGAGTCCCAACGTTCAAAGACGGTCGAATCATCTTCAATAACCTGCCAAAGGTGGGCGGTGGCAGGCCCTTCTTCTGAAAGCAGTGCTGAGCGGAAGAATTCGACCGGACTTCTGATTTCAGGATCGTTCAGGTAGTAGTCGAGAGCGTGTGCCAGTTCCTTGAAGCCAGCCTTGCCCATGTGGACCGGGAGCAGTCGCACAGGCAAGCCAAGTGAGGTTGCCATCTTGAGAGCCTTGAGAAATCCGGGACGGGTCTTGATGCTTACCCTGATATCTCTCACGTTGCTGACCTCAACGAGTCGGGAAAGATAAGCGGCTTCCTTCTCGGGTTTCTCAATAATGAGGTCGATGGCCACATCGGTTTCCTTCCCTGCTGCGTTGCGCCAGATTTCAGCAACACCGATGAGGTCCTGAACTTCGAGCCATTGCACCTTCGGCTCAGGATTCTGAATCCACCAGAGGAAATCGGGAACGTTGTCGATCACGACCACGTAGGCTTCCCTGCCCTGCTCTTCTTCTTTCGCGATGGTCGAAGGAAGAAATGGGAGCGCTCCGGGTAAGTCTTCGCTAGTATCCATAGGTATCGGTTTGTAGTTAGTCAGATAGTCGCGTTGGTGGCGGGTGGCGGGTGGCGGTCGTGAAAAAGAAGCAGGGAGGCGACTCGCTCCAACTCCTGACTATGTGAGGACCAGGATTCTCCCAAACCTGCCATGTTGAGTCAAAGCAATAGGCGCCTTCTCTGGCGCATTATCGTCACTGACTTCGCAGTTTTGGAACGGTTTCTCAATCGCGTCGGCAAATCGTGCCCAAAGAACCCCAATTCCCGCACAGCAAAAGCCCATCTGACAGATGAGCATTAGGGCATGGACCACCACCGTATTGCTTGCCAATATTTCTCTCAGGAGAATCTACTCTCGTCCGGCTGCCTCGACATGAACCTCGCCATGGATGCAGCGGAGGAAGCAATGCGTCTCTACGAAGAAGGTGATGTTCTGTTTCCCGAGAAGATTGTGCAGATTTTCAATGATGACACCCAGGAGTGGATCAATTGCCTTCCTGCGACCTTTCGTTCGAAGAATGTCTGCGGTGTGAAGTGGGCCTCGGTGTTCCCACCCAATCCGGTGACGTACGGACTCCAGAATTTCTCAGCCGTTGTGATCCTTTCCGAGATCACTAACGGTTCCCCCGTCGCCTACATGGAGGGCACGCTTTGTTCGAACCTTCGTGTGAGAGCCATGGGAGGCCTCGCGGCGAGGCATCTCGCAAATCCTGGCAGCGAGACGATTGGTTTCATCGGAGCCGGCGAGCAGGCCAAGATGCACTTGATCGCGACGAAGACAATACTCCCTTCCCTCAAAACCTGTCGCGTTGGTGCGAAGCTGGAGGAGGAAGATAATCAGTTTATCGCTGAGATGTCTCCGATCTTTCCTGACATGATCATTGAGGGAACCAAGTCTGATCTTCAAAAGGCCACCGAAGACGCCGATGTGATCGTGACAGCGACGAGTGCCCAGGCTCCCCTTCTCAAGGCGGCCTGGATGAAGCCGGGGCCTTCTATTCGCACGTTGGTGGATGGGAGGACGGGTACGAAGTGGCCCAGCAGTGCGATAAGATCGTTTGCGATGACTGGGAAAACGTCAAACACCGCACCCAGACCCTGAGCCGGGCCTAAAAGGACGGTGTCTTAACCGAAAACGATATCCACGGCAATCTTGTGGATATAATTCTCGGAAAGATCCCGGGTCGTGAGAGCGCTGCGGAGCAGACACACTTCAACGCGGTTGGCCTGGCCTTGGCTGATGTTGGTATCGCTCATGTCATGTATGAGAGGGCCAAGGCTGCCGGCGCCGGAACGGAGCTGACGATCCAGGACAAGATGATCTTCGAACACGAGGAACTGAAAGACTGGGTTCGCCTGTAACCGTCGAATGGCTCATCCAGAACCATTCGCCGTTGAGGTCGACCGGCCTCGCCGAAAAATGTCGGCCTAATTGATTGGCATCCATCGTGCGGTGGCTCATGGTGTGCCATCATCATGATTCTTCGATTTGCCGCCGTTCTCTCTGCCCTGTTCCTCTCCTTCCCGGCCATTTCCCAGGATTCCTTTATTGTCTTCGAAGGCACCGAGTCGCCTGACGGTCAATTCGCCCTCGGATGGGGTGTCCCCTACGAGGTGATTGACCTTTCTGATCCGGACAAACTTCGTGAAACGCTCGACTTCGATGCGATCGAGAACTACGTCGTCGATCTCAACAAAAATGAGGTCATGGCCGTCCTGCCGTCGACCTATTTCGAGGGCGGTGGGATCATGCGTAACCACGGTAGTATCAGGTCACTGTGGCGGCAGGATAGCGAGGCCGTGGTCGTCGTCGAGTATGGTAAGTGGGGCTTTGACTCGGTCGCCGTCCTCTACGTCGATGAGCCCGACCGGGAATGGGAACGGTGTTCCGATGCGATTCCCCTCGGGATGTCGCTGAATCGAATGCTCTACCAGCGCGCCGCTTCCCAGCTCAATGCCTCTTCCGACGTGATCGACGGCTTTGTCTTTTCGGCAGATCCCGAGGCCTGGGAGGGTTCCCAGCAGGTGCGTTTCAAGGTCTATGGCGGAGTGCCCAAGGATGAAGATGCTCCCTACTATGAGGACACCGTTTCTTTCCTGCTTCCCGGTCCGCAACTGCTGAGTCTTCCCGGTGAGGGCTCTTCGGCTGCCAACGATCCCCGCCTCATCACGGCAAACAGCGTCGGGCCGATCGAGATTGGAATGACGGTTGGAGAAGCCCGCCGGGCCATGCCGGGTGCGACCTTCAGTCGAACCTCAGATGGTGAAGGCATCTCGCTGATCGCGGTGCGGGAAGGTGTTGATGAGCTTTTCACCCTGTTCTGCGATGAATGGGACCCTGACGCTCCCATCAACGACGAGGCTGTGGTTCAGATCATTGACGTCTCGCACCCTTCTTTCAAAACGGACCAGGGCATTCATCCCGGCGCTGAGCTGAGCCTCGTTGAGAGCCACTTTGGAAAACTCAAGCAGCTGCTTCTCACTGAGATTGAGTCGAGGGAATACGCGGACTTTGAGGAACAGCCATCGGGTTACTCCTTCCAGGTAACTCATCCCGACGGGTGGGCCGGAGATTACTACGAGGGCGAGACCCTCACGAAACGCTATGTTCCGGGCGCACTGATTCATTCCATCGAGGTGTCAGGCCTCGATATCAACCTCGACGGTCGCATAGGCGGGCTTGGCATGTTCAGCACAGCGGAAGATGTCTGGGTGACCGCCGGGAAAAAGTCGTTTGGCCAGGTATCACAGGGAGAAGATGAAATGCGGGAAGCGTTTGGTCAGGCCGTTCAGACCTGGTCTTTCCCGGATGCGGGCGTCGAATTCGACATGATCTCCGACGAAATTGGCGGAGACAAAACGGTGTTTTCCATCACCGTCATCGCTCCGTCAGACCTGGTGACCGCCCGGGGCGTTGGAATCGGATCCACCCGCAGCGAAGTCGAGTCGGCCTACTCTGATTTCCCGCCCGATCCGGAGGGATATGAAGGTTACTTCGACGGGCAGGATGTTTACCTGGTAGGATCGATCTACGGTGGAATGATCTTCACCTTTGAAAACGGAGTCGTCTCCAAGATCTTCTTCGGTGCTTCCGCGGAGTAGCCGAGGTGCTTTTTCTATGGGGGCGGAAGATTGGCATCTTTCGCTACAATGAGCGGCTTCCCCTACTCCATCACGGAGTAATCAATCACGGTAACATCCTAGACCCGGTTCTTGACGACTTTTTCGAATTTGAGGTGAGCGGGGTGATTCCGGTAGGTCTTCAACCCCTCTTCGTCGTTGAAAGTGACAAGGGATGCGTGTGTCGCAACTCCCTGCATCGTGGTTCCGGGCTCAATGAAGCCCCACTCAATGCTGACGACACTGTCGATCTGGTTCTGTAGTTCCATGCCCCCCCGTTTCTTTTTTGTCTCAAATCGTCGGCAGGTGTGGCGCCCTCTCATCGGAAAATGACTTCGCGACCGCGCTAATATCCCGTTTCTGCACGAAAAAGAGAACTTGCGGTTTTTCTAAATTATGGTAATTATAATAAATCACGAAGAAACCGCCTTTTACCCCTCAACCCCATGCCCTCCTTCATCCGGCCGTTTCGACTGCTCATCACCGTGCTTCTCCTCGGATCGATGGGCAGTCCGATGACGGCTGAAGCCTTTTTCTGGGGCAAGTCCGGCGCTCGACGGGCCCAGGTTCAGGATCCCAATGCGGTTCCCGTCCAAATCCAGGTTCCCACCTACGACCTTCCCTACTCCGAGTGGGAATACCATCGTAAACCGGCCCCGAAGCGCACGTTTTTCTGGGGCGAACCGGATCCCTCCCCGGAAATGCTTCAACTCATTTCCGTGATCCGGACTCGTGCCGAGCACATCTCCGGATTCGGACTTCCCTATCGTTTCGGCGGTGATCACCCCAAAGAGGGCGGCCTCGACTGCTCCGGAGCGATGAAGTTTCTCCTCAATGACATCGGATTTTCCGACCTCCCCCGGACCAGCTTTGATCAGTATGACTGGATGCGTAAGAATCGCACTTTCAAGCACACCAAGACGATTCCCGAGCGCATGGGCGGTAAGAAAGGGATCAAACCGGGCGACCTTATCTTCTGGGGCGGCACCTACGATTCCGGTCACAAGGTTTCCCACGTCATGATCTACCTTGGTCAGGGCTCGGACGGGACTCACTACATGTTCGGGGCCCGCGGTAAGAGCAAGCGGGGCCTTTTCGGTCACGGAGTCGATATCTGGGAGCTGAAATCCGGGTATAATAAGAGCCTGATCGGGTTTGGAACGCTCCCGGGAGTTTCCTGAGCGAACTCTTAACACTTTGTCACAGTCGCTTTCGGCCGTATTTCCGCTATCGGAGAACAGCGAATCTCCTTGCTGACACACGCATCCCGCGTCATAGGATGTCTTATGCTGAAATCTCTGATTCTATCCGCCGCCACACTCGTTGGGATCACCTTCTCAGCCATGGCTGACGATCGTCCTAACGTGCTCTTTGTCTTCTCTGACGATCACGCCCCCCATGCCATTGGTGCCTACAACGGCTGGCTCAAGTCGGTCAATCCCACCCCGGAAATCGACAAGCTCGCAGCCCAGGGCATGGTGTTCGAGAACAGCTTTTGCACGAACTCGATCTGCGGGCCCAGCCGTGCCGTGATCCAGACTGGAAAACACAGTCACAAGAACGGCTTCATGAATAACGGAAACACCTTCGACTGGAACCAGCAGACGTTCCCGAAGTTGCTTCAGAAAGCCGGCTACCAGACCGCGATCTATGGTAAGTCTCATCTCAAGGGCCATCCCCAGGGCTACGATGATTGGAAAGTGCTCCCCGGCCAGGGGCTTTACTACAATCCTGACCTGATCGTTCCCGAGGGCAAGGTCACCATCGAGGGCCACTGCACCGACGTGGTCACTGACCTCGCGGTTGAATGGCTCAAGGAAAAGCGCACCGACGACAAGCCTTTCATGCTGATGGTTCAGCACAAGGCGCCGCACCGCAACTGGATGCCGGCGGAGCGTCACCTCACCCTCTACGATGATATGGATATGCCGGAGCCGGCCACGCTCTTCGACACCCATGAGACCAAGGCACCCGGCGCCCGTCACCAGGAGCTCGAGATTGATCGTCACATGGACATCAACTATGATCTCTTCCTCGACCTCACTCCTGAGTTCTCCGAAGAGAGAAAGACCGACCGTTCCGCCTGGAACAACATGAAGCGGATGACCGAGGGCCAGCTCGATGCCTGGTTCGCCGCTTACAAGCCCAAGGATGAAGCTTTTCACGAAGCTAACCTCAGTGGCAAAGATCTCATTCGCTGGAAATACCAGCGTTATGCCAAGAACTACCTGCGCTGTGTGAAAGGTGTCGACGAAAGCGTCGGCACACTCATGGCGACGCTTGAGGAACTCGGCCTCGACGAGAACACGGTCGTGATTTACTCCTCCGATCAGGGGTTCTACATTGGGGACCACGGTTGGTATGACAAGCGCTGGATGTATGAGGAGTCCCTCAAGATGCCTCTCATCGTGAAGTGGCCCGGTGTGACCGAGGCAGGCTCCCGTAATACTGACCTCGTTCAGAACCTCGACTACGCTTCCACCTTCCTCGAAATGGCAGGCGCCGAGATCCCGGGCGATCTCCAGGGGCAATCCCTCGTCCCCCTCCTCAAGGGCGAAGGCGACGGTGAATTCCGCGAAGCGATCTACTACCACTACTACGAGTATCCAAGCGTTCACATGGTGCCCCGCCAGTATGGTATTCGCACGGATCGCTACAAGTTGATCCACTACTACCAGTTCGATGAGTGGGAGATGTATGACCTCCAGGAAGACCCTGACGAGCTCACCAACATCTACGAAACAGCCAGCCCTGAGCTCGTTTCCACGATGAAGCAGAAGCTCGAAGACCTTCGCGAACACTACGACGACGACAGCGATGTGTCTGAGCTTCCTCTCGAGAAGCAGAAAGAGTTCTGGCCGGGAGACCGCTAGGATCGCGGAGTGATCCAGCGTTCTAGGAGTTTTGGCATTTAGGAATTTAGGGCTCTATTTACTGCCCCTGAATTCCTAAACCGCTAAACTCCTCACTTCCTGCAGCGTGCGCAGAACTTCCTCGGCAGCCCAGTATCCGCCCATGCCGTGAACCCCGGCTCCGGGCGGAGTTGAGGAAGAACAGAGAAAGATGTCTTTCGCCGGTGTGGTGTGAGGACGAAGCCGGGTCACCGGGCGTGTCACGACCTGGCGCCAGTCGGAGACTCCCCCGAGAATGTCACCACCGATGAGGTTCGGATTGTAGGCCTGATAGTCGGCACAATTCATGGTGTGGCGTTCGAGGACGCAGTCCTTGAAGCCGGGGGCAAAACGTTCGATCTGCCCCTCTATGGCTTCGGTCATATCGACTGTGGAGCCCTTGGGGACATGACAGTAAGCCCAGAAGGTGTGCTTGCCCTTGGGAGCGCGGGTGGAATCACACAAGCTCTGTTGAGCCGCGAGGACGAAGGGGCGTTCGCTGTGAATCCCCTGCCACATTTCTCGCTCTGACAGGGCAATTTCATCAATCGTCCCGCCGATGTGAACGGTGCCGGCACGTCGACAATCAGCATTAGACCACGGCACCGGTTCGTTCATCGCGTAGTCGATTTTGAAAATGCCGGCCCCGTGGCGATAGCGGCGCAGGCGCTTCGCGTAGCCGATAGGAAGCCGGTCCCCGGCAATATTAGCGAGCGCCGAGGGCGAGGTATCGAAGATGTAGGCGTCAGCAGTAGGAAGCGCTTCAATGTTAGTGACCGTCCGTCCGGTTTCCAACTTGGCGCCGAGAGACTCGAGGTAACCAACCAACGCGTCAGTAATTCGCTGGGAGCCACCCTTCGCGACCGGCCATCCGTAAGCGTGACCCACCAGCATCAGCATCAGTCCTATCGCGTTGGTCGCTATGATACGGTCCAGTGGCAGGATGGAGTGAGCCGCATTGCCAGCCAGCAGTGCCCTTGCCTTCTCGTCCGGAAACCACGCGCGGGCGGCATCGAGAGAAGCAGGAAAGGCTTTCAAGCCAAAGCGCCCCACCAGGAATGGATTCTTCGGTGGCCTGGGCGCAGCGAGCAGATCCCTGATGAGATCGTAGGCTTCGCTGAGAAACGGCAGGAAGAGCTTACGGTAGGCTTCCCGGGTTTCAGCATCAAATTGAGCCGCGGTTTCTTCGATCGAGCGATGGAGAATGACGGAATCGCCGTTGTCGAGAGCATGGGCCAACGGCAATTCCGGGTGGATCCATTCGAGGCCGTATTCTTCCAGCGGCAGCGAACTGAGGAAGGGCGAGGCCAGCCCCATAGGGTGAATC
>JABSSQ010000507.1 GCA_013213905.1 Verrucomicrobiales bacterium | reverse complement strand
GCTCAAGAGCCTGGTGGAGTTGGGCGTCGTCGGCCGGGTGTCCTTCGCCTGAGGCAACGGTATTTGCGGCGCTGTCGGCATCGCCGTTTTCGACCAGTTTCTGGGCGAGTTCGATTCTCAGGTCCCAGTTGGAAGGATCTTTTTCAAGGCCTTCCTGCAACAGTTTTTCCACGCTACTCATGGGTGTTTTTCAAAAAAGGTGGTCTCCAGGAGGGAGAGATTACAATTCAGGGCGCGAAGCGTATGAATATTTTGACGTGTTTGGCTATAAAAATATAGCGTCATCACCGGGCCGATCTGTCTTCTTCGCGTCACAGGCAGGGAACAGCCCGGAGAAGCCCTGTTCGTGACAGAGATCCGCGCAAAATTTTCCCGGAAGACCCTTGGGGGCGGGGTTGCGGGGGAATTGCGGTTGATCGGGCAGGTCAATTTCGTTAAGCCCGTCGCATGCCGATTCAATTTACCGGATTTGCTGACGAAGCCGAAAAATCCCTGGCGGATCAGGTTTCTGTTCTCAAACAAGTGGGATGGTCTGCCATCGAACTCCGATTGATCGACGGAAAGAACGTCTGCGATCAGACCGATGAGGAGTGGAAGCAATCGTGGGATTACCTGCAATCAGAAGGTATCGCGGTAGTTGGATTCGGAGGACAAATCGGGAACTGGGCGCGCTCAGTCGATACCGATTTTCAGATCGACGAAGACGAACTGGTGAGAGTCGCACCGCGAATGAGAGAGTGTGGTTGTCAGTTTCTCAGGATCATGTCCTATCCTAATTCCACTGAAGCACCTCTGGAGAATTCGGATTGGCGACATGAGGTGGTGAGACGAATTCGTGAGTTGGCGGAGATCGCCGAGGGAGAAGGGGTCATCCTCGGTCACGAGAATTGCAGCGGTTACGGGGGCACGAGGGAAGGGTTTCTAGAGTTGGTCGAGGAGGTGGATCTCCCCTCATTCAAACTGATCTTCGATACCGGAAATAACACCCTCCACGAAAAGAGCGGTGAAGCGACCTGGGACTACTACGATGCCTGTCGCAGTGAAATTGTGCATGTCCACATTAAGGCAGCGATACCGGGTGATGATGGAGAATTTGCGACTTGTTTCGTGGACGAAGATCCGGTCCAGGAGAGAATCCTGAAAGACCTCCAGTCAAACGGTTATGAGGGGTGGCTTTCGATCGAGCCCCATCTTGCCGCCGCGATTCATGCCGGGCAGGATATCGATGATACCGGGCACGCCCGGAAAGTCTGGGTCGACTATGCCGGGCGATTGGACAAACTCGTAGCAGCAACCTCAGCGTCATGAATGTGAACGTTTTTGGCTCGAAAACGGAGATGGGAAGCGCCGCTGCCGAGTTGGGATCGTGCCGCTTGGAGGACGCTTTGGCTGCCAGCGGGAGTGCTGCGATCATTGTAGCCACCGGAGCATCGCAGTTTGAGATGCTCGAAAGTCTCCGGCAACGTGATTTGCCCTGGCCGCAGATCACGGGGTTTCACCTGGATGAATATATCGGGCTACCGATTTCGCACGACGCTTCGTTTCGAAAGTATTTGTGGCAGCGTTTTATCAGCCAATTGCCTCTGCCCTTGAAAGAGTTCCATTTTCTTAATGGTGAAGGCGACGCCGGATCCGAATGCAGCAGGGTGGGGGCACTGATTGAACAGCAAAGCATTGACGTGGCTTTCGTAGGCATCGGTGAGAACGGACACCTCGCTTTTAACGATCCCCCGGCAGACTTTGAAACGAACGAGCCCTATCTCGTCGTTGACCTTGACGATGCCTGCCGGCAGCAGCAGTTGGGAGAAGGTTGGTTTCCGAATTTTGATTCCGTCCCTAAGCAGGCGATTTCGATGTCAATTCGCCGGATTATGGCGAGCAAGACCATCATCTGCACAGTGCCCGATACGAGAAAGGCGGAAGCGGTTAAGAATTCCCTGAAGGGAAAAGTGACCTCCCAAGTGCCCGCGTCTATTCTGCAGACTCATCCGGACTGCCATTTCTTTCTCGACGAGGAAGCTGCTTCGCTGTTGTGAAACCGTTCGATCTCCAGGTTAACGGCTATGCCGGTGTGGATTTCAGTTCTCTCGAACTGACAGGGTCACAGTTGCACGAGGCCTGTGAGGCAGTCCGCCGGGACGGAGGAGACCGAATCCTGGCCACGTTGATCACGGACTCCGTCGAAAACCTGGAGAGTAAACTTCGTAATCTCGTCGATCTTCGGGAACAGGATGATCTCGCCGGCGAGGTGATTGCCGGTTTCCACATTGAGGGCCCTTTTCTCAGTGCCGAGCCCGGATACATCGGCGCTCACCCGGCTAACCTGACCAAGAACGCCAACATCGAAGATGCCCGGCGCCTTCTGGATGCGTCGGCAGGATTGACTAAGGTAGTGACCCTGGCGCCTGAGGCCGATTCCGACGGACGAGTCACCCGTTACCTCGCAGACCGTGATGTTGTTGTGTCAGCAGGCCATACCAATGCGAGTCGGGATCAGTTGCGCATCGCGATAGACCAGGGTTTGACAATGGTGACGCACCTTGGCAACGGATGTCCCGTCGATTTGCCGCGCCATGATAACATCATCCAACGGGTATTGAGTCTGCGTGAATTTCTCTGGATCGGTTTCATCCCGGACGGGCACCACATCAATTTTTTTGCCCTGAAGAACTATCTCGATCTGGTCGGACTGGACCGGGCCTTCATGGTAACTGATGCGATTTCAGCCTCGGGCCTTGGGGCGGGCACCTACGAGCTTTCGGGGGAGCCGGTGGAGGTTGATTCTTCCGGAGTGGCACGTCGACCGGGGGCGCCAAATCTTTCCGGCTCAACTCTGACCATTCAGCAGATGCTTGAAAATTTGAGTCGCTATCTCGGGATGAGTGACGCAGAAATCGAGCAAGTCGTTGCGCTTAATCCCGGAAAAGCCGTTGGAGAAAACGTATGAGAGGACTTTTGAAATCGATCGGGCCGGCCATCATTGTGGCGGCTGTTGTGCTCGGGCCGGGCTCGATCCTGACGAGTTCTAAAGTCGGTGCGACATTTGGATTGCTCGGGCTACCGGTGGTGGTCTGTGCCGCCGTGCTCATGATCGGAATGGTGGTATTGTCAGCGTGGCTGGGGGCTGTCTATGAGGGTAGCCTTTGCACGGAATTGCGAGAGCGATTGGGGAGCGGCGTGACGATTGCGATCGGTGTGATTCTATTTGTTCTCGTGGCGCTGTTTCAGTCATCGAACAACATCGCTCTCATCGGCGGACTGGAGGCGCTCTTTGGCGAGTCCGAGTGGTCGTTGGGTATGCGACTGGGCACACTTCTGGTCTTCAACGGGCTGATCGTCGCGTCTCTCTATTTGCTGCGGAATTTGTATTCCTCCGTCGAGAGATTGATGAAGTTCCTCATCGGTCTGATGAGCCTGGCTTTCCTCGTTAACCTGGTCGTGGCTTATTCTCGTCCCCGTGGCTATGTCCTTGTTGAACCGACCGAAACCCCGAACCTGCTTCCGCTTCTTGGGATGATCGGGACCACTTTTTCGGTGGGAGGCGCCTTTTACCAGGCTTACCTGGTAAAGGAAAAAGGATGGGGGCTGGGTGACGTTCGCAAGGGACTGACCGATTCCGTTGCCAGCATTTCCGTGCTGGGAATCATGACAATGGCTATCCTGCTGACTTCCTACCGGGTCTTTTACGGTCACGAGGAGCCGGTGGTTCTGTCATCGGTCGGTGAGGTGGCCCTGCAACTGGAACCACTCTTTGGTCCGTGGGCGCGCGTGGTGTTTGCCTCGGGGATTCTGGCCGGAGCTTTAAGTTCATTTCTCGTGAACTGTCTTATCGGAGGTACCGTGATGTCGGATTCACTGGAGAAAGGGGCAAGGCTTTCGGATTCCGGTCCCGTGCACCTGACTGCCCTGGCGCTGGTTATCGGGATGGGAGTCGCGATGATGTTTTTCGCCCGGGAGGGAAGCACGGTTGTTCTCATTACCATCGCTCAGGCGATGACAGTTCTGGGGATCCCGGCGCTGGCTGCGGCTTTGGTTTATCTGGGGACTAGGAAGGACCTCGAAGGGGAGCGAAAGGTTCCGGCTCCGATTATTGGGATCGCCGGGCTGGGCTTTCTTGTGTCCTGTGGCCTGGCCTGCCTGACCGCCGTGAAAGTTTACGGTAAATTGACCGGTGAGTGATCAGTTTCTCGACGCCTCCCGGAGCAGACAACGCGAGGTGAGATTCGGGTGGTTGTGTCACGGACAGCTCTTACGCCAGGATATTGTCATTTCAGAGACCTTTGCTTCTATGGCCTTAAGGCCTAATTTGCGAGGCGTGATTCGATGAGCGCGGTGAGCTCTTTGACTTTCTCAGGGTTGGCCTCGGCGACATTCTTCGTTTCACCAGCTTCGCTAGTGTGATCGTAGAGTTCGGCGTAGCCATCCTTGTGAAGAATCAGGCGGTGGGTCGCTGTGCGGACGGTGCGGTTATTTTTCGAGTAGGCGAAGGCCGGATGTCCCTCGGCTGCCGGGGAATCCAGTTGAGGCATGAGAGACGTGCCGGTAACGAAACCCGGAACAGGAAGTCCCGCGACCTCGCAGATGGTGGGGAAGATATCGAGCGTCTCGACAGTGGATGAGGTAGCCAATCCGGCATCCTTGATGCCGGGGTAGGAAATGATAAGGGGAGAACGGAGCGCTTCTTCGAAGAGGCAATGCTTGCCCCAGATGGCGTGCTCACCCAGATGCCAACCGTGATCTCCCCACAAAACTACTATCGTGTTGCCGGCTTCTCCGCTGGCCTTGAGCTGCTCCATGAGGCGGCCAACCTGAGCATCAGCATAGGTGACGCAGGCGGCATAGTGACGTCGAACCTCTTCAGAGAACTCAGCGTCTTCGTTAGGGTTTCGCCCCCAGCGATTGTATTTCATGAACTCTCCTGATTTGTGCCAGGTAGTTTTCCAATCCGGTTGTTCGGGGTGAGGAACTGGAGGAAGCTTCTTTCCCTTGTAGGGTTCAAGATACTTCGCCGGAGCGCCGAAAGGGAGGTGGGGGCGGAGAATGCCTACCGCGAGGAAGAACGGTTTGTCGTCTTTGGCCAGCTCCTTCATCTGCTTGAGCGCTTCGTCAGTGGAAATGCCGTCCGGGTAGATATCGTCTTCACCTTCAAGGGCCTGGTAGACATCCATGTCCTTGGCATTCTTGCGAATTTCCCCGTTAGCGAGGCCGTGCATCCATCCGCGGGGATGTTGCCATTCGCCTGCCGGGAGCAGGTGGCGATCCCATGAGAGCGGCATCTCGGGTTCGTCTTCCTTGTTCCAATCGGCACCGCCGCGACCACCGGGGTGGTGTGAAACCTTTCCAACAGAGACAGTCGTGTAACCGTTCTCTTTGAACCAGGCCGGCATCGACGGTGGAAACGCTTCGGGATCTTTTCCAAGTTCCTTGGCCCGCGAGAAGAGCGCGCCGTTGCTGCTGGATCCGTAGGTCCCCGTGAGAAGTGTGTAGCGCGAAGCGCCGCAGGTGGGGGCATTCACATAGTGGTTCTGGAAGGCCCGCCCATTTGCAGCCAGTGCATCAATGTGAGGCGAGACAATGTAGTCCTTGCCGAAACAGTTCAGCTCCGGCCTGAGGTCGTCGACGCAGATGAGAAGGATGTTGGGAGGCTCGTCAGCAACAAGAGGGGTCAGCCCCAGCGCGAGTATCAGAAAAGTTAAAAGGGATTTCATAAGCGAGTCCTTCCATCATCGCCATGGATAGGCCTCGTGGGAAGGGCGGAATACCGGAGTTATCTTTGCGCAAATCGAGTCTACGCTTCGTCCATCTTGGATGGCGCGAGGCGGCCTGTTCGAGTGAATTTGCTGCTTGTCGCTGCCGAACTGTGATTCGTTGCGGCCATGATCAATTTCGTGCTTTGTCATTGCCCTTTGTATGAGGGAGAACGCTATGGCGAAGGATTTCGATTCAGGGCGCCATTTCAGCTGGTGTTGCAGTTGGCTTCGAGCTTTATTCCTTCTTACTGTCATGCTCGAATACTGACTCTTAAGGTTCGATTAGAATTTGGAGAGAATCGATGGAGCGTGATTCTTCAGCATGGAAGCGTGCCCTTCGCCGGGGCCGATGACGAAAGAGGAGCCAGAGATCTGGCGATGCAGAAGTTCTGCCATTTCCGGAGGGACGACAATATCGGAATCACCGCTCCAGATGGAAACGGATACCCCGGTCACATTTGAAATATCGAACCCCCATTCTTTGCCCAGTAGCCCAATGTCGTCGACGAAGGTGCGCGGCTTTTGGCGGATGGCGGTCTGAGCGTTCAGGATGAGTTTTTGCTCTTTGTTCGAAATACGGGAGAATGCCTTGGCATCGGCGGCGATCCAGTTCTCCTGATACCAGGGAACGATCAGCTCAGGTCGACGAAGCAGTTTGTCTCGCTGAATGCCGAGGACCATTCTTGCCAGTGGCGGATTCTTCGCGACCAGTTGCAGATGCCTCGTAGATTTTGCAGGCTTGCATCCGGTGTCTGCGATTCCGGTGTGGACAGAAACAAGGGCGAGATGGCTGATTCGCTCGGGCATTTCGTGGGCGCAGGCAAGCCCGTAGCTCCCCCCGCCCGAAACCGAGAGTATCCCGAATCTCCGGTTTTCGTATCCGAGAAGGTCGGCGACTTGTTTTACGTCTTCGACCCAATCGAGAATGGTTCGGTTGGGGATGTAGGTAGATCCCCCGATGCCCGGCCGATCCAAAGCGATGACCCGGAGGCCAGAATCGGTAATTTCGTCAGCGATCAATTCTGCTTCATATCGCGAGCTGAAAATGCCGTGGAAATAGAAGACAAGTCTGCCGTCTCGAGAGCCGTATTCTCGATAAGTGAGTCGACGGCCATCCTTGAGGTGAAAATGGGGTTCGGAGGAAGCTTGATTCGCTTGGGTCTCCGCATCTCCGGCGGGAGAAACCGCCGGGAAAAGACAGAGCATAAAGAACAGCACCAGCGTTGTTGTTGAACGCGAAGCGGGTGCCTGTCGTGCAGCTATCATTCAAAGAACGGGAATTGCGAATCAACTCATTGAGCGAAAGGTGTTCCAGGCTTGGAACGCTTGCTCGGTGATTTTCTCTCCAGAAGAGTGTTGGTCATGGTTGACCGGAGTTCCAATGATTAATTTCTGATTCCTGCCGTTCACTCTGAGAAGAACGCGGCCGAGCCACTCGGTTGTGGGGAAAGGATAGATCCACCGGGGCATGATTCACAGGCGCAGGCTTAAATTTGTGTCAGGGTTCCGCGGCGACAGTACCGCTATCAAGCCTTGATCTCCGTTCGGACAGCGGCCGGGTGAAGTCGTCGCAGGTGAAGGAAGCGCATCGCATAGGAGTTGGCTTCGTCGGCAGGGAAAGTTTTTTCCGAGACGGCTTCCCAAGTGATATCTTTCTCAAAGTCGGGGAAGAGGACGGTTCCTTCGACCGAAGCTTCGACTAGTGTCAGGATCAGTTCGTCGGCATAGGGCAGGGCAGTATGGTAGAGTTCGGATCCCCCGCAGACGACAAGCTCTTGAGCTCCGGTTGAAAGAGCCAGGTCTAGTGCTGACTCCATGGTTTGCGCAACCGAGCCGACTTCGGGATCGTAATTGGTGTTGTGAGTCAGCACGATGGGGTGGTGATCAGTGAACCAGCCCAGCATTTCTTCGAAGGTACGACGACCGAGCAAGAGATGCTTGCCCTGGGTGTATTCGCGGAAGTGCTTCACATCACGAGGCAAATGCCAGGGAATGCCCCCATGGCCGGTGCCGATAACGCGCCCGTGTGCCATTGCTGAAATCATCGAGAGCTTCATGATGGGAGGAGCCAACCGATGGCGGCAGGATCAATCACAAAAACATCTACGTTGCCGATATCAAATGGCGGGCCTATGGCGGGCATGATAGGTCTCTTCCGGACCAGGGCGTCGTTAATCGAGGGCGGGCAGTGGGATCTTCGAAGACTAGCCTTCATGGGAATCAAGGTCAGGACCGTTAGCCGCGTCACGAGGTCCTGGTTGGGCCGATAGCCTGTTATCCTGTAACATCGACAGGCCTCAGAACGCCTGGTTGAAACTCAGGTAGAATCCGCTCTCGCCATCACGCCCGAAGCCGTAGTCGGCCCGGATGTTGCGCCGGTCCTGGATTTCAAATCGATAACCAAGGCCTGCGTTGGGAAGCGGATGACCACCAAGATCTCCGAGATCTTCGCCAATGTATCCGAGACCCACCCATGTCACCATCGAGCCTTTGGAAAATTGACGGCCGGGCAGGGGGTTTTTGGCAGGATTCTTTGGATCTATTTCAACGGTGGACTGCTTCTTGCCCTTGAGACGGAAGCGGTGTCGGTATTCGACGACGCCCCAAACTCCGACCTGATCACGATATTGGCCAAGGTGATAGCCGCGAAGATCCCGCGAGGATCCTACGGAAGTGTGCGATGCCCAGGGAACATCTCCGGATGAGATTCGCCCCTGGAAGAGAAAGGCGAGGGTGGAGCCGTCGCGAAGAAAGGGCCGGTAGTGACGAATGTCGAAGTCATAGACATCCCACTCAAAATCGGATCCGAGCCAGTCACGATTGTGGGTGCTGCGAATTTCGAAAAGGCTGCCCTCGCGGGCATCCAGGGTGACATCACGAGTGTCGCGGGAGAGAATGAAACCAAAGCCGGAATCATGGTAGCGGGAACCGTAGCGGAGGAAGTCCGGATCTGTCGCCATCAGCGGCGCAACATTTTGTGCGTCCTGGTAGAAGAGATCGTAGTTGAGTCCGGCGAACCACTTGCTTCGGCCGAGACGATACATGACCCGCTGATTGATCCGGAAAGCGGTGCCGTCAAAGAGGGTCGTGTTGGGCCCCCTTTCGATGAGGTTCCCGTTGTCCCAGCCAACGCCTGCATAGTTATCCGGAAGCTCGGAGTAGGCGGCAATGGTAAAGGCTCGCAAGTTGTCATTGTTCCAGAAGGAGTCGATCCTGGAGCCTAGGGCGAACGCATCCAGCGTGCTGTACATCCCCGTGAACTGAGCGGTGGAACGGGGCAGGTTTTCATTGCCCTCTTGCGTACTGAACGTGGTCAGTGCTCCCAGCCCGATGGCGCCTTCAAGGGTCGGGCTGTAAAAGGGAAAGGCAATGGGAGTGACTTTCTTTTCCCCAATATCGGAGTTGATAACCGCCTTGATCAGGGAGTTGTCGAGAGCAGAGCTGTGCTCGTGGGCATCAATGACCTGGGCGTGCGCAGGACTGCAGCCGATGACTCCATGCCCCACGGCAGCGATGGCAATTATCGCCGGCATGAATCGAATGCCCTGGACTTTCGTGTTCATGAGGAAGCGCGCAGACGGTAAACCCTCAGCGGTTTCGGCGAAACCGCAAAAAGTATTGAATACTGGCAACGAATTCGATACCGGGCAAGAAAAAGAAAACGGGCCTCACCGCCGTCAGCAGTGGGCCCGTTTGATATTTCAATCTTCGGTGAGGGGGATTATGCTTTCCACGGAAGCGGCCATTCGCCCGGGATGGCGGCAGGGTATTCCATGTTCTCGTCGGGCATGCGAGGAGGATCCGCATCGAAAGAAAGTTCCTCCGGCATGATATTGAAGTCGGATTTGATGGCCTCTTCGAAGTTGACTAACTGTCCACTCCAAGTGGCGACTCGACCGAGGGCGGCAGTGAGTGAACTCTTCGCCCCGAAGTAAGCATCGTTCTGAGGCTTGTCGTTGAGAATAGCGTCCCAGAGTTTTTCGTGTTCCGCGTCTTTAGGATTCTTGTAACCGGTTCGTGGCTTACGATATTGCCAGAGCACCTTGCCCTGAAGGTCGGTGATGGTTCCTTTGCCCGGGATCATAATGCCCTCAGTGCCGTGGATTTCCTCGTCAATGCGACGCCAGCAGCCCGGAATCTGGCGGCACTGGCTGTACATCGCCATGCTGTTTTCTTCGGGGCCGTAGCGATACTCGATGAAGTGTTGGTTGTAGATTTCTCCTATCTTGGCAGACTCGTTGGTGCGGGCACCGTGTCCCTGCGCTGAGACCGGATGAGTGCCCATGACGGGGTCACCGCTGGCGAACCAGTTGATGACGTCCAGATTGTGGACGTGCTGCTCGCAGATGTGGTCGCCGGAAAGCCAGTCGAACTGCTGCCAGTTACGCACCTGGAATTCCATTTCGGTGTAGCCAGGCTGACGTGGGGCAGTCCAGGGGCGGTTGCCGACCCAATAAGCGGAGGCACCGATCATTTCGCCGATCGCTCCTTCCTGGTATTTCTGGAAAGACTGCAGGTATTCATCCTGGCAGTGGCGCTGCAGTCCAACGACGACTTTCAGCTTTTTCTGGTCGGCTTCCTTGGCCGCATTGATGACTTTATTGAAACCGTGAGCGTCAACACAGACGGGTTTCTCCATGAAAACGTGTTTTCCCTGGGCCACAGCATATTCAAAATGCATGGGGCGAAAGCCGGGAGGGGTGGCGATACAAACAAGATCAACCTGATCGACCACGGCCTTGTAGGCATCAAAGCCTACGAACTGCCGGCTCTTAGGGACATCAATCTGGGCAGACTTGCCCATCTTCTCGAGCTGTTTCTGGATCGCTGGCAGACCGGAACCGCGGAAACCGGTTCCGTCGATCTTATCGGCGAAAGCTTCAGCCACAGCGGTGAGGCGGGCACCGTCGTTGGCGTTGAGGCTCTGGACAATGGCGCCGCTGTTGCGGCCGCCCATGCCGATCATGCCAACCTTAATTTCGTCACTCCCGGCCACCTGGGCGGAGAGCTCGACTGGGAGTGCGGTGGCAGCGGCGACCGCGGTGCCGCCGGCGAGGAATTTGCGGCGCGAGGCACCACCTTCTTTGGATTTCTGGGTTTGTTCCGTCATAGGGAAAATAAGTTTCGAGAGGAAAGAGGGGACAATCTCGCGTGGTGGCGGGATTCGAGACTCTCCTGGCTCAAGTTCGGATGGAGCTTGCCGAATCCGAATGGGTTCGGGCAAGTCTTTTTCCGGACGTAAACCTTGTAGGGACATCGCGTCAGGGCAATGAGTGAATCGCGTATTTCGGTGACGGAAAGACGCCCCCAAAAAGACTGGAGGGCGAGGCGTCCGCAGCCAAAACCCGCGGGGAGGTTCGTGCTCCGACTGGACGCCGGAACCTGGATTATTCAGCTTTGCTGTCGTTCGTGAAGTTCCAGGTCTTCGTCTTTTCCCCCGATTCGAAGGAGAGTTTGCGTAGCGTGCTGATTCCGTTTGGCACATGAAGGCGGAAATGATTCGTGGCACTTTGGACAGGAACCGTGAACTCAATCACTTGAACGTCTGCGGAAGGAGAAGAATCGAGAACCACGATCTGGTCGCCGCTAAAGTCCTGTTGATCTGACTCCCGCCACGAGACGCCGATTGGGCCGGCCCTTTCGTTGCTGATATGCACGGAAACAGTGATCGGCTTGTGGAAGGTTTCGCGAGGAGCGACGAGAAAAGGTGCCTTGTCTTTCTTCTCAGGGCTGATTGCCAGGCCGGTGGCTGATTGTTTCAGCGTGCCGCTTCGAACGGTCCACCCGCGACTGTCATCAAAATTGGCTGCCTGCTTGGGTGGAATTCTTTCGCTGAGAGGAGTTGGCTTTTTGCGATCGAGGTAGAAATCGAAGTAATTCATCCAGGCGGTGGAATTGCCTGGAATGGAGAGGCCGGGAGGATTGAGTTCATCTGCCCAGGCGGAAAGTTGTGAACGGAGTCGCCCGGCGACTTCGGGATGGGTGGCGAGTAGATTGCTTTCCTCTGAAGGGTCAGATTCCAGGTCAAAAAGGTATTCGCGATCCATGCCGCGAAGCAGCTTCCACTTGCCGTCACGGATGGCTGACTGGGCGATCCAGCGCCAGGTCAGCAGGCGGTCGGGAGCTTCAGAATTATCTCCGTTGAGATATGGAATGAGATTGATGCCGTCGAGCTCAGGCGCGTCCGGAAGACCGGTCAGTTTGACTGCTGTCGCTGCGACATCGAGGGACCAGACCGGGTGGTCGTAGATCTGGCCGCCGGGAATCACAGCAGGGTAGCTGATCAGGAAGGGGACCCTCATGCCGCCTTCGGCGAGCATGCCTTTCTCGCCGTTCATGGGTTCGTTGAGAGAGCCGTCCCATCCGGGACCGCCGCCGGGAGCATCCTCCTTGTGAATCTTTAGTGGGGCGCCGTTGTCGCCGATGAAGAAAATGAGGGTGTTTTCGTAAAGCTCGCGCTCCTTGAGTTCGGCCACGATCTGACCAACTCCGTCATCCATCGCAGAAATCATCGCCAGTGCCTGCCGACGCCGCTCGGGCATTTCACCGGGGAACCTGGAGAGATACTTTTCCGGCGCATCCAGCGGGACATGCGGCGCGCGATAAGCGAGATAAAGGAAGAAGGGTTGATCGGCGTGGCGATCGATAAATGAGACAGCAGCTGCACTGCACGCATCGAGGTGGTAGAGACCGTCGTTGACTTCACCCATTTCGATCGTCTCGCCATCGAGGGTGTAATTGGCGAAGCAGGGACGATTGGAATTCTTGGCGTAGACGTCGTCGAAGCCGTGTTCGGTGATCCGGTTCGTCGGTCCGAGGTGCCACTTCCCGATCTGGCCGGTGGCGTAGCCCGCTTCCTTGAGGCGTTCCGCAATGGTGAGTTGTTCGTTGAAACCGTTCAGGTCGTAGCCATTGCTTTCTACCCCAAAACGGTTTTGGGAACGACCGGTGAGAACGCCAGCGCGTGAAGGAACGCACTGGGGAGCTGTGGAGTAGCCGTTGGTCGCGTAGACCCCGGACTTTGCGAGGGCATCGAGGTGCGGAGTTTTCAGGTCATCGTAGATGCCGGCGACACCGACATCGGGCCAACCGTGGTCATCGGTGTAAATTAAAACGATGTTAGGATTTTCTGCGGCTTCGATTGAAGCCGCGAAACCCAGGGCGAGGAGCGCCGTGATCAATTTCATATTCCGCTCCCCGGAAGGAATGATCTTATTTCGTGAACATCTCGTTCTCGTCGTCGCCACCGCTGAGAACGTAGGCGAGCAGGTCGAGAACCTCTTCCTCATTCAGCATGTTGAGCAGCATCGGCGGCATGGGGGAAACGGTGGATACTTCCATTTCCTTGACCTCTTTGCGGTCGATGTTGACTCGCTGGTTGGGATCAGTGAGATCGGTGTTTAAGGTGACGTTGTCGCCCTTGAGATTCACGACGACTCCCGAAACGATGGAACCGTCATTCTTGGTGACGACGATGGGGGCAAACTGCTCGTTGATCTCCTTGCTCGGGTTGATGATCTGGTCGAGAAGATCGTGCGGGCTGTAGCGTCCACCGGAACCGGTGAGGTCAGGGCCGTTCATGCCGCCGGCGTTGCCGAAACGGTGGCAGGCGTAACAGGCGGCGGCGCTGAACATCTTGCGACCGTTGTCGAAGTCGCGTCCTGTCATGCCGGTCTCAGCGGCTTCACTGAGTTCTTCGAGCGTCCACATCGTCGGGGTGCGTCCGGCGAAGATAGCTCCGAGGTTCTCGATGGCTGACTTCACCTCAGGCTTCTTCGCGATGAGTTCAGCATGAGTTTCATTCTCGGCATCGGTAAAGGTTGCGAGGGAGTCATTTTTGATGAATTCAATGAACTTACTGAAACTCGCACCACCACGGTAGTTGGCTGCTTTGAGGAACCATTCGAGCTGCTGTTCGCGAAGTTCGGGAGTCCAGCCCGCCTTGAGCATGCGCAGGCTGCGAGCATATTCCATCTGGGGCTCCTGGCTTTCTGCAGAGTTGATCAGTGCCATTCCCTTGGCTGCGGTGTCAGGCACCTGGAGGTGGGCGAGAGTTTCGCAGAGCAGCCAGTTCAGTTCGAAAGACTTGGCTGGGAAGGCGGGATTAAGCTGGGCGACGAGAGCATCGATCGTCTCCTGCGCCGGATCTCCGAAGCGGATCAGGATGATTTGGGCGAGGCGGACGTAGGCGATCTTTTCCTGCGGCTTGAGCGAGGCAAAGTCGATTTCCAGTAGCGAGGCGAAGAGCTTGTCGCGCATCGCCTCATCAATGTCGTGACCGCTCTCGGGACGTTGGTTGGGCGCGACTCCGGTGGCGCGGGCAAGTCCGAGCAGGGCGTTGATGCGACTGCCGGGATTTTCTTCGCTCAGGGCCTTGCCTGCCCATTGTTCGACGGGCTGATGCTCCAGGGCGATGCGGGCGGCAGAGCGAATGAAGTGATCCGGGTGGCCGAGATTGCCCCAGGCGACCTCGATCGCTTTCGGATCTTTGACTCCGTGGAATTTCTCGATCTGGTGGCGCAGTTGGCGCTCTTCAGAGATTTCGGGAGTCAGATCGATCGGGGAAGTATCTTCCTTGCCGGTGTAAGTCACGCGGTAGAGGCCTGACTGAACCTTGCGCCCTCCGATTGCGAAATACATGGCGCCATCGTCCGGGTGAATCATGAGATCGGTGACCGGAAGCGGGGCCCCGGTGATGAAGTCTTCTTTAGTACCGCTGTAGGAAGACCCGTCTTCCTCAAGATGCACCGCGTAGATCTTGCCCCAGCTCCAGTCGAGGATGTAGTAGGCCTCCTGATACTTGGCCGGGAACTTGGCGCCGTAGCCGAAACGGGTGCCGGTGGGAGAGCCGGGACCGATGTTGACGGTGGCGGGAAGGTTGTCCGGATAGAACTCGGGATACTTGCCGGCTCCGTTGCGCCAGCCGTATTCTCCGCCGCTGACGACGTGGTTCACGCGAGTGGGGCGATACCACGGCGTATTGAAGTCATACTCCATGTCGGCGTCGTAGGTGAAGAGTTCGCCGTCCTTGTTGAGTGAGCCGCCGTAGATATTACGGAAGCCGGAGGCGAAGATCTCGAACTCTTTGCCATCGCGGGAGATGCGGTAAACGATTCCGCCCGGAGAAAGCACATGGCGGTTGTGACCGCGACCATCGGGCAGACGGGGTAGAAGATGGTCATCGCCCCAAATCTTGGCAACGGGGGAGTTTTGTGAGGTGCCCTCGACGGGACCACCTTCGATGACGGCGTTGTTGCCGGTGATGAGATAGAAGTGTTTACCGTCCGGAGTCGGCACAACGGCGTGGACGCCGTGATCACTTTTGGACTCGAAAGCGCGAAGCAATTCGACTTTGTCCAGTTCATCGTCGCCGTTGCTGTCGCTGATTTTGTAGAAGCCGCTGGTGGCGATGCGCTCGTAGTCATTCACGCCGGCGTAGAGAGCGCCGTCGGACCAGACCATGCCGTTGATGGCGCGAATGTCGACAGGGACTTTGACAATGCTGGCGGGGTCAAGTGTTTCGCCAGCTGCGGGCGGGTCAAAGCGGTAAAGCACTCCATACTGATCGCTGGCGTAGATGCGACCTTTGTCGTCGGGACAAAGCGCCACCCAGGAACCCTCTTTTTCTCCGGGGACAGAGTAGAGCAGTTCGACCTCGAAACCTTTGGGAACCTTGATCCGGTCAACCGGGGTGGCGAGGTTCTGGCCGATGCGGGCGCCGGTGTTGTCTTTCGCCTCTGCTTTGGGCTTCGCTTTGGCAGCTGGAGAGGCCGCTTTACCTTTTCCTTTGGGGGCGGCTTTCGCCTTTCCTTTGCCCTTGCCTGCGGCAGGTTTGCGCTTCTCGATCTTCTGCGCATCGGAAGGCAGGTCGGCGTTGGCGAAATCGGTTACGCCGCCGTCCGGGAGCACCTTCAGCTGAATGTCTTTCACCTGGACCTCCATGGCGGGACCGCGGTGAACCTGGATCGCGAGCAGGCCGGAAAGCGAACGATTGGCTTCGTCGTAGTCATGGAACTCGATGGTGAGCTCATCGTTGATGTAGTGAGAGATATGATTGCCCCTCGCGACAATTTTGTATTCCTGCCAGTCGGCAATGTCGACAGCGACGGGGTCGCGCTCGGCGACGACCCAGCGATCTCCGCCGGGATCAGCCACCACGCTTTGTCCATTCTGAACCACGATGCCACGACCCTTCTCGTGGTAGATCATGGCGTTGTTCTCGGCTTTGGGGTGCACGTCACACTGGTAGCCACCGACGGACCACTTGCCTACCTCGGGGAGTTCTTTGCTGCGGTATTGAATGCCGGAGTTATTGCCGGTAGCCCGGACCATGGCCTTGAGCTCGAAGTTATCCACTTCACCGCCTTGCCAAATGAGGAATTGGTTGAAGTCGAGATGGTCAGGGCCCGTTGTCCGGCCAGTGATAGCGCCGTTCTCAACCGACCAGAGTTCCGGATTGCCGTCCCAGCCGGTGAGATCCTTCCCGTTGAAGATGGGCTTGAATTCCTGGGCATGCAGGCTCGCGCCGAGGCACAAGGAAAGAAAGATACAGGGGATCGATTTCATAGAGACTTAACAGGGTTGCGGCGCGATTCAAACAGGGTTGTGGCGCTCGGTTTGAGATTTTCTACCTTTAGATCTCCGCGGAGGCGGTATTCTGCCGTCCCTAATCGCGTGATGCGTCGATCTCTAGGCAGAGAGAGAGCTGGAAGAGATGCCATGGGGGGCTGGGAGACCCGAAGAATCCAGATTAACGAACGTAATTTTGTCGATCACAAGAATGGTGTGATGGGTCATGATGTTGCGGACTTCGCAACGCAGTGAGACGGAAGTTCGGCCCACCTTAATGACCTTCATGCCCATTTCGATAATGTCCCCTGATCGGCCAGAACTGACGAAGTCGATCGCCGACATCGCCTTTGTTACGACATAGGGACTTTTCAAAAGTGCGATTGTGAAAATGGCGGCTTCCTCGTCGATCCATTTAAGCAGGCTGCCGCCGAAGAGGCTTCCGTTAGAGTTCAGATCCTCCGGTTTGATCCACTTTCGGGTTAGAAATTTCATGTCCTCGCTCATCGCTTCCGGAAATTACTGCTTGGCTGGTAAGATGATTCATTGCCCTGAAGATGATATCTCAGATTGCGCCGGTGTTGGATCGAATCCAACCTTTGTTTGGCGTTGCGATGAGGTCCTACCGGCGTCGAGGTTTGCGATCGCACGAGGCTTTTGGAAGATCGGTGTGACGAAGCTGGAAAGACCTATGAAGGCAAGAAAAGTTAAGGCTGCTGTCAGCCATCCCGTCTGCATGTGAAGAGGGGAACTCAGTATTTCAGGGCCGAAGATTCGGGTCGCGAGAACAAGAAGTGAGATTCTGAGAGTGTTTCCGGCAATCACCAAGGGAATCAGGAAACTGTAAGTCGACAGCCTGGGAAGCCCCGGCGGCTGTTGCCGGATTACGATGATCCACCCCAGCCAGAGCAGGCTTTCCAGAGAGGAAATGCCGCTGCATGCAGAAGTCACAGCTATTCGTTCCTTGCCAAGCCAGAGCTCTGTTCCGAATGTTTCTGTGGGAACGCCTGTGAAGGTGAGGAGTAGCCCGGAAAGTTGAGTGGAGATCATCCTGAGCGGCAGACTGGCTGCTTCGAGCAGAAGGGGGAGCTGTGGAACGGCGATTACAAGGACGAGCAGTGGCGCGAGGACAGGTGGCACGGCCTTGCTGCCGAAACAATACTGAACGATCCCGATGGCGATGCAGAGGAGCGGTGTGGAGAGCAGCCACGGCACCGATAGGGTCTGCCGGGAACCCGTCGAGGCAATTAGGAGGGCGAGAAGCAACCATAGGCTTGAACGGATAGCACCTCGCGGAGTCGAGTTCAGGGGGATTCGGGCGATTCTCCCGAAAAGCAGGGTCGACGCGGTCAGCCAGAGCATCGCCTGGGCCAAAAGATATTCTCCTCCCTGGCTGGCCTTCCATCCCGAGCAGGCGGAAAGAGTGCAAACAACAAGAGGGAAAATGAGTTGCTTCGGCTTCGCTATGCGCAGTGATCCTCTGGCGGATTTTGGATCATCGGCTGGCATGGCTGGAGAAGAGGCCCTCGGAAGAAGTCAAGTCGGAGAGGAAGTTCTCGATTCGGGAATGTGAAAGACCCGATTCCGAACCGGTCGGAGTGGTCAGGAAAAAAAGGTGCCATTGCTCGTTTTTCAGCGCCTTCCCGGACCTCCGAAATGCAGCATGGCTGGAAGTCGATCTATCCGGAGAGCTGAGCCAGTAGACTCCGTAGAGTCTGAGATGATCTCGTTGAAAAACCAATGAAGAAACTCTGATAGGAGTATCCCCGGCCCGCAGGTTGGCAATCAGGCGTTCCTTAATTTTCCATCCGCTTCCGAGCAGGCAGTATTCCGGGGGGTGAAGGCTCCGGGGGTAGTTTCCGGCCGACAGAACGGACAGTGTTAGGGTCTCTCCAGAGCGGTTGGAGAACTGATATTTGTTCAGTTGAGTCCCTTCGAAACCGTCTTCTTCTGAATTAGAAAGGGGGAGCATGTTTCCGGCCCAATTCGAAGTTTGTAAACTGTCGGGAGGAAATGGAAGAAAAGCCCTGTGAAACTTTTTTGCTTCGGTTTGTGCGACAAGGAATCCGAGAGTCAGGAAGGTGGCGGAGGCAAAGAAAAGTTGTGAGGGGGTCAGCCAGACCGGTCTCGACTTGGAATTCAGAATTGAGGTGTAGAAGAAGGTTCCTGCGAGGACAGTGAGGAGACTGCATTTGATTCCAAATCCCGAGAGGAGGTTGAGGCCGGGAATGTCGATGGAGGAAAGTTTCAAGAGGTAGCCGGTGACTGGCAGCCCGAGGGCTATGATACCAAGCAGCGGCATGATCCACAAAGCCGCGGGCCAGCCCCAGCGAGTCCAAGTGAAAGCCATGACTGCGGCCAGCCAGCTGAGGTAGTAACCAAGACGCAGATCAAGAGTGCAGCATAGAACCATTGCGGCGGTGGCAGGGAACAGGACCCAGAGTCCGGTGAGGTCCGGCTGAGTGCTGAGATGGCGGGTCAAGACTCCTCCTACGATTCCAGAGATGACAGCGAACGAAAAGAAGTAAGGCCCGTTTCGATCCAACGGGGAGTGGCTCCACGCATCGATGATCCAATCGAACTGCCATGCTGCGGCAGCGATCAAACAGAGTAGGCCAAGCGCAGTCTTCATCGAGATTAGAGTGATTCACCTTCAATGGGTGCGCTGCTTGCCGAAGCGAGGTCTTTGTCGAGGGAAAGTGCTTTTTCGTATGCCGAGCGAGCTTCCTCATCGCGACTGTTAGCCCGGAGGCTTTCCGCGAGGTGATAATGCGCCTCTGCCCAGTTTGGGGTGAGGTCGACAGCGCGCTGGGCGAGTGAGACCGCTTCCGTCTTTTCGAGAGGGTCTTCGCAGAGCAGCCCGGACAAATTCACAAGGACGAGAGACCAGTCCGGATAGTCCTGCAGCAGGTTCCGGTAGAGTTGGATAGCGGTTTCACGGGCGCCAGATCGATGTTCGCAAAGAGCAATTTTAAAGCGGGTGTAGAGGTGGTCAGAGTCGATGCGAAGAGCGCTTCCGAGGGTAACTCTGGCCTCTCTGTACTTGCCTGACTCCATTTCGATGTCGGCCTTTGCGAGGTAGTAGGGAATTCGGTTGGGCGCGGCATTAATTGCCAGCTGATACTCTTTGATCGCCAAAGCAGGTTCAGCATTGATTCGATGAATCCCGGCCCGGAATGAGTGACCAACCGACTGATTAAGGCCCGATGACTGCGAAGTGAGCTGTTCAGCCAGAGACAGTGCTTTGGTGGCGTTATCGGTTTCGAGGTAGACAGCATATAATGCGGCGGAGATCTTGAGGCTCTCGGGGTATCTTCTATGTGCGTTCTCCAGGTGGATTGCGGATTGGTTGAAATGGCCGCGTCGCGAGAAAGCCACTCCTAACCAGTATTCTCCCAAGGGTGATCCCGGATTGATGGAGATGAGTCGAGCGAAGTCTTCCTCGGCTGCCTCTGGTTCTCTCAGAGCGAGGAGGGCGCGGCCGCGGACTTCTAAAGCAGCTTCGCTGTTTGGATAGACTGCCAGAATATCATTAGCTTGCGATCTTGCCTCATTCCAGCGCCCGTCGGAGAGTGTGAGTCGCATCAAATTCACCCGAGCCACTTGATTGGCTGGTTGCAACTCCAGCAACCATTTGCTGAGGGACTTTGCCAGTGCGATTTCGTTGCCCTCCCATGCTTCGTAGGATGATTCTTCGAGAAACGAAACAACGCGATCGCCGCTCCAGGAGAGGGAGCGAGTCTCATCCAGTTTTCGAAAGGCTTGTCGTGCCCTCGCCAGGTCACCTGATCGGATGCTGGATTCCAGTTCCAGCCACTGGAAGAGGGGCCTCGATCCGGCAAATTCGCGGCTCCAACCAAGAAACTGAAGGGTTGTGTCGTATTCTTCCCGAGAGTGGGCCAGGATAGCTTCGAGGTAGTGACGAAGACTGACGCCTCCGACTCCTCCGGGAAGTTCTTCGATGAGGGTCGTGACTTCTGAGATGCTTCCCTCGGCGGTGAGGCACTCCGCCAGCGGAATGATTACTTCGGGTGCCCATGGGTATCGTTTTCGGAGGCTGGACCAGATGCGGGTTGCCTTTTCAGTTTCGCCGAGATTCCGGTAGTGATTTGCGAGAATTCTGGCCGCCTGGAATGAGCCCTTCTCGAGTTCGACAGCAAGTTTGAAACGGTTTTCAGCGAGTTCGAAAGGTCTCTTGGCGAGATGAGGTCGAGCAGCCAGAAGGCAGTTACCGACTCCGATATTGGCAGCCGCAGCGACAGTCGGTGTCGAAATGAGGTCACGGTAAAGTCTCTCTGCCAGTTCAGTCTCCCCATTGGCGAATTGAATATCTGCCGAAAGAAGCCTGGCCGTCTCGTCCGACGGGTTGTCTGCCAGGGCCTGAGTCAACAATGCTTGGGCGTCGTCGCTACGACCGGACTGGAGAAAAGCCCGTGCGAGGAGGAGGTTCTCGTTTCTGGTCTGAACATTCTGACCTTGGCCTTCGAGTGACTCAATCACGGTGCGGAAATCGCCGTAGGCAAGGCGATTCACAAATTCCTTTTCGCGAACAGAGGAGTTGAGAGGCTCGAGCCCTCTCAGGATTCGCCAGTAGCCGGCCGCAGCCCGGAACTGACCCTGGTCTCTTGCTAAAGTTGCCAGTCGCCTCAGCGCCTCGCAGTGATGCGGGTCCTCGGTTAAAATCTCCTGAAGAAGATAAACAGCGCCTCTAACATCACCTCCCTTTTCGAGAGATTCTGCCTCGGCCAGGAGGGAGGGCAATGAGCGTTCTGCTCCCATCAGGTAAATGAGGACGCCTGTCGTGCCTGCAGTGAGCACAATCAGCAGAATGAAAACAAGGCGTTTCGCGGACATGGGCCTTCAGTCAGTGAGATTACCTGGTGTGCCGGCGACGCAGAGTGTCGATTTGCGGCGCCGGCGCTTCAGGTAGAGAACTGCGAGGCCAATCAGAGAAACTGCCGCCGCGCTGGGAGTGGGCGTCCCAGTCGGGATGTTGCTGCGGTCGATCGCCGAAAATGGAGTTGCCGAAAATGTAAAGATGATATCGTTGTAGTCCTCGTCTCCTAGTCCGTAAAGATCTTCAATCCCGATGACGAGGCGTTCGTTCGTCTCATCGGAAGCGATCGCCATATGGCGCAGGCCATCCGGGTTGAGCGAGTCGATTGTGTAGTAGGTATACCCGTTAGGGTTGTCATAACCTCCGGCTTGGAGCCAAAAACCAATTTGCGATCCCGCTTCGAAAGTCCCGATGTCGAGTGTGTCGCCCGCCCTCAGCGACCCGCCGGAGCCGATCTTTGAAGCATTGTTGAAGAGGGTTTCTTCGTAGAGGACAGTTCCCTCGGAGTCGTAGAGGAAGTAACCGAAAGAGTTCCGGTATCCGGCACCTTCGTCGATAAAAGTGACCGAGATTTCGGCGTCGTCGAGTAGAATCAAGTTAGGATCTGTCTGGGAATGAATATAGCTGGGATTGATCCCACCTCTTTCCGGGAAAAGTTCCTGAATCCGGTTCAGTTCCTGTTGAGAGAATTCGACGTTGTAAAGCCCCTCAGGGAGATCACTTTGCGCTGCCGCCAGAAGCGGCAGCGCAAGGATCCCGGCTTGAAGCAGGAGCACAGAAGATTTGGAAATTTTATATTTTCGACATAGGGTTTTCATCGCTGTTTTATTTTCAGGTTACTTGTGATTTTTGGTTAGGGAGACTGCTTGAGGGGCCGAAAAATTCGCGGAGGCGATGGTCTAACCAACTGAGGAGTCGATCGCGCACAGCCGCGTGGTCATCGTCTTGGCGGGTCGATTGGATGAGGAGAAGTTTGAGTGAGTTTGCCGGACCGAGCCAAGCGACGGGTAGTTGGTAGCGCGATGATAACCGAAACACGACCTCGGCGAATGCCCGGTCCCTTCCTGATCCGGTTCGCTGGTATGAAAACGGTAAATCCAGGCGGCGGCAGAGGTTGCCTCGTCGGAGCTGTTCGAGAGCCCAGGCGTAGTCCTCTGCTGTATGAACAGATTCATCGAACGGCGTCTCACACCAGAATGAACGTCGTATCATGCCCATGCTGTTGCTGTAGATGGAACCAAAGCGAAGTCCTTTCTCCTCCATTTCATCCCAGTCGATTTCGTCACTGTAGTAGGGATCGGTATCCCAACGAAGACTGGCGCAGGCTACTCGCGAATCGTCGAATGTTTTCGCGAGAGATTTGAGAGTATCTCTGTCTTTTAGGACTGTGTGAGAGCTAAGGACGAATACGAGATCAGTTTGTAGTTCAGACAATCCGGAGTTGAGTACTTTGGAATGATGGTAGGGAGCTTTCCAGTCGACTACCCGAGCACCTGATTCGGTTAGGATCTGGCGAGAGTCATCGGAGGATCCATTGGTGATTCCGAGGATTTCCTCCGCTTGATATGTCTGCTGGGTCAGGGCTGATATGACATCAGGGAGGGTCGTCTCCGAATTGGAGAAGCGGATTAAAACTCCGATTCTACATGGCTGTCGTTCCAACTTCATCGAATCGTTTCGAGTGGCAGTTTGAGTCTTGTTTGAAATTTCCCCAACCCCCGCAGATGGGGGGAGGGTGGATGATCTCAGGGCACCGAAGGTTTGGGACGACCATGAAGGACGTCTTAAAACTACTGATCGCCTTTCTGCTCTATGGCGGGTTTGCCCCTTTGCTCGGGGTATGCCTTACGGGCAGGCGAACGGCTCAGCGGATCGTCTTCGGGCTGATGATTTTAATGACTGGGTGGAGGCCCGGACACTTCACCTTCATGATTGGAAGTGTCGAGACTTATCGGGGGCATACCAAAGGCTTTGAGATCTCTTTAATTGAGGTGCTCGCTCTCGCTCTGATCGTTGCAGTGCTGCGAGCATCCCGGCCTAGTCTCAACGGCGGACTGGTGGGCAGGCCGTCGGTTCCGGGGCTGAAACTCTATTTCTTCTGGTGTTCCCTCGCGATGTTTTCCGTGCTGGGCAGTGCGGAGCCTTCTTACGCCTGGATGGCTGCTTTTCGGTTCTTTAAAGCCGGTTTGATTTTCGCTGCTGCGGCTCTCTATATCCGAGACGACAACGATATTTCGTGGGCAGTCGGAGCTATCGGGGTGGCGTTGCTTCATCATGGCTTGCTGGCCTTGAAGCTGAGGGTCTTCGATGGCGACTACCAGGTGAAGGGTTGGTTCGAACATCAAAATCCAATGGCGATGTGGTGTTACCTTGGAGCGATTTCCCTGTTGGGTTTTCTGCTCCACTCTCGGGTAAAGGGACTTGTTTTCTGGCTTTGTCTGAGTGGGTATCTCGGTGCGACTCTGGCGATTTTGGTTTCAGTTTCACGCGCGTCGCTCGCGGCTTTGGCAGTGGGATCTATAAGCTTGTTTGCTCTGGCACTTTTCCGGGGGTTTAACCGGCGGATTGCAGGCGCCCTCGTTGCTGGGGTTCTGGGTATTGGAGTGGTGAGCCTTTTTGCTTTGGATTCCTTCAAAGCGAGAATGGCCCAAGTGTCGCAGAGTGAGGAGGAGGTCGACGAAGACCTCAGGGATATCCTGAATCGACAGAGCGCCGCAATGTTGAGAGATGAACCATTCAATGGGGTGGGCTGGAATAATTTCGGCATCATGAACAGCCGGCCTCGTGGAGTGAAATACAGTGAAGTTCTGGAGAACTGGGATGAAGACCGTGGCTTTACCGTCTATGAGGAGAACTATTTGGCGAATCCGTTGACGGAAAGCCTTTACTGGCTCTGGTTGGCGGAGACGGGCTGGTTGGGCTTTTCCGGATTTATTCTTTTTCTGGGAGCTTCGCTAATGTGGCCCCTCTGTGCCGCGTTGAGGTTGCGGGGTTCAATCGGCGGTGCCCTAGCGGTTGCGCTTCTGGTAGCGCTCTCGATATGTTACGCTCACGGATTGGTAGAACGAATCCTCACGCAGACAAAAAATTTATCCCAATGGATGATTCTCGTGGGGATGGGGTCAGGCCTGTTGAGCTATGCCAGCGCTCCTAAGGTCCGCTTGAACTAACTGAGCGATTGGTGAAACGGAGAAACGACGTTTCGAGGCGCTGCCTAAGCAACGCAGGACTGAGAGGGAGCCGGCCATCCAAGTGGTCTACCCCAGTTTGGCTTCTCGTCTTGCTGATTGAGGACCCAGCGATAGCTCTCGACGATCTGTTCGGATCTTGCTTCCCAAGTGAAGTATCGACGCACATGGGCCTGAGCGGCAGTCCCCATGATATTGAGTTCTCCGGGACGGTCCACGTAGTATTCAAAGAGCTGTCTCATCGATGAAACTATCTGGGAGCTGCTCGCGAGGGGGAGAACATGTCCGCAACCGGGAGGCACCAGTTCGGCAGGACCACCATGGTTCAGGACAACAGGGGTGACGCCGAGGGCCATAGCCTCGAGAACAGCTCCACCTCCGAATTCCCTGATGCTGGGAAAGGCCAACAGGTCAGCACTCTTCAATTGCCGGGAGAGATCCTTGTGTTCAATCCAACCGATCAGAACCGAATTGGCGGGGATCCCGTGGCTCTCAAGTTTCTCCGCAAGTGACTTGCGTTCAGGGCCATCGCCCATGACCTCGAGCTTGAGAGCACCGCTTAGGATCATGGGGATAGCGGCCTCAATCAACATATCGACTCCTTTGAGAGCGACCAGCCGCCCGATAAAAACCACTCTCAGTGGTCCGGCGGCTCTTTGGGATCTGACCGTGAGAGGGAAGCGCAACGGTTCGATGGCATTCTCCGGCAGGAAGATGCACTTGTCGTGGCAACGTTTCGGGATGGATTTGAACGCTGAGCGGGATCCAGCGAGGATCGCGCTGGCGTGGGCGTAAGTCGAGCGGTGACCCGGTTGAAGGCGGTGCAGGGGGCGCAGTATACCTCCAAAGTCTTTTTCAGCCTTTCGCAAGTGGTGGAACCCGTTTGGCCAGGGGACGCCTCCGTTCAGTGGCCCGAGGATAAAGGGAACGCCGGCATGCTTCAGCCTGGGCGCCAGCCAGCTCGGAGTCGTTGGTGAGAGAGGGAGGATCCGATGAACGACATCAAATTCACCCGAATTCAGTCGACTTTTGAAGGTGTGCCAGACGGCGCGTTCAAAAAAAGGATAGACGAGATTGGAAAGGGCAGCGTAGAGCCCCCAACTAAAAGCATCTCCACGGCTCAAGGTTTTTGTGACCCTCCAGGAGAGATCCTGAATTCTTCTGGTATCGATGGCCGTAAAATCTTCACCTTCAACCAGACCACTTTCGATGAAAGCGTCCCGATTTCGCCAGTGGGTCACCAGGTGAGCAGAGGTTTTCGCTGCGATGGATCGAGCGCAGGACCACCCCACGAGCGAAGCGCTGGTCAGGTTGGGATTCGCGCCCTCGACAATCAGGAGTGGGCGGAGCGATTGAGTGGATTTCTGGCACATCTTTACTGGACTCCGAGAGGAACGGTGACTCCAACGCGCGAAGCATTGTCGGCTCCAACGCCTGCATTGGCACCTTCGTTGGCGGCGACCACCTGGACGAAGGTGTCCACAGCGTTGCGTCCAATTTGATCAGCGGAAATGACTTTTTCTCCAGGCAGGTAAACAATGTCTCCGGGTTCGAGGCGAATGTTAGTTGCTTCACCTCGAAGTATGGCGGCAGCGTCGACGATGGCGATGCGGGGTGAGGTAAGGGAGCCGCGAATGATAGCGACCTGATCAAGATGGGCGGTTCTGAGGATTCCAAGACCCCGGCCCAGAGCAGCCGTGAGTGTCATTTCGTTCATGAAGCCAACGGGACGGGGCTCTGTCACAGCTCCGAGGACATAGACTTCGTTGGTCAATGCGGAGGGCAGGTAGAGGAGGTCATTTGGCTTTAAGTAGATGTTCTGTGAAAGATCCCCGTTTCGAATCAGGGCCTGGAAGTCGACGGGTAACATTTGACCATCGCGAACGATGAAGCTGTGTTGAAGATCTGCCAGTTCTTCCGTGGTGCCGGTGAATCGAGAGGTGAATAGACCTCCGGCCACGGCGATGGCGTCAAGGATTTTCAGTGGCTCTCGTATCGGGTAATTTCCGGGAGCGTTGACACGCCCTAGAACGGTGAACTGCTGGCTTTCGGCTTCGACAAGAGTCACCCCGACCTGTGGATTCTGGTAGTAGCGATAGAGCTCATTTTCGAGAGATGTCTTCAGTTCGCTGGTTGACTTTCCTTCCGCAAGGACTCCTCCAAGGAGATCAAAATAGACTCGGCCATCCGGCGTTACGAAGGTTTCAGTTCGCGAGCCTGGCTCATCGAACAATTCGATTTCAATCTTATCTTTGGGGCCAAGCACATAGTCGGTGGTGGGTGGTGAGAGCAATTCCGGGGGCGGTTGGGAGGCTTGCGCTTTTGCAAACGCCGGATCGATCGCTCTCGGCCCAGTGTTGGCTGCCGGGTTTTTCGAGCCTCTTGGATCAAAGGTGCTTTTTTGTTGCCGCAGACATGAGGTCAGGCTTTGCAGGCACAGAATAGCCGCGAACATGAGAAGGTGTCTCGATGGAATGCGCCACCGGGAAAGGAGTGAAAAAGGGAGCTGTGAGGACAGTAGACCCATGCGACAGGGTCACTCGTTCGCAGCGTGGAGACTATCCCCCCAATAGGGGGATGAAGCGACAGGCGCGTCACTCGTCGGTGTATTGGAGATACTTGATCACCGCTTCGGTGCGCGATCTCACGTGAAGTTTACGATACACCGATTTGAGGTAGTCCCTGACGGTCTCGTAGCTGATGTGCAGCTTGTAACCGACTTCTTTGGGAACAAGACCTTCGGCAAGGAGCTCAAGGATCTGGCTTTCCCGGGGGGTTAGCCCGGGGATCTCCTTCTTCTTTTTCTCGACCGGTTCCTGGAAAGACTGAATGACGAGCCGAGCAATATCCTGGCTCAAAGGAGCACCACCTTCAGCGGCTTGCAGAATGCCATCGGCAATTTCGGCGGGGCTGGACGTCTTCAAGAGGTAGCCACTCGCTCCCGCGCGAAGTGCCGAAAAAACTTTCTTGGGAGCGTCGTGAACGGTAAGGACGACGAAAGCAGTGTTGAGCAGATGAGGTGAGATCTCGTTGATCCACTCAATACCGGAGACCCCCGGTAGCTCAAGATCGACGACGACCACATCGGGCTTCTCATTGAGGCAGGGTTTGACAGCATCCTCGGCTGTTTCCCAGGCGCCGAGAAGTTTGAAAGTCTCGGGACGCTTTTCGATCAAGCGGGTGACGAAAAGGCGCAGGGTGGGATCGTCTTCGATGATCCCGATCCTGAGGATACGGTCGCTGCTCATGGATTCCGAGTCGGACATGTGAAAGCTTAGACGCCTCACCGCCGAATCGCCACTATGAATTAGATGCGTCATCCGGTTAACGTTGGGGGAGAATGGGGTTGTAGATGAAAGGCCCGACGTTGAGTCCGGCCCAAGATGAGACCGCACCGCGGCAAAAGGTGTCGATTGCCATGGCGAGAAGTTCTTCTGCTCGAGCCCACGGATGGTCAGCAATGTAGACGATGTCTTTGGGCTCCAATTGAAAACCAACCTCTTTGCCTGCGAGAATCGCGTCCATATCGACCACGAAAGTTTGTGGGAATTCGAGCGATCCCCGAATCACGAGAACTTTGTTTCGGTAGGCTTTTTCGGTGAATCCCCCTGCCTGGGCAATGGCACTGTGGACGGATGTGTGGGCAAGCAGGCCCTGAGTTCCCTGCATTTTGACGTTTCCGAAAACGTGAATTTCGTTGGAGTTTGCTGAGGGGAAGTAAAGATAGTCTCCACTCTGGACAAAATAGTTCTGACTCATGTCTCCTTTGAAGAACAGGGCTTCGAAGTCGACACTGAGTTTTTCGCCTTGACGCACCAGAAAGCTTCGCCGAAGATCGGCCAATTCCACGGTATTCTGCTGAAACAAACCGGTCTCAAGGCCTCCGGCTGCAGCGACCAGATCCGTAATCCTCATAGGGCGGTCGAGAGGCACGGCTCCTTTCTTGACGATTTTGCCCAACACGTAAGCCCGGTTGCTCCGGAAGAGAAGCGGGGTCACCGAGATGCGGGCGTTTTGGTAGTATTCACGAAGCTCGAAGTTCAGCACTTTGCGAAGGCCGTCGATACTGAGACCGGACGCGGAGATCGATTGGGCCTGCAGGTAGGTCAGGGTTCCGTCCGGACCGATCGTGACCCCTGCTCTGGATAACTCAGGGGCGCCGACAAAATTGATATTCACTTTGTCTCCGGGACCCAGAAGGCATAGATCCGAGGCAGTTGCTTCCGGAATAGAGATCAGGGAGGTCAGGCTGATAGTGACAGCAGCGAGGAATTTCTCAAAATGCTTCAAAACGGAGAGTCGGTAGCTCGGTGCTGATTCGAGCAGAGTTCCAGAGAGGGAGCAACCCGCGGAGCGGTAAAGACGAATTTGCTCGGAGATGACTGCGGCATCACTTTCGCTGCGTGCTACCCAAATCAGATTTGGAAGATCCTCTGAGACCAGGAGAGCTTCGGGCGCCCCCGGGTCTGACAATTCAATAAAGATTACCAGTCGGCCGTAGTCTTCCCAATTCTGCAGAGCTTCTTTGAGGCGCTTTCTTTGGTCCGTGTTCCAGGACCATTGGCTCCCCAGGTGAAGATTCAAGATTTGTTCTGGTTGTTCAGTTAGTGTTTTTACGGTTTTATCCAAATTATTGATGGCCCACTCAAGATCAATGGAGTGCTTTGATTTTTCTTGGGAAATGAGGAGGGCAGAAGCTCCTCGTCTCGCGGCAGCTTCCGTGAGTAGGCGGGGTATAAAGCTGTTCGTTTCGCAGATAATTCCACAAAGAATGGCATGCTCTGTCGACCGTCTCTTCAATTGGGGGGAAAGCGTGGTCCACGAATTGAATGCCCATTTTTTGCGCTGTCCGGGATCATCGAGGATTTTCTGTTCGGCTTTGCCCAGAAGAGGAAGTTTAGACAAGCGCTTGAGGCCATGAGCTGAACCAACTGTTGGGCTGGCCAGGGCGGAAAATATGACCATCAGGCAGATGATCCCGGCACCTCCGGCGAAGCCTGCGCCAGCGGCGATAATAGTTTTCTGCATCGGGGAGATGACCCTGACATCGTTGAGACGGTCCTTGGAGAGCAGGCGAAAGGTGCCTTCAGCGCTTTTCTCCACCAGCATGGCTTCGCGCAGGCGTGCTGCGAGGAGATTCTGTGAGGTTTCTGTCGCCCTTTTCTTGGCTTGGATTCGTGCGATTTCGATTGTCTTTCTTGGCAGTTGATTAAGTCGCTCGTCGACTTCGACACGGACTTCGCTCAGCCTGATGAGCTGTTCGGCGAGAGCCCGCTTCTCACCGCGCAGCATGACGAGGTCCAGATAGAGGCTTTCGGCGATGGTGTTTTCACCCGGTCGGGGAGGGCCGGCAGGAACTGGCGCGGCCATTTCAGCTTCTACCTCTGCTTCGAGAGCGGCTACTGCCGCGATTGCGTTTTGCAAGGTGGGGTGTTCTTCGGTGTAGCGAAGGCGCATGGTGGCGAGGTTTTCGCGGGCATCGTGAAGCTTTGCTGCAACCGGGCTCACTTTTGAGAGTTCGCTTTCGATCTCGCCAATTCTCAAATCAAGAGTTTCATAATCGAGTCGAATTTCGTGGTAACGCAGGTTCAAGTTTGCTATTTCGCCAAGTAGAGAATCGGTCTGTTTGTCAGGGTTGACGATGCCTTCTTTCTTCGAATAGGTGAGAAGCTGGAGGTTGAGCCGGTCGATTTCCTGATCTGTATGATCGATCTCCTTACTGAGCAGTTTAACCATAGCTCCGGCGTCGTGTTGCTGAATCTGGCGGGAAAACTCAAGCACTTCGTCGATGTAAGCATCGAGGGTGGCGAGTGAAGTTTTACGATCCTTGTCGGAGTTGATGGAAACGTGAATGATGTCTGTGTTTCGTTCAGGATTAACGGAGAGGCCTTTGCGAAGCATGACCTCATTTACGGAGCCGGAGAGTCGTTCGACTGCTCCTTCAATGACGCGTCTCGACCACATGATTGACACCATGTTAGGGATTGTCATTTCGCGGGGGGTGTAGGGGTCGCCTTGTTCGCTCTGGCGAAGGGAGTTCTGGGGAGCGAGTTTAATCAACTGGGCTGTCGCGGTATGTCGTGTTTCCACCCGGAGGAAAGCGAAAATGCCGAGAAGGGTGGCTCCTACCATCCCGGCCGCGAGCACATACCATCGTTTAGCGAAGATCAAGTCAACAATTTTAAGAAGATCGAAGGGCAGCGCAATCCCCCGATGGGAGCCGATTGACTGGGATTCTGATGAACGAAGAGCAGCCGCATCGTGTTTTTCTTGATGCGAGTGATGCCCGGTTAATGCTACAGGGGAAGGCATGGTGGTTTGCTCGTGTGAGCATGCGATTGAGAGAGATTCTCCTCAATCCCCCCAATTGGAGGCTTCAAGTTTGCTCGGAAAACCTTTAAGGTAACCTCCGCGGCTGTGTTCCAGTCGAAGCATCGCGAGCGTTCGACTCCAAGGCTCGTGAGGTCATTTCGCAGAGATGCCTCGGTAGCAATCCGAGTCATCGCTGACTCGAGCTCACGTGCTGAGTTGGGATTGACGAGCAGGGCGGCCTTGCCTGTAATTTCAGGAAGCGATCCGCGGTCTGAACTGATCACCGGGCAGCCGCAGGCCATGGCTTCAACGGGAGGCAGCCCGAAGCCTTCAAACAGTGAGGGGTAGACCATAGCGCCTGCATTTCGGTATAACTCGGGAAGCTCTTGGTCCGGGACAAAACCCGGGAGCTCGATGGATGAGGCATGCGGTGAGTTTCTGGCCGATGTTTTGATGATCTCTGAGCCATGCCAGTCGCCACCCGCGAGAACCAGCTTCCACTTCGAACCGGTGGTGTCTTTGAAGTGGTTAAAAGATTTGATCAGGCGAACGTGATTTTTGGCCGGATGTTCCAGCCTCGAAACATATAGGAAGTATAGATTGCGACCGACTTGAGATCCGTGCGCGGTGCGTGGGTAAAAGCGTTCGTGATCGAGTCCGTTAAAGGCAACGTGAATTCTGTCCTTCGGAATACCGAAGAACACTTCGATGTCGGAGGCAGTGTAGTTGCTGACCGTGAGAATAGCATCCTGCCGACGGGCGAGTGCTCTGGCAGCATAGCGGCCATAGATCATGCGGAGGAAGTCATACTTTCCGCTGAGCCTGAAAGGGGCGAGGTCGTGTATGGTTGCCACTTTTCGACATGGCGCATGCCAGACCATGCGGCGATAGCTGGGAACATGCAGCAGGTCGACTCGATGACGACTCAGTAGCCGGGGCAGGACCATCTGGTGCCAGACGATATTCAGAACCGGACGACGCCAGATTTCTTTGACCGGGACAATCGTTGCTTTTTTCTCAGCAAAAGCAAAAAGCGGCAGGTCGTCTTCAAGAACGAACAGGATAAACTGATCCGTTCCGAGGCGGTGCAGGATGGCTTTCGTGATTTCGATGACATAGCGGGCGACACCTGATTTGCCGCGATCGATCACGCTGGTGGAGAGAGCAATTTTCATCGATCAAATGTGGTCGGGTTTTTTGAACAGCGTTTCCACCACGGCCGAGAAGAAAAAAGAAAAGTCTGCCGCGTAACGATGAACCAACCTGCGTGGTTCCTGGGCTAACCGGAAAACCCACTCCAATCCACTTTGCCTCATCCATAGTGGTGCCCGCTTCATGTGGCCGGCGAGGAAATCAACGGTAGCGCCCAGACCAATCCCGACAGGAACTTCAGTTTTCTCCAGATGTCTTGCCAGCCACTTTTCCTGTTTTGGGCAGCCGAGGCTGACGAGGAGCAGGTCCGGTTTCGTCTTTTTGATCCGGCGTACGATGCCTTCGTGATCCATCTCCTCCAGAGGCGCATGGGGCGGTGAGTGGAACCCCGCGATCGACAGTCGTGGATAGCGCTCCCTGACGTTCCCGATGGCGTCACGGAGGACTTCACGAGAGCCCCCGAGGAAGTAAATGCTCCAACCTTTTCTCTCTGCTAATTCGAGGAGGTGGGGTGCGAGATCAGATCCCGCGACTCGTTCCGGGAGAGATTTTTGCAACCAACGTGACAACCAAACGAGTGGCGCCCCGTCGCAGAGAACGAGCTTCGCTTGTTCAATGGATTTCTTGAGTTCCGAATCTCTCCTGGATTGGAGAACGAAGTCAACATTGGCGGTGGCAATCTGACATGGTGTTCGCGCCTCGACCATTTCCGAGATTCTGACCAGAGCGCCTTTCATCGAGATTCTGTCAAAGGGCAGCTCGAGAAGGCTGACACGCTCGCAGGATGCGTCGTTGCCTGGGTTATAGGCGGTGATGAGTTTGCGTGAAATAAACGACCACGAAAATCGCTTCTCGGCCTCCTTGATTCCTTTCTCAAGAAGCCTTTTGCGAAGCAAACTCGAGGAAAGCGCATCTATCACGCATTGCGAAAACTCCGTATCTGAGTCTGCGAGTAGGATGTTTTCGCCGTGCACCAGGTCGAGGCCTTGTGCGCCGATTGTTGTTGAGACAACGGGTGTCCCAATGGAAAGGCTCTCCACGATTTTAAGTCGCGTGCCACCTCCGATTCGCAGTGGCACGATTTGAAGCCAGGATCGACGATAGTAGGGGCGAACGTCCTGTACTGAGCCCGTCACTGTGACGCCGGGAAGCTTCCCGTATTTCTCGATCGAAGGACCGCCGCCTCGCCCGACAATGAAGACTTTCAGCTTCGGGATTGTTTTCTGAATTCGCTGATGGATTGTATTGAAGTACCAATGGATTGCGTCTGAGTTCGGCGTGTAGTCCATCGCTCCGCAGAACATGATCGTTGGTGACTCGTCACGACCTTTCGACGGATCTGGATAGAAATAGTCGATGTCAACCCCGTTGGGTATCACGGTGGTAGAGGCGTTCCTTTTGATGTGGTTCCTGATGAATACGGCATCGTCCGGGCCGCAAACGATTTGACGGTGAGTTCGGCGGGCGACTCGTTTTTCATACCACCAGAGCTTCGCGATATTTTCGAAAGCGAGCAGCTTGTTTTTGAAAGAACTGATCGAGATTTGAGTCTGCTGCAACTGAAACTGAAGATCGACGCGGCTGCGGTCGACGATCAGCTGAATGTCCCGATGTTCCTTGAGAAAATACTGAGCGAGAACGATATCACAGACATGAACGGCATCGTATTTGTGACGCTTGAGTTGCTTTCGAATAGTGCCGGCCAACTCTTCCGATTTCCAATGTTGAATCGTCGAAGGTAGTGTCCGGAAAAGACGAGCAGGTAGTAGTTTTTCCCAACTCGGATGGGTGAAGGGAACCAAGCTGACTTCGCGACAGAATTCCTCGAAGACGGAGCGGCTTTCCGTCCTTTTTCCGCTCTCGCTTAAGGCAATAAAATCGACCGTATGGTGTTCGGATAGTCCTTTAAGAAGATGAAAAGTTCGCTGGTAGGTGCCGCGGTCGAGTGGGTAAGGAATGTAGGGGTAAACAACGAGAATATTCATAATAATCCTGGCCGGTCACGAGTTTAAGATCCGAGCGGGTATGCCCGCAGCCCTAACATTTGGAGGAATGTTTCTGGTGACAACGGCTGAAACACCAACGACAGAATTCTGTCCGATCTCAATTTTCCCAACAGCTTTGGCGCCGTCGCCCATGAAGACTCCATCGTTCAGAGTAGGGCCTTGAGGATGGCCATTCGCGAGCATAAGCCGTGTATCGGCGTAAAGGTCGCAGTTTGAACCGATGGTCGATCGCGGGGCAATGATGATGCCGGTCGGGTGCGGCAATCGCAGCCCGGGCCCAATGCTTGCTTCGTTGCTGATCTCGATTCGAAATATCCAGAACAACAGTTTGGCGACCACGAGGGTCGGTATTCGGTGTTGATAGCACCACTGTTGCAGTCGGATGAGGCAGACTGCATGCACACTATTCAGGGTCAGTGCTAGAAAGAAGCGTCTCCATGGAGGAGTGTCGCGATAATCCTGAAGGTTCCGAGCGAT
>JABSSQ010000506.1 GCA_013213905.1 Verrucomicrobiales bacterium | reverse complement strand
TCGGCCGGGACCTGGACACGGCCCAACTTGTCGGTCTTGAGAATTTCGCCGGTTCCCTCCGGCTCGGTCGTAGATGTCATAGCCGATACGCTATGACGCTTATGACCTCGATTTCAATTGGGGCTAGATTTGACGCTTACGGTTCAACGTCAACCTGCAACCACCAAATTCGCAAAAACTAACTTTTCGATTCAGTTGCCGGAGGTACCCTTTAAACGCTTTAGTTTAATGTTTCTGAAGTCGACTTTCATGGGTTTGCCAGCGTGAAGCTGTAAACCGATGCTTCCTTTGAGGACTTTTCTCCTGTGGTTATCGACAAGGTCGATAGCAACTTTGCCGTTTAATTTGTGAATGATGTGATTGCCTTTGCAGATAACTTCATAGGTGTTCCACTGGGTGATATCAACTTTGTCGGGCTTCTCTGTAGAAAGGATTGTTTTATTGCCTTTTTCGTCTATCTCCATCTTTTCTCCGCGTTTGATGATAATGCCACGGCCTATTTTCTCGCCATAGATCATCGCACAGAACTCAGGCTTAGGGTGTAAGTCACACTGGTAGCCGGCCATAACAAAATTCTCCTCATTAACAACTTTACTGCGATACATAGCGCCGGAGTTATTGCCAAAACAACGAGCCTCATAGACGAGGTGGAAGTCTTCAACTTCCGGAGCGTCTAAGATGAGAAATGTATTGCCTTGGGTTTTAGTTTCGTGAGTGGTCCCATGAATAGCGCCGTCTTTCACAGACCAGAACTTATCGCTTCCTTTCCAGCCAGTCAGGTCCTTACCATTGAACAAGACCTCGGCGCCTTCGAGTTCAACTTTATAAGCTTCTTCAGCAAATGCCGATGTTAGCATGAGTGTTGATGCGGTTATGAATATCAGTGATAATTTTTTCATATTATTTCTCTTCTGATTATTTGTTCTGACGAGGCCTTCTATAAACCGAATGGCGAGGATTGCCTTGAGAGACAAGATAGGCGATGAGATCTTTTAGTTCCTCGGCATTCATCGAGTTGATGAGTCCCGGAGGCATCATCGATATCTTAGAACCCTTGGTTGAGACGACATCTGCCTTGTTGACCTTAGTCAATGTATTCGGCGCAAATCCCGACTGAACTAAAGAAAGGACGCCGTCTTTTTCGGAAACGACACGACCCAGGACGGTTGAGCCGTCTTTCATTTTGAGTTCATGCTGTTCAAATTGATCAGATACTACCAAGTTGGGGTTGAGTGTTGACTCTAATATGGATCTGTAGTCACTGCGCTTGGCGAGATTATTGAGGTCCGGGCCAATACCGCCTCCTTCTTTGGCAAAGTTGTGGCAGACAACACACATACCGGCCGAGAACATTTTTTTACCATTAGCGAAGTTTCGGCCTGCCAGTGGTTCTTTATTGAGCACATCAAGGGCCGACTCTACTGTCCAGGCGACGCCGGGGCCTTGGGCTTTAGGAAGTTTGGCCAGATCAATGTTTTTGATATCGCCCAATAAGTACTGCAATGCCAGCCTGTCTTTAGCAGGGACAGACTCAATAGCCGTTCGTCTAATTTCCGCTAAGTAACTTTTAAACATATTGCCGCCTGATTTCTCCAACAAACCTTTAACCCAGGAGAAATAAAACTTGCGGTTGTCCGTCGACCAGCCTGTTTTGACATCTTTTAGGCAAAATAGGTAGTGCATGTTCAAAGTGTTAGGCGCTGTTTCCATGGAGGCTAGAATTACGCCTCCGCGACCTCTGCTGCGTTTCATAACTTCGGCGTCGAACTCAGATGCTTTAGTTTTGGTAATCTTCATCAGAGCTATGGTTTTCGCCACGACTGAGGGATGTTCAAAATAGCTGAGAATGCGACAGAGTTCTTCGTTGAGGTTGTCGTCCTTAGCGGGGAAGAAGGCATCGAGCTTATCGGCGGCGGCCTTTTTTAAGTCCGCTGGCGGCATGCCGTGGCGACTCATCGCAACTTGGTAGGTTCTCAAGAAGGCGAGTTTGCCGGTTTTATCCAGTTTGTTGAAATCGACTTCATTCAGGCGTTTGATTGTCGGGGCTAGGCTGTCTGCAAGGTCCCGCCGGGCAAGACCGAGTAGAGCGTGAATTGCCGCCAAGTCATTGCTTTCATTGTAAGCTTTATCAGCCCAGCTGTTGGCGTCCTGCCACTCAATAGCGATACGCGCTGCATAGCGTAGGTGATAGTCGTCAGAGCCTAAGTAAGGCCAGGCAACTTCAAGAGCTTTTGGGTCGGCATGACCGTGAAAGGATTCGAGCATGTGACGAGTCTTGCGAGCTTCAGCACCAGTCATGTCCAGTTTAGAAAGTTCGGTAGACTCGTTGCCTTTATAATAAACGCGGTACAAGTAGGACTGGCCACCACGACCACCTACGACAAAGTACATGTTTCCGTCTGGGCCGATCTGCACGTCGGTTAGCGGCAAAGAGCCTTTGGTATTTGAGAGGAATTCTCTTTTCTCTGCCGTATAAGAAGAACCACTTGGAGTAAAGTGAATCGAATACATGGTGGCAAAAGTCCAGTCACAGATAAACATCGCATCGCGATAGTGAGTCGGGAATTTAGCCTTAGTACCAAAAACAACACCAGTCGGACAACCAGGGCCAATATCAACAACTGAACCGACTGTGTCGGCAAAGTACTTGCGCCATTTTTTTGTTGTTGCACGCCAGCCATTTTCAGCACCAGAAATACCATGGGTGATACGAGTTGGTCGGTACCATGGAGAAGCTATATCAAATTCCATATCGGCATCGTAAACAAACATCTCGCCATGGCGATTTAAGCCAAGGTCAACTGGGTTACGGTAACCCATACTCATCAGCTCGCGCTCTTTACCATCGGGACTGAACTTCATTACAAAGCCACCCGGAGCTTTACCATAGGCATTGTGGCCGAAAGCATAATTTTTTAGTAAATTATCGTCTTTCATATTCTCTCGAATACGAGATTTCTGGTGTTCTGGCGTCTTAGCATAGTTACCGGCAATAACATAAATGCCTTTGCCATCTTCAGTCATAAGAACTGAATGCGGTCCGTGCTCACCTCTGCCCCTTAGCTCTGAAATCACTTCTTCCGGACCGAAATCACCATTTGCCAAAACCTTGGCACGGGACAAAGAACCATAGCGAACGGTATATAGATGATCAAAGGCGAATAGCATGCCATGAACGCCTGTTTTAATATTGACCTTTTCAATGTTCTTCTCTGAGAAATTCTCGCCGATCTTTGGGAGTGTCACACGGAAGACACCTTGCTCTAACTGATCTGAAACAAGCAGGCGTCCTTGCTTGTCGAAAGCCATGCTAATCCACGATCCGTATTTTTTAGCATCGACCTTATAAATAAGTTCGGCCGCGAAGCCCGGCTGCAGATTGAGTCCGGTAGCGGGATCTTCAATTGATTTTTTGAGAGCAGGAATCGAGTCCGCTGCATTGGCCGGGCTTATTGCGAGTAGTAGCAGCCCTAACAGAGTACTTAGTTTCTTCATTTGTGATCCTTTTGATGTGTATTATACAAAAATATTTTCGTCTCTGGCGGCACGGTGCCGATGAAGGCTTTCATCTAATCTTCTTTCTTGCTGACCGGCCGAGTTACCGCAGCCCAGCTGGTTCCAATGCGGACGTCGTCGATCTGGCAGTCGTGCGTTCGAGTAGCAACGTCCAGACTAACACGCCTGAGGAGGCCTTCGGAATCGGTCTCTGAGCTGGCGGTCGTCCAAGATTCGGGCTCAAAAGGCGTGGCAGAGGCCGACTGTGGAGAGATATGCACGAAGGTTTGGTCGTTGTGATCGGCGCTGGCGACAATCTTGCAGACCACCCTGTAGGTTTCACTGGGAACCAGAGGCACTGCAGTTCGACGCTCGGATTCCTGGAAATGTGAGATGACGGTATTGCCGTGCATACCGAAGCGAACTCCGGGTTCAATATCGCCGATTTCAGAGGGCTCGGAACGGATAATCAGGAAGAAGATGGGATGAGGGGATTTCACCACGAGACTGACATAGTAGACACCGTCCTGAGCGAGATTGAGGGAGCGCTCCAGATTACGGCGAATGGAGACATCCTTGCCGTGTGTGACAGCCAGTGCGCCGTAGTGTGTGGAGACCTTCGTCCACTTGCCTGCCAGTTTGTCACGGGCGGTCCACTTTGGCGTGCCCCAACCGTGGCCTGAATCCGCGTCATTGAGTTCGGTATGGTAATCAAAGGGCTCGACAGCAAGTAGTTCGCCCGTCGAATCCGCGTCTGGCAGATGAAGGACAAAGTTGTCGGCTGCCAGCGCGATGGGCTCATTGCTCGTCCTTCCGGAGTACCGAACGGCCTGGCCTTTCTTGATTAGGGTCTTCTGATTGTTGCTGTTGAGTTCCACCGCGCCTTCAAAAACGTGCAGATCCTCGTGATCGCCGGTTACCGACAGCGCATAGTGGGTACCAATATCAACCAGCGTGGCTGTTTTGGTACTCAGCCGAAACGGTTGGGATCCACCACCGTCATCAAAGACGATCCGACCTTGATCCACCAGCGCAGACTCCGGTCCGGTAACCTCAAACTCGGCGGGGCCCTCTACGAGCAGGCGCACGCCAGAATCGAACACCATTTCGGCTTGTCCTCGACTCAGCTGATAGTGGCCAACCGGAATGCGGGCACCGTCGTTGAGTTGCAGGGGGGATGATTGCCAGACGCAGCCAACGGACCCGCGCAACGTCGCAACGTAGGTCGTGGCCGGCTGTTTGATTGCTGCCGCACTCTGCTGCGCCGGTGGGGACTCTGGAAATACCATGAACGCCAAGGCTATTGCCGCGGCGGCAGCCAAGCCAAACAGGATGCGAATGACCGGCGGTTTTGCGGGAGTTGGATGGAGCGCGCTGGCGACGGCTGTCTGCGTCACTGATTGTCGGCGGGTGAGCTCGCCTAAATCGGCGTGCAGAGTAGCGCGTTCGGCGAGGTAGGCGATAGCCTCCGGATCGTCCTCCAGTCGCTGCAGCAAGGCTTCGCATTCCTTGTCCGGCAAGTCATCGTCCAGCATCAGGTCAATCAGCTGCCGGTCGGTATCGCTAAGCGTGGTCATGCGTATCCTTTCTCCAGTTCGGTGCGGACGCAGTCTCCGAGTTGGTTGCGTACGCGATACAGCATCACGCGGACGCTGCCAGGGCTCGAGCCAATTGCTTTTGCGACTTCGTCGCTGGAGGCATCTTCTTCGTATCGCAGCCGGATCATCTGCCGTGATCTTTCGGGCAGTTTTTGTACGCAGGATTCGAGCGCCGCCTGACGGTCGCTTTGCTCAACGTGACGCGCCGCGATGGCACCGCCCAATTCTTCCAACAGCGCATCGCTGAATACCCGTTGTTTGCGTTGCGTTCGACGGTAGTAGTCGGCGATGCGCAACTTTGCCGTCCAGATTGCCCAGGCGACAAAGGGGCGTGATTCGTCATACTTGTCAAAACTACGTGCGACGCTGACAGCTACTTCCTGAACGACGTCCTGGACGTCGTGATAGTCAGATACCGCTGCCGAGACGTAGGCGCGAACCGAAGGTTCGGCATCTAGCCACAGGCGGGCGAGCTGCTCCCGTTTTGCGATCTCTAGACGGTGATCTTTTTGATTGTTGGCCAATGCGAACTCCAAGTGCATGATACGTGCTGCGTTATTCGGTGTATTCGCAGCTAGTCCCCTTTCTGTTAACAGTGCCCGTAAAAAAAGATGAAAAAAGCATTGGTTTCCGTATTTCAGTCCGAGTTTTAGGGGTCAGGCAGCATTCCTTGACCTTTAAAGCCGGCAAGCTCAATTGGCACCATGCCACGTGCTCCGCGAATCGAGTTTGAGAATGCCTGCTATCACATCATGGCCCGGGGAAATCGAAGGGAACCGATCGTTTTTGGAGACGACGACCGGAAACTTTTCGTCAAAACTCTCTCAGAGGCTGCCACTCGCTATCATTGGGAAGTCTTTGCCTGGGTCCTGATGGACAACCACTATCACTTTGTCCTTCGTAATCCCCAGGCAAATCTTGTCGAAGGAATGCAATGGCTGCAGAATGCCTATACGCGACGACTTAACGCAAAGCACCAATTGTGGGGGCACCTTTTTGGAGGACGTTATCGCTCGATCCTGATCGAGAATCAGGACTCGGGAGGCGCGGTATGGCGCGACTATTTGAGAACGGTGATCGACTATGTTCACCTCAATCCAGGCAGAGCCGGACTGGTCGACGGTGTGGATCGGGTTTCGACGGATTACCCCTGGAGCAGTCTTGCCCAGGGATACCAACAGCCACCAACAAGAAGACCGAAGTGGCTGGCGGTTGCAGAAGGACTGGATCTTTATGGCGAGAAAGATACCGCGAGAGGAAGGCGCTCCTTCATCGCCCGTTACGACAAATGGAGTGCTGATGAATCAGGCCTGGAATACGAAGTGGATGGCGGGAGCTTTGAAGCGAGAGTGAAGCGAGGATGGTTTTGGGGAAGTGAGGCGTTCAAAGAGAAGCTGATCACCGTGCTGGAAAATGGACCGGCCCGGGAGAGCCGCGATTTCCGTAGTTCTGAGACATCCAGAGATTGGGAGGAGAAGCGTGCACAGGAGATTCTCAAAGAAGGAGAAAGCCATTTCGGGGAATCGCTTAAAGAGCTGGTTGAGAAACAGTACGGCGACTGGACGCGGACCTCATTGGCCTGGGCGGTGTGGAAAGAGACATCGATGTCCCACCGATGGATCGCGGAGAACTTGAATTTGAAATCGGCCGCGAATTCAAGTCAACAGATCCGAAGGTTTTCTCAGTTGGATGATCAGGAGCTCCCGCCGAAAATAAGAAAATGGAAAAAGTCAAGGAATGCTGCCTGACCCCAAAACCACCAAAACCAAAAAGTCAAGGAATGCTGCCTGACCCCAAAACTGCTTTTTCGGTTTGTCCGAGAGAGGCGCAGACGAAGTTGGCATTCGGGGCGTCGAACTCTTTGCGCAGCTGCTTGATCAGGTTCACGAGGTTGTGTTCGTAGCGACGGGAAAGTGCTTCGTGAGGACGTGGGCTATTGGATCAAACGCGTTCGCCGCCTTTGGCCCGTAAAAGTGGATAAAAATGTGGGTAGTTTGATTCCCACCGGGAGTATCACTTTTGGACAAACCATGAATCACTTCAGCATTTTCTCTCTCTTTGGCATTTGGCTCGCCATTTCCTCGTCAGTTTGGGCTGAAGATCAGCCGCTCAAGGAGTGGAACGACGTGACCTTTGCCGAGCCTGAGACGGGGGCGCTGGCACTGGATGTCATTCGGCCGGATGACGGCGAGCTGCGACCTGCCGTGCTCTGCCTGCACGGAGGTTTCTGGGTTAAGGGCACCCGCAAGAACATTCGCCCGCTCGCTGAGGAGTTCGCAAAGCGAGGTTATGTTGGAGTGGCGTCGTCCTATCGGCTGACGGGAGTTGCGCCCTATCCGGCTCAGATTGACGATACCCGGGCGGCAATTCGCTATCTGCGGGAGAATGCGGCGAAATATGGGATCGATCCCGATCGCATCGGGGTGACCGGCTCCTCGGCGGGAGGATTCCTCGCGGTGCTGGCTGCGACCGAAAACAGCAGCGAAGCCATCGAGCGTCCCAACGCGGCGGTGGGAATGGGCGCACAGAGCGAATTGACGGCGACTCACCTTCAAAATGTGGATTCGGGGAAGTCAGCGGAGAACTGGACCAGGTTCATGGGCGGTATCTACCGGGACGTTCCGGGGAACTACGCGGCCGCATCACCCCTGAAACATTTGTCTGGCGACGATGTGCCGGTGGCCATTGTCTGCGGGGAGTTCGATCACGAGTCCACGCGAGCGGAACGCTTTCGCCAGGAAGCCTTTCGATTGGGCATTGCGACGGGATTGACCGTGATTCCGGGCGCGCCCCATGGCTTGCTGGCGAAGGAGGAACATCGCACAGCGGCTGTGGATGCGGTGGATGCGTTTTTTCAGAAATATCTCGGGACGGGAAAAACCGGCCGCGTGCCTATGGGCGTGGAATCGGAGGAAGGCGTGAAAGTGGGCATTGAGCCTCTCGCAGAGGAATGGCTTCGACTCGGCGGTGGCTACAGTGGCTGCGAAGGCGTTCAATGGCTGAAGCCGGAAGAGGGCCGTGAAGCGGAATTGATTTTCGCGGCCCATCATGATCACCTGCTTTTCCGATGGTCTGAATCTGGCGGACTGCGGCTGTGGAAAGAAGGCACACCGGAAACCAGTTCGATCCGACCCGCGAAGGAGGGGATGGTTGCGCTGGAACAAACAACGCGTCGCCTTGTGAGAATGACCTCGAATAACAATGAGGTAGAGGTGCTTGCCGAACAGTTTGAAGGAAAGCGGCTGAATCGTCCCAATGATCTTCGCATTCGACCCGGAAAGGGGACGGTCTGGTTTACGGATCCGAACTATTTATTCAGGCAGCGCCCGCTAGAGACCCAGGAGCTGCCCGGTCAGTGGGTGTTCCGTTATGATCCGTCTGTCGAAGGTGAGGAGGCACTGACCGCTCCGATTCGGGACCTGGCGATTCCCAACGGAATTGCTTTCAACGGCAGCGGCACGCGTTTGTTTGTGGGAGATTCCAGGGCGGGAAAAGTGATGGGGTATGACATTGCGAAGAATGGTCAGATTGTTGGGGAGCCGGAGGTGGTCGCTTCATTTTCGAAGGGAATTGACGGAATTTCTCTCGCTCCTGATGGACGTCTCTGGGTCGCGACACGGACCGGAGTTTCCATCATCACCCAGCAGGGGCAGACGGTGGGTTTCCTCCCGATGCCGGGTCCTTGCACGTCGACGGATTTTGTCGCCGATGGCGATTTTCACTGGTTGGCCCTAAGCACGCGAGAGGCTGCCCACGTCGTGAAGATGCGTTTCGCCGAGGCGAAGTGAGCGAAGGAAAATCTCAACCTATTCAGTATTTCAAAAACCAAAAACTATGAGCGATCCAACGAACCCAATTTCATCCTTATCCCGCCGCCAGTTCACTCGTGGCGGCATCGCTACCGCCCTCGCTGCTGGCGTAGCTCCATCTTTTCATCAGGCTATGGCTCAGGGCGGTGGCAAAAAACTGGGCCTCGCCATTGTGGGACTTGGGGGGTATGCCACCGGTAATATTGCTCCGGAGGTCGCTTCTTGTGAACACGTCACCCTGGCCGGCGTCGTGACCGGCAACCCGGACACGAAGGGCAAAGAGTGGGCCGCGCAGTATGGCTTCCCCGCGGACGCAATCTATACCTACGACACCGTCGATAAAATCGCTGCCGACGACCGAATCGATATGGTCCACATCGCACTGCCGAATTCCATGCACGCCGAGTTTGCGATCAAGTGCGCCAGGGCCGGCAAACACGTCATGGTGGAAAAGCCCATGGCGATCTCCAGTGAGGAATGTGAAGCGATGATCGCTGCGGCAAAGGAAGCGGGCGTTCTGCTCGGAATGAATTACCGTCTCCACTGGGAGCCGCATCATGTCAAAGCGATTGAGTTGGTGGCCAAGGGTGTCATCGGCGACATCGCCTGCGGCAACTACGAGTTCTCCTGGGGCTATGCCGGTGCCTTGATGGGCCCTAACAAAGACAAGATCAAGAAGTGGCTGCTCGACCCGAAGATGGCCGGTGGCGGCGCGCTTTTTGATACAGGCGTTTATCCGATCCAGGCGGCTTGCTATTTGACCGGAAAAGAGCCGGTCTCGGTGCGAGGTTTTGCTTCCAAGGTGCACCCGGAGTTGTTCCCCGACGGCGTCGAAGAAACGATGAGTTTCGAAATGCTCTTCGACGATGGCTTCCAGGCATTGTGCCGGGCCAGCTACAGTCAGAGTTATCACCAGTGCACCACCTTGGGGAACAAGGGTGCGATCGAGATTCGAGGTGGTCTTCGTGAGGACGGTCGTCCCGGCAACGTATTTACTCAGTCGAATGGTACGCCGAACCCGAAGTTGCTGTTCCACAATCGCCGGGAGATCAAAGCCAGGCAGACCCTGCAGCAGGCCACGCTGCTCGATGCCTTTGCGACAACGATTAAGAAGGGCGACAAGACATTCAAGACTCCCGGCGAAATGGGCCTGCGAGACATCCGTATTGCGGAGAAGGTCTACGAATCCGCGGCCAAAGGTGGTATGAGCGTGGAGGTCCAGGCGCTATGATTAAGAAACTTGTTTATCTATTTTGCGTCTTCGGAGGCGTCCTTTCGTCACACGCGGCAGACCAACCCAATGTGCTTTTCATCATGGCAGATGACCTGCGTCCGCAGCTGGGGTGTTATGGTGACCCGGTCGTGAAGACGCCTCGCCTCGATGCCTTTGCGGAGGAGTCGCTGCGATTCAATCGGGCCTACGTGCAGAGTGCCGTCTGCAGCCCTTCGCGCAATTCCATGATGAGCGGACTACGGCCCAACACGACGGGACTCCGTGGCTTCGGCGTGCACTTGCGCGACGCGGTGCCGGATGTGGTGACGCTGCCGCAGTATTTTAAGGAGAACGGCTATCACTCTCAGGCCTTTGGTAAGATCTATCACATCTACGACGAGTCGATGCTGGGCGATGAAAATGATCCAGAATCCTGGAGTGTTCCCTTGCAGTGGCCCTCGGTTCCCGTCTGGGGACCGGAGCAGAATGCGCTTCGCAACCGCTTGATCGCAGAAGCGCGTGCGGCGGGAGAAGCCTTTGATCATCCTCACGATTGGCCTCGCGCCGAAACCTGGGACGACAGCGATGTGCCGGATGAAAAAATGCAGGACGGCGAGACCGCGTTGATGGCGGCGGATTTTCTCAAGTCGCGGATGGACAATGAGGAACCCTTCTTTCTGGCAGTGGGCTTTCTGCGCCCGCATTTGCCCTTCAATGCGCCGAAGAAGTACTGGGAACTCTACGAGCCGGAGACCATCGAGTTGCCCACCTTTCGCGATCTTCCCGAAGGCGCGCCGAAGTGGGCGGTGTCTCAGGGGATCGTGGCGAACTACCACAACATGCCGGCATTTGAGAGCATCGATGAGGCCTTTTTGAAGCGTTATATTCAAGCCTACCTGGCCTGCATCAGCTACGTGGATGCCTGCTTCGGCCGGGTAATTGATGCGTTGGAAGCTTCCGGGCACGCCGACAACACGATCATCGTGTTTGTCGGGGATCACGGCTATCAGATGGGCGAATACGATTCCTGGGGGCATAAGCACTCCAACTTTGAGATTTCTACGAGGGCGCCACTGCTCATGAAGGTGCCTGGAATGGAGCGGGCAGGCGAGGTGTATGAGGAACCGATGGAGTGCCTCGATCTCTATCCCACCTTGGCGGATCTGGCAGGCCTCGAAGTCCCCGAAGGGCCGGAGGGTCAGAGCCTGGCTGTGTTGTTTCGCGATAAGGAAGCTATCCCGGAGCGTGTCTTCGCTTGCAGCGAAATGAAGCGCAAAGGTCGGGTCGGTCGCAGTATTCGTGATCGCGATTTTCGCTACACCGAATGGCGCAATGCTTCCGGGATGATCGTCGCGCGAGAATTGTACCATCATGACGATGGTTCTTTTCTCGAGAAGGAGAATGTCATCGGGCAGGAGTCGTATCGTGATGCGATGGCAGAACTAAGGACTCAGCTACACGAATTGGTGCCACATCAGGCTCCGGAAGGAAAATAAAGTCTGGCTGCGGCTTCAGAGGCAAAGGCCGAGCCGTGGTTGGCGCGAGGATCGGGCTGGACGTGAAATAGAAAATCCTGGATCAATGTCAACACACTACAATCAGTTAATTTCTATCCTCCTTATTCTCGCATGCTTCGCTTTGCCTTCCCGGGCCGAGCAGCTATTTGTGGGGCCGGATGGCAAGGACACAAATCCTGGCACTTTTGCTGCCCCTTTTGCCTCCATCGAAAAGGCCCGGAACACCGTCCGGAATCTGAAGAAAAATCAGGCGATTACGGTGTATTTTCTACGAGGCGAATACCAAATTCAGAATCCCGTCATCTTCACAACCATGGATTCCGGCACCCCCGCCTATCCGGTTACCTACAAAACCTGGGGCGAAGCCGGATCGGCCCGACTGACTGGCGTTCGTCGAATCAACAAATGGACCCCGGAAGGAAACGGAATTTACTCCGCCGAGTTGACTCATCCGGTTCATGCGGTTTTCGAGAACGGCACTCCCGGGATCGTTGCCCGCGAACCGGATGCCCACGAAGGAGATGGCCCGACCGGATACTATCTCCTCGAAAACGGTGTGTCCCCCAGCAGCGTTCAATACAAGGCTGGACAATTCGCCAATTTCGATGATTCGCAGGCATCGATTCAGCTGTGGCCACTCAATTGGCTGCATCATCATTTCCCGATCGAGGACGTCAATCATCAATCCCGTGTCATCAGTTTTACGGGGGTTCTGAACAGCCCCGGAATCCCAAACACCAGGTTCTTTCTCGAAAATGCCCGGTCGTTCCTCGACCAACCCGGCGAGTTCTATGTCGATCGAAAAACAAAAACGCTTTACTACAAACCTCGAAATGAACCGATCGATCAACAACTGATCACCGTGCCGCTTTCCAGGGGAATCCTCAGGATCGAGGGGAAGAGTCACCGATTCCCAGTTCACGATCTTCATTTCGAGGGACTCGCCTTTTCAAGCGTCGACAGACATTCGCCGGGAACACTTGGCCACGATACCCGGGGCATCAGCATCTACAACGCAAACGGGATCGAACTACGCAAACTGCTCATCGAAAACGCCGGAGATGATGCCATCTTTCTCTGGTCAGGAGCATCCAACATTCGGATCTCGGACTGCGGCATTCGGGGAAGTCGTTTTGGCATCCGATCGTGGTCGGAGACACCCGAAAAGTCCTTTGTCAGCCAGGATAAACCGGTGGTTTATGATATTTCCGCTCTTGCCATCACCAACAACGTTCTCTGGGACATCGGGGAAACTGCGATCCATATTGGAAGCGCCAAGTCAGTCGATATCGGATACAACCAAATCAGTAGTTGCCGAAGATCCGGAATCAGCCTCTGGACTGCAAACCAATGCAGAATCCACCACAATCAAATCAATCATGTCGCCCTCGAATTCAAGGATGTGGCCGCCGGTGTCTACGTGAACGTGTTGAGCAGAGGCATAGCGATCGAGGACAATCGCATTCATGATATTTGCTTCCTGGACCATCCGGAGGGAGCTCCCAGCAAGGCGATCTATCTCGACTACGACGTCAATGCGAATATTGCCGTGAGGAGGAATGTCATCTACGGACTCGCCCCCGGAGTGAAGTCGGTAAAACTCGGCGGGCGAGGTGTCACCTATCAACACAATATTCTGGATAACCGGGGCAATCGCGGACCTTACGCAAAGCTTCAATTCTGGGGAGGCAGCAACTCCATTCGTTGGGTTCCCTGGCTGGTCGGAGAAGAAAATTGGGACCAAAACATGTGGATTCAGGGGAATGTGTTTCTCGCGGATTCGCCAGACGACGGGGATTTCATCCACTTCAATAACAAAAAGGGCTGGGAAGACGTCATGACGATTGGGGTCCTTCAGAACACTCTTTCCGCAAGCGACCGTAATCTCTTTTACAACCCTGCCGTCGCATTGAAATCTTTTCGCCTCTGCCATTATCGGATCGAAGACTGGCAGCGGTTCGGGGGGAAAGGCTACGATCGCAACTCGCTGTTTCAAAAGGATCCCCTGTTCAACGACCTGGAGAAAAGGGACTACACCTTTTCCCGCGAATCCCCGGCACTGGGCCTCGGAATACCTCAATTGGACGCCGCCAAGGTCGAAGGCGTAGGCCCCTCCCCAGGCTACCCCTACTTTCATCTTGTTCCCAAGAGAGGTAGCCGTGTGGCGTTAACCGTACCCTGGTAGCGAACACTAACAAACATGAACCGGATGGGTTCCGGAGAATGTGACTGAAGAAGCTAAATTTCGACCAATAAGAAAACAAAAAACGTCCGACTTCATCAATCCGAATCGACGCGCTTTCCTTCAAACCGCCCTGCTTGGCGCAACGGGCACCGCTCTCCCTTTCCAGTCGGCTGCTCAATCCTCGACAAGTATCCGCAAGTCGCCGTTTGCGATCACTGGAGCGCCGTATATGAATTTTCTAAGGATGAAAGTTCGATGTTTGCCGAGTGGATGCATGGCAGAAATGTCCACTTTCCAGTTACTGAATTAAACACACCTCTAGCTGGAATGATCGCGGATTTGTCCCTGGTTCTACTTGGAGAAAAGAAAATTGAAGATGTTCTTGAGCAATATCGCAATTTCATCCATCTAAACTCAGAAACATACAACCCTCGTGAGGATTTTGATAATCCAACCCCAGAGATTGAACGATATGTTTATGAGGTGGACCCCAACAAAGGCTTGAGCACTTCGAATAAATGGCGGGAGAAGCCAGAGAATCGGCTGGATGCCAGTATCGTCGCTTACGGAAAGGTTAAGGCAAACAACGAGAAGAATCGCGCTCGAGAGAGAGTGATGTGGTCACAGGGACAGGTTATCTATTGAAAAAGCGCCTTGCCAAATAGTGTTCTTTGGAACACTATTTGGGTCATGAGGCAGGCGCGCATCAGAGAAAAAGGGCTGTGTTACTACCATTGCCTCTCCCGCGTGGTCGATCGACGGTTCATTCTCGGGCCGAATGAAAAGGAGTTCTTTGTGTCGCTCATGCGCAAGCTCGAAGCCTTTCATGGCATGCGTGTCGTCACCTACTGCGTGATGTCGAATCATTTTCATCTTCTTATCGAAGAGCCTGATTCAGAGACTGTTGCTCAATTGGACGCGGATACGGTTCTCAAGCGGATCGGATTTCTCTATAGCTCCCAGACCGTGCAAAGCGTGCGTGATGAGCTTGAGAGGGCTCGGGTTTCCTGCAGCGACACGTGGGAGAACGACATCCTGGATCGCTATCGTGGTCGGATGGGGGATCTTGCAGCGTTCATGAAAGACCTCAAACAGCGTTTCAGTCAGTGGTATAATCGCCAAAACGGGCGCAAGGGTACGTTGTGGGAAGACCGTTACAAGAGCGTGCTTGTCGAGGGCGATGCCCGGGTGCTGACGACCATGGCAGCCTACATTGATCTCAACCCGGTTCGAGCCGGTATGGTGACGAAAGTGGAGGACTATCGATGGTGTGGCTACGCTTCCGCCCTTGGTGGTAATAAGTGGGGGCGACGGGGACTGGGACGGATTCTGTCTTCGTCAGGTCAGATTAGCGGACGTCTTTATGAGGAGAAGTGGGGAGAGACGGCTCGCCTATATCGGGAGTTGTTATATCAAGAGGGCGAAGTGCGACTCCTGTCCGCTCCTGCGGAAGGAGGGCTTAAAACAAAAGCAGGCTTTTCGGAGGCTCAAGTGGAGAAGGAGCGAGAGCAGGTGTGGCAATTGACCATCGCACAGGCACTGCGTTGCCGGGTGCGTTATCTAACGGACGGAGCTGTGTTAGGGAGTGAGAACTTTGTGAATACCGTATTTGACCGGCATCGAACGAAGTTTGGCAAGCGTCGTAGAAGTGGGGCCCGAGCGATGCGGGAAGCGGATTGGGGAGGGCTTTGTGTCTTGCGGGATTTGCAGGGGGATGTGATGGTTGGTCAGTAGGGCAAGGGAAGAGCTGGGTCAGTGGGATACTCATGCCCCGGAGACGGGATTAGTTGACTGTAATCCTGATTTATCGGCTATTTGGGGGCATTCGCGGTTGGATGAGCCAGAAACTCACGACTGGCGGAAAGGTGAAGTCAGAGTGAGCGAGAGTTTAAGTATCCGTAGTAGCGAGGCTCAATAATTAACCTGTCCCCGTTTACTGTAGAGCACACTAGGGCGTCCAATGGAGGGCTGACGTGACCCCTCGAACTGGAGCGCGGAGGCTCTAGATTTTCGGTGGTTCGTATTGGCTCGCGAACTCTTGGGGAGCTAGCTCCCCAAGAGTTCCGTGCGGTCTGACAAAGTTATAATCGTTTCGCCATTCATCAAGCTT
>JABSSQ010000505.1 GCA_013213905.1 Verrucomicrobiales bacterium | reverse complement strand
TCCCCAACCACCTTCCTTGACCGGCTTAAACAGCTTGGTGTCACTCATAATATCCGGCACATCGACAACCTTATCATCTTCGATCCAGCAGTAGGGAGGAAAGTTGATCACCGTGTCTCCGAAATAGTGATCGAAGCCGTGGGCGAGTGGGCCGTCCGGGATAGGTTTTGACCAGTCAATGTCCTCAGGCCTGTAGGTTTTCCTTGTCCCGACGACCACCTTTTCGGCTCCGGGTTTCACCACGGCATTCCAGTTCCAACCGAGGTGCCATTTACCGATGGCGGCAGTGTGGTAGCCCTTTTCTTGCAACATTTCCGGTAGAGTAAGACGCTCAGCCTTAAACCAAGATCTTCCAAAAGAGTCTACGATGCCATGCCCCTTTCGCCAGTGATGGCGTCCTGTCAGGATTGCGTAGCGGCTCGGAGTACAAATGCCCGAGGAGGAGTGCCCGTCGGTGAAGCGGATTCCCTCGGCAGCGAGTTGATCGAGATGAGGGGTTGGGATCTTGGAGTCCGCGTTGTAGGAGCTCAGGTCCCCGAAACCGAGATCGTCGGCATAGAGGATTAGAATATTGGGCCTGGATTTTTCAGCCTCGGCCGAAATAGGCACCAGGAAAGCGCTGGCGACGCCGAGAATGAAGGATGTAAAAAAACATTTACTCATAAAATTGGGACAAATCGATTCGCTAGCAATGAAGGAGGAGATCCCTGCTAGGGGGTTTCCAAACTCAGTTGTTCAGGATTAGAAGAAGCCATCGCTTCAAACTGTTTCTGTATTTCCTCGGCAGTGAGGGCTCGGTTATACAAGGCAAATTCATCGAGCAGTCCCTGGAACGGGCGCAGGTCGCGCAAGTGACCGATGCGGCCTAAGACGAGCAAATGATCCTCCTCACTTTGTTCATAGGCTTTTTCCATCCTGCGAGTAAGGGCTCCATTGAGATAGAGTTCCAGACTTCCTGGCTTCGTCACCGCCACGAGATGCACCCATTTTGATGGAAGGTAAGCCTCGTCTGAGAAGAGGTTCTGCTCACTCACTTCTTCTCCCTCGTTCGAGCGGTGCAGAAGACGCACGGAGATTGGCTTGTGCATCACATGAGTTTCGTGCACAAGCTCGAGCAGATGGTGGTGTTTCAAATGCCTTCCGTTGCTGGACACTCTGCCGATTGCGGAGATTGTCGCATATTGAACCTTTGAAGGCTTTACCCAAAGCGAGAGTGTGTATTCCTTGTTCAGATCAGGAATGCTTTCGGAGGACATTATGAAGCCATTTCCATCAAAGCTAAGAGCGTCATTGCTGGGAAGGGCGTCTCCACCGAGGACGCCTTCATAGTGGGGCCCCATCAGGTTGTTTGTCTTGCCACCTTTGAAGTCCCAGTAAACGAGGGGAGCGCTCTCCATCACAAGGTCGCGGTATTCCTCACTCACCTCTAAGAAGCGATCATCTCTTTTCTCCACCCGAGGAAGAGAGTCCGGCGATTTTTCGCTGGCGTTGAGAAATTGCTTGTCCAAAGACCACTCTAATGAGTTTCCCCCGTAGATTGAGGAACTACTATGGGTGCTACCGTCTTCTCCCAAGAGGGAAACATGAACCTCACCGTCGTAAACGTGAACAAGACTTTCTCCCTCGTCATCCACGGAGAGGGCAAACTCGGTTCCCAGGTCCACCACGGCGGCGTCAGGGGTTTTGATGGTAAAGCCGAAAGCTTCCTCGGGGACTTGCGCCGCGGCCTTTCCTTTGGTGAGAACAGCATGATCGCGGGAAAGGAGTTGGAACTCAGCTGGCCCCTCGAGATGAACAGTGGCACCACAAAGGAATACCAACTCCATCTCTCCGCTTGCGAGATGTAAGGATCCGGGTTTGAGGCGACTTCCCGGCGCTAGGTCGGTTTCGCCAACCCAGTCAACTTCTTTCACTGAGGACACAACGGCGACTTCTTCGGCCCCAGGCAAATTGACGGCGGCGTAGCTTGAGCCGATCGGCCGTTCCTGGGTAAGGAGACCTAGGGAGAGAAGGAGAACCGCAACCGCTGCGGCCACGCCAGCAAGAATCATCCCACGCCCTCTCTGGGGGCGCGTGGCAGCAATTCGCCCCTCCTCGAAAAGCTCACGGGCCATATCATCCAAGAGACATGCCTGAGCAAAGCAATCTGCATTACCAGGATCCTCGGCTACCCAAGCGAGCAGTTCTGCCACCTCCGCCTCTGAGCATTCGCCAGAAAGGTAGCGCGACAATGCCTTTTCCGCTTCTCTGTTCTTCATCAAGCGTGGCCCTCCAAGGTTCGTAGTTTCCGTTCCACACATTGCTTGAGCCCCAAGCGAATTCGATGCATGACCACGGCCACATGATTGGGACTCTTCCCCACTCGATCGGCGATCGCCGCAGGCTTGAGCGCCTCCTCATACTGCATCGCAAGGAGAGCTCTGTCCTCTGACCGAACCCCCTCAATGCACCTTGAAAGCGCCTCCTTCATGTCCTCCATCTCTGGCTGCAAAGCTTCGAAGGCATTTGCCACCTGATCCACCACCCCCTCTTCAGCGCTCGCCGTCGGTGTCCGGAGTTGCTTTCTGAAATGAGCTTTGACCAAATTGCGAGCAATCCCCAGCGCCCAGCCAATGAATGGACGACTCGGATCATACTTGTCGAACTTTTCGACAATGGTCAGAGCTACCTCCTGAAGCAGGTCGTCAGCGTCCGCCCGATTCCTGACAAAGGATCGAACGAACCTTCCCACTGCGGGCTGCGCTCGCGTCCATTCCCGAGTAAGATCCCGAATAGCTGTTTCGGATTTATCCATTCACAGAGCGTATTGGCGATCTTCAGCAAACTATTACAAAAAACTTTAGAAAAAGGGGAGAATACAGCCTTCGAGATCTCATTCCCCTAAGGCAAAAGATCCTCAAGCCCTAAGTCCAAGCGCTTCCCTTCCACGCCAGAGCTGCTATTCCTCTGCTATCATTCCTCGTCGTAACTGCCTTTCCGCTACGAGCTCCTCTGTGTTCCTCCGCGCCCCCCTGCGGTAGAATCCGTCAAGCGGGCATCCATTGACGGTTCAATTTCGGTCACAGATTCCGAAAACCGCAGATTGCTGTACTGACAAGATCGGATCTGCTTTTCCTCAGCCAATCCCCTGCACCTCAAGACCTACAAAGACGACAAACTTCTCAAGGACAGAGGAATGGGGAAAGTTTTTTAGGGACAGATTGGAAGTTTTCCTGTTACGCAAGCCGCTGACGGTAGCGTCAAGACCGATGTCGATACCAAACCGTCCGTGTTGAAACTCGAATCAAAAGCCACCGCTGTCAGCATGGGCTTCAACGGCACTGCCGCCGAAACAATGCATAATGCCGCCGGCAACTGGATTATCCGAACCAAATAAAAAAGAGAGACCACGACAAAACAAGTTCAGTGTTTTCACCAGACAGCCGCGTTTGGCGCTGATGGCTGTCTAGCTTAGGTGTTTAAAGTGATGTGATTTCCCCGACGAAACTCACTCCTCGGGCGGCTGGTGCGCATCTTCGTTCACCAGCCCCGGCTGAATCCTGATCCACCATTGATCGTAAATCTTACGCAGTTGATCCACGACTTCGGGATAGTCAGCGATCACGTTGGTCGCTTCGCCAGGGTCGTTCTGGAGGTCGTAAAGTTCCTCGTTATTCACCAGGGTGAATCGTTTGTTCTGGATGGCCACTCTGGCGTGTTTCGATTGGGCGGCCTGTCCATGTTCCCAGGCACCCACGTGGTGAACCAAATGCCGATCGTCCTCCCAATCGGTCTCGGGGTTCTTGAGCATGGGAACCAGACTGCGCCCCTCGACCTGTTGCTTGAGCTCATCAGTCAACGGGGCACCGGTAATTTCCAGAAGAGTCGGCATCATGTCCATCTGGCTGGTGAGCGCCGAGCATTCTGCATCGGCAGGAATCTTGCCTGCCGGCCATCTGAAGAAGACCGGAACCCGCGTTCCACCCTGATAGGGCTGCCCCTTATGCCCTTTCATTCCGGCATTGTAGACTCGCCAGCCCGTTGAGTTCCCGTTGTCACTTCCGATGTAGATGAGGAGCGTGTTCTCCGCGATCTGCCATTCCTCAAGCTTGCTGACCAGCGTGCCGACATGGCGATCGATATTCTCGACCATCCAATAAACTTTCGCGATGTCTTCCGTGACTTCCGGATGGGTGCCCAGGTACTTTTTGTAGTCGTCACCGGGCACACTATGGAGCCCGGTAAAAGGACCGTGAGGATCGTTCGGAGCGATATAGACAAAGAAAGGAGCGTCTTCTTTTCGTTTGTCATCGATCCAGGCAAAGGCCTTTTCAAAAAACATGTCGGTCGCGTAACCCTCTTTTTTCTTCTGCCGAACACCATTGTGAAAGATCGTCGGAGAGAGTTTCGGCGTGCCGCCGCCTTCGATGCCATAGCTCTCATCAAATCCACGATTCTCGGGGCGATAGGGTTCTTCCCTGCCAATGTGCCATTTTCCAAAATGCCCGGTGGCGTAACCGGCACTTTTGAGGCCCTGCGGCAGGGTGACGGTGTCCAGGCTCAGGCGTTCGCGCCCGTGCTGGGTATGGGTCACCCCGCTCATGAATTCATGACGCCCACCCATGAGAACCGCCCGACTCGGAGAACACCGGGGGCTCACGTGATATTGGGTGAACAACAAGCTCTCACGTTTCAGGGAATCGATATTAGGCGTCTGAACGACTGGATTACCGAGGCTGGCGATGTCGCCGTAGCCAATATCATCGGGCATAATCACGATGATGTTTGGCTTGGAAGCTTTTAAAGGTGCTGCCTCAACGTCGACGTGGCTTCCGAATATCAAACCGACTACGAGAATTTGAAAAAAGAGAAAAGTCTTTCCGATTATCCCGAGTTTTATCCTGTTCGCACTCATACACAGTTAGACTTCCGGAGGAGCTTCGACCTGCCGGATTTTTTTTAGAGGGTCTCTCCTGCCTACTGAGGATCCCAAATCAAATTCAGGTGGCTGTTCTTAATCTTACTCTTAATCGTAATCTTACTCCCACGCTGCCTGGGCTACTTGGATTAAGAGTAAGATTAGGAGTAAGAGTAAGACTTTCGGATGTGAATCCTTTCTGGAATCCTCAGCCCCTATCAACGCCATCATCACTACTTCCCTCGCTCAGCCGTCTTCCACAACTCCCCCGCTTCATACGGTCCAACCACCCCTTCTTCCCCATTGCGCACCTCCTGCACAAACTCGGCCGTCACATCCGCTTCGGCGTCGGTCCAGGTCTTGCGAATGTAGCTGAGCAGACTGGCGATCTCGCCATCGCCTAAGGCAGGTCCAAAGGCCGGCATGGGGGCCTCGAAGTGTTGCCGCTCTCCGTTGATCTCAATGTCCCCCTGCAGTCCCTGCAGCAGCAGCTTCACCAGTACTTCGGGATCGCCGGCGACCCAGTCGGAGTGGAGCGTCGGGGCAATGTTCGTCAGGCCTTCGCCCTGGGGACCGTGGCAGCCGATGCAGAACATCTTAAAGAGCGTCTCACCCTGACGGATGCGCCCTTCCGGCGTGTCGGCGGTATTGGCCGCGACCTTTTCGTTGTCGATCTTGCTGCCGCGGATGCGCAGAGCCGCGGTGCGCGACTTCAGGGCCGGCACCGGATCGGCAAAGCCCGCCTTCGCTTGATCCAGGTGAACGAGCGTGGCAAAGGCATTCACTTCGAGTGGTCCCACGTTGCTCATCAAGTCCGCGTAGATATGCGTCTGCAGGGCCGGCAGCAGATCCGGGATCTCGAGGAAGACCGACTTCCCGTCCGGGGCCACCTCGGCCCGCGCGACCTTGACGCGGTCATGACCTTCCTGCGAAGGCTGCTTCACGGAATACTCCAGCGAGCCATACGCCGGCGAATACTCGTAGTTCCATTGCTGGATGAAATAGTTCTTGGCCAGGGAGGCGGAATCGGGACTCACGGGATCACTGAACTGCAGCTCGATGCCGTTCTCGTAGGCGTGCACGTTTTCCAACATCGGGAACGGCTTGCCGGTGTAGCGAATGCGATCGAGGGAACCGTCGTCGAGGGCGTAGTTACCCCAGCCGTCCGTGCCCGCCACATAGAACTGACCGTCGCCCGGATGGATCGCACCACGCACGACGCCGGAGCGAAACTCCCCTGCCAGAGGCACAATCGTTCCCTGGGCGCGGTTGTAGTCGGCGTAGCCGTCATTGCGCAGAATCTGATACCAACTGCCGTAGCCGTAGCTCAGGCCGACGATGCCGCCATCGAGCGGCCCGAATCGCTCGGACACGGGAAATTCAAACCCGCCGGTCGAGTTGTCGATGCCCCGTGGCAAGTAGGCCATCGCCGGAGAGAGTTGCTCCTCGATCCCCTTCTCCTCTCCGTTCAGGAGTTGGTTGGGCCCCATGCCGTAGTAGTCACCCTGACCGATCTCCAAGACTGCCGACGACGGCGTCCAGACGCCCTCCTGGGGTCCTACCAGAAAGATGCCGTCCTCGCTGCCGCCCACGCCCATGGCGTTGCGCAGACCGCTGGCCAGCAATTCAGCGGGTTGGTTCCAGGGCTTCTTGTAGGCACCCGAACCGCTGACGAAGTAGGCGGTCCGATCCTTGTCGACCGTAAAGCCGAAGCCTCGCGTGTGGGCCGAGGGTGAATAGGTGAACCCATTGTAGTGGTCTTCGTAATAGTCCGCCTCGTCATCCCCGTTGAGATCCTTCAGGCAAACGATGCTGTTGCGGGTCATCACGTAAGGCAGCCCGTCAATCAGGCGAATGCCGAAGGGTTGGTTCAAGCCGGTGGCAAAGCGCTTCCACGACGCTTCGGTCATCCCTTCTCCGAGGCCGGACACCTTCCAGACATCGCCCATCAGGGTCGTCATGTAGGCATGACCTTCTTCATCAAAATCGATTCCACTGAACAACATCATAGAACCCCAGGGATTGTCGAAGGGCACCCCGATGCGATCGACGACGTAGGCCCGGTCATCCTTGGCCATCGTGACCGGCTCGGTGAGGCGCTCCGGCCAATTTGAGGGTCCGCCCTGCGTCCACTCCGCCAGTGGAGCGATCGTCTCGTCGCGGCGAATCGAAGCCTTCACTGCTTCCGCCTCGCTGGCCTCCCCTTCCCAGAAAGTGAGTTGGAAAGTGTCGACGAACGTCTCGGTCGTCGCGGGCGTCTTCCACTCTCCTGACTCGATCGAAGGTTCCAGCCGCTCGGCTTCTCCCTTTGAGAACCCCTTGGCTGCGACGATGAGGGTGCGCCCCTCACGAGCCCCGATGAGAAGCTGGTCATCCACCGACAGCTCCCATCCGCTGTCCGCGTCCAGGTTCAAGGGCAGAGTCACGCCGCCAACCCCGCTATCGACAGCCACGATCGTCCTAACCAAAGCCCCGTGCTCGCCCGCGGACACGCTGTCGAGGAAACGGGCGTCACCAATCTCGTAATGCGTCACCACCTGTTTGCCGTGGAGATAGTGACCGAGGTAACGCGTCATCGCTTCGCCGTCCTTTGTGATGGCGGTGAACCACGGCTGCAAGTCCACCGCGGTGACGCCTTCCGGCACCGCGACTCCGTGGATGACACCCCAGCGGTGCGGATGAAAATACGGACGCCCTTCCCAGGCATTGAAGTAGCTACCCGTCTCCCGATCAAAGGTCACCGTGTGGCCGCCCTCGAGCAGCACGCTCAGCATGCCGCCGATCTTGTTCCGCTTATCGATCGTGAAGGTGGCCGCCATCGCCGGACCGTAGTCCATCGCATTCCAGCGAAGATCCTGGTGACCGTTTTTGCTGTAGTTGCCCCAGTGGCCAAAGGTGCCGCCATCCAGATCGGGATAGGCCGGCAACAATTTTAGATCGCGGTCCTGCTTCAGGTGATGCTGCGCCTGACGCTTGTAGAAATCGTAGACCCGGTAGGTGTTGGTTTCCTCCCCGGCCAGCTCGTAGCCCTCGCGTCCTTCCGTAGTCGCCAGGTAGGGAAAGGCCAGGGCCTTGTCCTCCGTAGCCTCCTCGACCTCCGACTTGTCCGACGAAGCTTTAGCGAAGTCGGAAGCGTTCTTGACCTCCGAAGCCTTGGCGGAGGGGGTAGCGGAGGAGGTGGCGAAGGAGGAAGGCTCATCCGTCGACGGCAGCTGCTTCAGCTGAATGTTCTTCCAGCGAACCTGTTTACCGACCAGCTCCTCGAACTTCACCCCGTGCACCTGGAGACCGATATGCCCAGCGCCGGGCATGCCGTCGAATTTGAAATCGCTGACCGGAACCCCTTTGACCCAGGTTTGATAGTGATCCTCCAGCACCCGGATCCGGATCGAGTTCCACTCATCCTCTTTGAACGCGCCGAGGATCGGTTCCTTTTTCTCATCCTCCAGGTTGGGACTGAGCCACTTCTGCGGCGAGCCATCCGCCTTCTTCATGACCTCGCCATAAAAGAAGCCGGTCCGTCCCCCGGCGATCTCGACCTGGGGCCCACGCAGATGCCCGCTCTTGCCCACCGGCACCGAGCGGACCTGGCAACCCGAGTTGAGCCGCTTATCGAGCTTGACCTCAAACTTCAGCTCGAAGTCCTGGTAGGTCTCGTCCGTCGTCATGAAGGCATTGCCTTCCCCGGCGACGGCGGTGCCAACGATCATGCCGTCGACGACTTCGTATTCGTGTGCGCCCCCGGCCTGGTGCCAGCCGTCGAAGGTTTTTCCGTCGAAGAGAGGGATCCATTCGTCGGCCACCAGCGTGGCGGCCGAAGCCGTGAGAGCCAAAAGCGAGAACAAGAATGCTGTGGGTTTCATCGTATACCGTAAAGTCGTCGAGGGCTGGCGGATGGGCTTAGCCACCCCCTTGTGCAGATAGACTTCCGGTAGGGCTTCGACCTGCCGGATTTTTTCAGAGGATCTCTTAATCTTACTCTTACTCCTAATCTTACTCCCGCTGCCATACGCGCTCGGATTAAGAGTAAGATTAGGAGTAAGAGTAAGACTTTCGGATGGGATCTGACCACCGATCACTGCTTCACCGATTACGGATCACCCAGTCACCGCCGCCTCAATCGCTACTTCGGTGTGGAGTCGATGTGGGAAAAATGGGAAGTGGATGTCGAATCATCAAGGGATGCCTTGATCAGGCTTGCCATCAGGTTGCCTGAAACCTCCTCGAACCGAGCTTTCTCATAGGACTTCGTGGGGGCTGCAATGATCACATGAACGCCGGGACATTTTCTAATGCCGAGGGTGGCACGGACATAGTCGCCATGAGTGCTTTGTAACTTTCCTTCGGCGAGAAAGAACTCTCTGAACCAATGTTCTCCGTCTGTATGGATATCGCTTTCTTTTGAATCCTGCAGCTCAATGCCGCGATAGTGAAGACAGGTCCTTAAGGAATGATGACGTTCCGATCCATTAGCCTGATACCAAACCATACCGATGTCGCGAGGTTGTCCCGGTATCCTCAGCTCGAAGCCCCCCGGAATCTCCCGAGCGGCCGCGAATGCTGGAGGATCCGTACCTGTTGATGGGACAGGAAACAGAACAGGCAGCAGGAAAGGCAGCGAGAAAGACGCAATCCCGATGATGCCCGGAACAGTTGCGAGTGAGTCGGATTGTTTTTCCTCCCTTGTTCCCGGGGTAAGACTCCGCCACGAATACAATGCGAGGACAATCCAGCTGAGCGTAGAAGCCCCGGGAAAGAGATACAGGACAGAGCACGTGAAGGGCAGAAGAAGAAGATCTTTAAGGCGTCCCCGAAAGGTGTAAGGAAAAGCGATAGTCCAAGGCAGCCAGAGAGAGTGAATGCCGAGGTAAAATATCGCGCCGGCGCTGAACAGCCAAAGAAACATGAGCAGCCGTTTAGAATCGGGAGTGGAACGATTGGCACCGAGAAGAAGCACGCAGGCGAGAGCAGTGGGAGCACCTCCTGTCAGATCGAGGTGCGGCGCGAGCAAACACATGACGGCCGCCGTTTGGAGAACGAGGAAAAGGGAGTTGAGGCGAAATGCCGGGAGAGCAAGAAGGGCGAACGGTGCTACACAAACGAATCCAATGAAGTAGTGCATTTGCGGAGACTCGATCGCCGGGTAGGCAACGTTCCGGTAGCCCGTGAGAGCCAATATGCGAAGAACGTTCGCCAATACTGCAGCAGGAATGAGGGAGAGCAGCCGAAGAATCCAGCTGCGGTTGAGTGCCTGTTCTCTGCTCACCCAGGCTCCGATCGCGAGAAGAATGAGCAAAAGGTTCATTCCGGAGCAGTCTCCGGTCCAGGGAACTTCGACGCGGCCGGTACGGATCACTTCGCCCTCAAATGTGAGATCGGAGAAAATGAATTTTCCGACCTCCAGAAACAGCCACAGGCTGACACGACCAAAACATTCAACGACAAAGTCAATCCGGCTGAGAAGATAGCCTCCCGCCAGGAGTCCTCCTGTAATCAGGAGCGATACCGGCCTTTCAGGCTTCATGGCGGCGGAAGCGCCTCTTCAGCCCAAAGACGATAGCCATCAGGGCGATCAGGTAAATGGGCGGTGCCGGTGCACCGGGAGCAGCAGTGGCCGTGTCAAATACCGTAAAATCATTCCCGTCGATAAAGTAGTTCCGGTTGCCACCCCCGGAACCTGTCGTGAACCTAAAGTCGACTGAGTTAGTATTGGAAAATGTCCCGATAACACTGGCATTTTCCTGTGTCGCATCCAGATCTGTGTCGTCAGGAGTGGGGTTGGGAACGTTTCCGACTGATTGATTAAAGAAGCTCGTTCCCTCCTGGTTAACGGTAGTTGTCGTTGTCAAAGTGAACGTTCCCGGCGTCATAAACTCGAAGGTTTCCAGGCCGACCGAAAACCCGTCGATATCGTAGAAGACGAGGTCGTAGGAATAATCGATGCCGCCCGCATCGAAGAGGTTCGTCGTTCCCGCTTCGTAGAAGGCGAAGTTGTAGAAAGTGGATTGTCCAAAGGCCTGGTTCACCTGCACATCATCACCGGTTGCTCCTGTAATCGCACTCTTCCCCCCATAGGGAGAAGTCGCGGACAGCACCGCGTCAATGGCATAACCCGATCCAGAGGCAATATCGCGATAGAGCAAACCTGTGGTGGTTCCGTCAAAATCGGTTCCCGTGCCGGAAATAACGGAATCAACCTGCGTTCCGTTCACGTAACCTGCGAAATCAAATTCAAAGGTGGTTTGCCCGTGAGTGGCCGTTACGAGGAAGATGAGGCATCCGACAAATCCTGCGATTCTTTTCATGTCCCTACGGTAGAAGAACGCAAAAAGAGAGAAATACCCCTGTTTGGGGGGGGCGGCACCGCAGCGACACTCGAGTCGAGATCCGCCCCACGGTTTTCACCCTGTC
>JABSSQ010000504.1 GCA_013213905.1 Verrucomicrobiales bacterium | reverse complement strand
GTCGTGCTGGTTCAAATGCCGTCCGGAAGACCCCGCCGAACCCCTGAAGAATGGGCTGCTCAGGTAACCTAACGCGACACTTTTTACGCTTGCGTTCCACAGTAAGTTAATCACAATGTAAATACATTCCTTGCGCAGACTTATGAGTACAGTTGAGACCGAAGAATCAGGAGGCGTCCAATTTTCTATCCTCAAAAGAGGGGCGCGAGACCCGCAAGGGCCGTTTTCCGACGAGGAACTCCTTTCGATGATGAATGACGGAACGCTCTCGGTAGCGGATCTCGTTTATTACGAGGGAATGGGCGAGTGGAAGCCGATCGGCGAGGTATTCGAAGTGCACGAGCAGATCAGCCACTTCGTTGACGATGGCCAGGACACGGAAAAGGTGGCGCTGGCTTTCCGCGAAGTCGGCAATGTAGTCGGTAACTCGGAGAGCATTTATTACGTGGCCGTCCAGGCGAAGGCCGGCCTGCTGAGCAAGACCAAGCAGTGCGTGATCATCACGGATAAGCACGTCTTCATCATGCACGAGAAGCGGGTCGGTTTCGAACTGGAAGCGCATTTGTGGAAAGACATCACCAACACCTTGATGCGCGACGAGGGCAAAGGGCTCGGAACGTATTCCATCCTGCTCGGCGCCGAAAAGCGCATTGATGTGCTTCACCTGCCGCTAAAGCAGGTCCAGCGCCTCTTCCAGCTTTCCCAGGAAATGAAGCAGGATAACCCGAGCTAGCGGGTTGCTTCAATTCTCAGTGGCCGAGATACTTGGCCATGGACCGCAACATCGCCGCGGCGAGGTCCGGCGATGTTTTCATGACCCGGTGCAGTTCTCCGTGGGGAATGCAGAAGGTCGAGCAGTGGTCGGCGGTTTGCACAGTGGCCGTTGCCGGGGTCAGGGAAACCGCGCTGATTTCTCCGAAGACTTCGCCCGGGGTATGGATGGTTTTGACGATCTGGTTGTTGACGAGGACCTCGAGTGTGCCGGAAAGCAGCATCCAGATGGACTCTCCGGTCGCTCCCTGGTGGAGCAGGGCGGTGCCGGCTTCGATAGACCGGATCTCTCCGGCATCGACCAGGTTTTCGATAGCGTCGGTCGGAGCGGCACCGAAGGCTTCGTTCTTTTTGAGTAGATTGATCAGTTGATCGCGTTCCATGAAACAGGATTTGGAGGAGTGTCAGACTATCGTATAGCACTTTGAGGAGGAGATGTTCAAGCGACGATAGCTACGAATTGAGTCGTCATTGAGGGTCGCGAATTGTGTGAAAGGGGATACCTTTGGGGCCCTCTTTTTTCCAGACTTATGTTGAACGATCCAGCCAAGGAATCTGAAGCGGAAGCCATTGAAGTCCGCTGCTACTTCGTCCGTGAACGCAACGCATTGCTCGTGCGCGGCGAGTTTTCGCCGATTTACACGGACTATTACCTGCATCTCATGCAGCACCAGATCCGCTACGAAGAGGATCAGGATCTTCTGTTAAAGGATTCGATGGCGGGACTGGTTCTGCACCTGGCGACCCGGCCCTGGAACGAAGCGGTGGCCTGGACCCTGAGTTGGCAGGACCCGGCGATGAACCTTTTTGTGACGGGGAGCAACCGCCAGGGAAATATCACGGGGCGCATCTACACCGAAGACATCGCCAAGCGTGATAACAATATGTTCTTCGCTCAGATCACTGCCGACGGTGAGCCTTCCCGCCAGAGTATGGTTGAAGTCTCCGATCTGAATATTTACCGAATCGGCGAGGAGTATTACCAGCAAAGCGAGCAGAGACGCGGACGATACTTTCATTATTCCGAGGAGGACGTCGTGCTGGTGACGGCTCAGCCGGACTGCGACCTCGAGTGGCTTGAAAGCCTCGATGACGAAAAGATTCGCGATCTCGATCAACACGAGGAGCTGAGTCTGCTTGAGAAGCGGACCTACCGTTTCGACTGCGGTTGCAGCCAGGAGAAAATCTTCCCCGTGATTGCCAACATGAGCGAGGGTTCGATCGACTCGATCTTCGGTGACAACGAAGTGATCCCCGCTGGTTGTCCGCGCTGTGGCGCCAAGTATGTGATCACCTGCGAAGCGCTTGAGGCCTTCATGAAGAATCAGCAGGATGAAAAAAGCGAATAAGAAGCCTGACCCGAAGCGTCGCGAGCAGGAGTTGGCCTGGATCGGGGATACAATTCTCGATTTGTATGCCCGGACCTGGATTCTCGAAAATCACGGCACCGTGTGCGGCGAAATGTTGCGCAGCATGACCTCCAACCAGTTTCTCGCCTGCTTCGGTAATCCGACCTCGGTGGAGGCTCATATCGGGACCCTCTACCGGGAGGAAGGCATGGATGCTGCTTTCGAATGGATCGAAGCGGAGCTGATGCCGCTCTTCGAAAAACAGCGAAAGAACCGCCGTTGAATCACGTATTTTCCTGAAAATTCAGGGATTTACAGCCGGTCAGAGCGCCCGTATCGTTACGCCCTCTAACACCTGCCGACCTGTTAGTAATATTGATTATATGAATCGCGACACAAACTGTGCCGGAAGATCGGCTCCAGGTTTCGTTCTCATGTTGGCCACCCTCGCGGGCGGGCTCTTTTTCACTTCCTGTGAAACCACTTCGACGGGATCCGGTGGGCCTTCCGGAAAGCTCCCGTCGGCGGCATACAGCGGTGCTTCGGTGCAGGCGCGAAATGCTCAAATTGCCCAGGAGCCTCCCGGCGACTATTACATCGGTCGTCGCTGGTGGGTGGACGGCACCCGCTTCTGGGGTTATCTCAGAAAACCGGGGCAGCCGTGGACGGATTCCAAGCTGGTCATCATGAATGAGAGATCCTCCCGCCAACCGGACCGTGTCCCTGAGGAAGGTGTTGGCCGGGTTCATGGCTACGATCACAACTTCGAGTACCGCATCTGGGGAAGTTTCACCGGGCAGACTGTTTATGATCCGAACTCGAACTTCATGATTCCCGAGTTTCGAAT
>JABSSQ010000503.1 GCA_013213905.1 Verrucomicrobiales bacterium | reverse complement strand
GGCAGGGTGCTCCAGTCTTTTTTCATGGCTGATCACAGAATACTCATGAGACAAGGAACCGGTTGGTCGCTGACCGCTGGCGGGTTGCGCGACCAGCTTCGGCGCAGCCTCACTCATCGCCACCACACATCCACCCCGGTCCTGGCGTTCCATCAAAGCCTCCAGATCAATACTTCCGGCAGCAGCGACCTCGTAACGGGTGATCTCCGGAGTCACCGTAGGAGGGCCTCCTGTGCCGACATCGATCACGAGCGGAGTATGCCCGCACGAGGCAATCAAATTGGCCACAAAGGCATGCTCTTCCCCTTTCGAATCGAGAGTCCCGAGGACCGCTATCGTTTTACAGGATGAACTCATGAATCACGCTTTTCTTTTCAAGGGAATGGATTTGAACTCTTTCGTCAGGTTCGTCAGTGACTCCTCGACGGCCATTCGCTCCAGACTGGATGCCCCGACAAAACCTGACGCGTCAGTCCGCTCATTGATAAAAGCCGCATCTTCCGGCGTCGCAATCGGTCCCCCGTGCGAAAGATAGATCACATCATCCCGAACCGACTTACCGGCATCGATGATATTCTGAGTCGCTTTCGCGGCATCATCCAGTGACATGGCTGCATCCGTCACCCCGATAGATCCACCCACCGTGCAGCCTACATGAGCAATAATCACATCTGCTCCGGCTTCTGCCATCGCTTTCGCTTCCTCCGGTGAAGCAACATAAACGATCGAGAAGATATCCATCTTGCGAGCCAGCGCGACCGTCTCTACTTCCTTATGCGTTCCCATGCCGGTCTCTTCCAGTTGCTGGCGAAAATCTCCATCAATGATGGAGTGCGTGGGAAAATTATTCATCCCGGAAAATCCCATCGCTTTGACCTGCTGCAGCCAATGCCACATGCGCCGGCGCGGATCGGTACAATGCACCCCACAGATCACTGGGATTTCCTCGACCACGGGCAGCACCTCATATTCTCCAATCTCCATTGCCACGCCGTTTGCGTCACCATACCCCATCATTCCGGCAATCGAACCGTGTCCCATCATCCGATAGCGCCCGGAATTGTAGATGATAATCAAGTCCGCCCCGCCCTTCTCGATAAACTTGGCGCTGATCCCGGTGCCTGCGCCAGCTGCGATGATGGCTTCTCCTTTCGCGAGGGTATCACGAAGTCGTTCGATCACTTCTTCTCTCGTGTAGGGGTTCCCTATTCCTGTCCATGGATTCGGCATACGAGAATCTTGCGGCTCCTGCGGAAAGCTTCCATAGCGCAAATCCACATGTTCATTCATCAAAACACGGCGGAATGGTGGATATTTGGAAATTACTTTCACTCGCCGACGCCACTGAACCCGGTTGCATCATTGACCTAACCGGCTCGTAACGAGAAGGTAAAGAAGGAATGCAATAAGGCCTATTCAGTCACTCTACCATGGGCACGGTCACGCGGAAGAGAGACTGTCCATTCGGTGCCCTTCGATGGCTTTGCCATCACATCCGAACGCCTTAGGCGTGGAGGGGCGGACTCCTACGGGGTGGCCTTCTGCTCGACCGCAAACAGCTTTCACCGCCAACACCGCTTTCTACCGCGAACGGAAATACTCACTCACCACCACCTCGCGGATCATGGTGCGTAGTCCGTAGCCATCTTCCTTACTCGCTTTGACGATCTGATCAACCACCGGCCGATCCAATGCTTCGACCCTCCGCCCTGATCCATAGGTCAGCAGGCGCTCGGCGAGATGCTTCGCGAACATATCCTTTCGCTTCATGAGGTAGCCTTTGAATTCAGCCGGTCCCGCGAAAGGGGTGCCATCCGGCATTTCGCCCGATGCATCAATCTTGTCCCCCTGGCCCTGGCGTCCCTTGTTATCGGGATACTTGGTGCGCCAGCGCCCAATGGGATCAAAGTTCTCCAGGGCAAAACCGGGAGGGTCGATATTGCGGTGGCACTCCGCACAGGTCTTGCTCTCGCTGTGCTTGGCCAGCTGATCACGAATCGAAGTAGCGCCGCGAATGTCCGGTTCCAACTCAGGCACTTCATCCGGCGGCTTGGGTGGCGGAGTGCCAAGAATATTCTCCATGATGTAGATGCCGCGAACGACCGGAGACGTCTCAATGCCATTGGCACTCACCGTCAACACCCCAGCCATGCCTAACAAGCCTCCACGATTGGAACCCTCCAGGCTGACACGCTGGAAAGCGTAGCGATCATCATTCGGAAAACGATTCTGAATCCCATAGAGTTCCGCCAGCGGGTAATTCACATAAACGTAATCACTTTTGAGGTAATCCGTGATCGGCCCGTTCGTCTCGATGAGGTTGCGGGTGTAGTGCTTGGCTTCATCCTTCATGGCACTCTCGAGGTCGTTGTAGAAATAAGCACCCGAAGCACCCCGGTCAGGTGGCATGTCACCGAGTGCCCGCAGATTGAGCCAGCTGTCGAGAAACCCTTCGAGAAAAGCCTCGGAACGCGGATCGTCCAGCAGACGCTCGGCCTGAGCGAGCAGCACTTTCCGGTCGAGTAGCTTGCCGCTGTCAGCGAGGCGGCGTAGTTCGTTATCCGGCATTGTTCCGGTCAGGAAATAGGAAAGTCGGCTCGCGAGGTCGTGAGGCTTGAGAAGCCCCTTCTGGTTGGCACTGGCTTCGTTCAAATAGAGGAAGGAAGGCGCGCAAAGAATCCCCTTGATCGCGTCGAGGGTTGCCTGACGTGGAGAGTGTCCAGCAGCAACACGCACATCAACCAGATCGGTGAACCGCTTGATCTCACCGTCTTTGACCGGACGGCGAAACGCCCGCTCAGCAAAGCCCGTCAGAATCTTTTCCACGTTCTCCTTCTGGAACCCTTCTTTGCCAAAGACCTGCCGCTGGGGAGCCGGAGGCCACTCCTCAAAGAGTGGCCCCTTGATCTGCACTTCGCTGATGCGAATGTGCGGCATTTTGCCGTATTGGAGCACCCGGCGTCGGGCATGCACGATGCTTCCGTCGTGTTTGTCATCCTCGGGCCAGTCATCGTTGTATTCACGAGCAATTTTCCCGAACGCCTGACGGCAATTTTCCATGCCATTGGGAAACGTGAATCGAGGCTGCTGGCCTTGCTCGAGCCAGACTTTCATCGTATACCACCGAGGCTTGCCCGGCTTGAGCGTCACTTCAGCCAATTGCGGCTCGATCGGCTGCGGGTGATGAAGTTTTCCTACGCTGGCCGTCCCCGTGACAATCCCCATGCGATAGGGCTCATCCAGATTCATCTTGAGAATGCTTCGGTCGTAGTGGGAGTCTCGGTTCATCTCTTGAGCCAGGACCTTCACTTCGTAATAGCCGTCAGCGTGAACCCCTTCCTTGAACTCATTGATCCCGGCATACCCCCCCTCGTGGTTCGATGAATTCGTCACCTCGTAGATACAGAGATACTTGTTATCGAAGACCCGCTTGTGGGAAAAACTCATCTCATCGCCCGGTTTGAAAGAGTCTTTAAACGTCCACTTCTTAAACTCGGGTTTTTCGACCGTGCCGAGCGCCTTCTCCACAATCTGATCCGCTGCCTGAAAGTAGTTATCGAGCAGGAAGCCTGAGGTCACGAGCACATCCCCCAGCGTGTCCACATGCTCCACCGTCTGATCAGTGGGGAACGATGCGGTCGGAGCAAAGGTATCGATGCGACGTCCAAAGAGGTCCTCCACCGTGTTGAGATACTCACGCTCATTGAGACGCCGCAACACCGTCTGCCCTCCCGTGCTCTGCAGGCTGGCGTAGACGTCAGCCACTTGCTCAGTCAAAGCAGCCACCGCCTCAAGTCGTTCTTTGTCACTCGGCTGATCCGCTTCTTGAGGAGGCATGTTACCGAGGTTAAGCGCATCGATAATCTCCTGGACGGCGATGATTCCCTTCTCATCTGTAATCGGGAAATCGAGGT
>JABSSQ010000502.1 GCA_013213905.1 Verrucomicrobiales bacterium | reverse complement strand
GGCGGGCAGAAGAGGATGCCGCGATCCGCCTCGCTCAGCATCGTCGTGTCATTGTAGGAATCGCCGGCGGCGATCACATTGAACTTCAGTTCGTGAAACCGCTTCACCGCTTCACGCTTCTGATCCGGCATGCGCAGGTGATAGTCCTCCACGCTACCGTCATCCGCGATCCCCAGCTTGTGGCAGAACAAGGTCGGGAAATCCAGCTGGCGCATCAGGGGGCCGGCAAACTCGTAGAAGGTATCTGATAGGATCACCACCTGGAACTCCGACTTCAGCCAGTCGAGAAAATCCTTAGCACCCTCAAGTGGTCCGAGACTGTCGATCACTTCCTGGATGTCCTGGATCTTCAGATCATGCTGCTTGAGGATATCCAGACGCTGCTGCATCAGCACGTCGTAATCCGGGATATCACGCGTCGTCGCGAGCAGTTCGTCGATACCGGTTTTCTGGGCAAAGTTGATCCAGATTTCAGGAATCAGGACTCCTTCAAGATCGAGGCAGGCAATTTCCACGGCAGTAATTGGTTTAGAATTCACGCACTCGTTCACCGGATCAGGCTGAAATTCAATCGGATTCTCTCGCGGGATTCCCTTGATAAATCTCCAAAGCGCGACTTCGTGAACCTAGTCGATGTCGAACCAAAGCCCACAAGTCCTTGGAGTCATTCCCGCTCGCTGGGGTTCCACCCGGTTCCCCGGGAAACCGCTCCACCCCATCGCCGGAAAGCCGCTTGTCCAGCATGTCTGGGAACAGTGCGCCAAGTGCGAACGCCTCGACAGCGTCACCGTCGCTACCGATGACGAACGAATCGCCGCGGCTGTAGCGGAATTCGGCGGGCATGCCACCATGACCCGGGACGACCACCCGAGTGGGACCGATCGCACGGCAGAAGTGGCTGAGGCTTTTCCCGATGCGACTCACATCATCAACATCCAGGGAGACGAGCCGCTCATCAATCCCGACCTCATCGATCAACTCGCCGGCGATCTCGCCGACCAGCCCGACCTGCCAATGATCACGGCAGCCAACCCGCTGGCGGCCGACGATCCCATGATTGATGATCCCAACGTGGTCAAGGTCACCATCGATGTGAACGGCAATGCACTCTATTTCTCCCGCAGCTGTATCCCCCACCCCCGGAACAAGCCCGACGGCCTGACCTACTACCGTCACCAGGGAATCTATGGATTCCGCCGCGACTTCCTTTTCGATTTTGTTTCCTGGCCGCCATCGCTTCTTGAGCAATCCGAAAGCCTCGAACAACTCCGCGCCCTTGAAAATGGCGCCCGAATTCGGGTCGTTTTGAACGACGATACCTCGCCCGGCGTTGACACGCCGGAGCAGGCTGCCATACTCCACCAACAACTGTCTTCATGAAGTACATCTTCGTCACAGGAGGGGTCGTCAGCTCCCTCGGAAAAGGTCTCGCAGCAGCGGCACTCGGCACCCTTCTGGAACGCCGGGGGCTCAAGGTGCTGATGCAGAAATTCGACCCGTATCTCAACGTCGACCCGGGCACCATGAGCCCTTTTCAGCACGGCGAAGTTTACGTTCTCGACGACGGAGCCGAGACCGACCTCGACCTCGGTCACTACGAGCGCTTCACCAGCGGCCGCCTTTCTCAGCTCAACAACCTGACCAGCGGTCAGGTCTACGAGAACGTTATCAAGAAAGAGCGGAAAGGCGACTACCTCGGTGCCACTGTTCAGGTCATTCCTCACGTCACCGACGAGATCAAGCAAAGAATCCACGACGTCACGGAGCAAACCGACGCCGACATCATCATCACTGAAATCGGCGGAACTACCGGTGACATCGAAGGCCTTCCTTTCCTCGAAGCACTCCGTCAGTTCAAAGACGAAGTCGGCCACGAAAACGTCGCCTTCATGCATGCTACGCTGGTGCCTTACATCAAGGCAGCGGAAGAGCTCAAGACCAAGCCGACCCAGCAGAGCGTCGCGAAGCTTCGCGAAATCGGTATCGCGCCTGACGTCATCATTTGCCGCGCCGAGCACCCCATCGACAACGAGATCAAGCGCAAGCTCTCGATGTTCTGTAACATCAAACCCGAAGCGGTTGTCCCCTTCGTCGATATTCACGGCACCATTTATGAAGCTCCGCTCAAGCTTCATGACCAGAAACTCGACAGCATCATCTGCGAGCGCCTCGGACTGGCCACCAACGAGCCCGAACTGATTGAGTGGCGCAACATGGTCGACCGGATCGTCAACCCGACCCACACCGTAAAGATTGGGGTGGTTGGCAAATACATCGATCTGCAGGACGCTTACAAGTCCATCTACGAATCTCTCACTCACGCCGGCGCCGCCAACGATGCCAAAGTCGACATCGTCCGGATCGATTCCGGAGATATCGAGGCCGAGGGCGCCGAGAAATATCTCAAAGACGTTTCCGCCATTCTCATTCCCGGCGGATTCGGAGACCGGGGTATCGAAGGCAAAATTACTGCTGCGAAATGGGCTCGCGAAAACAACATTCCCTACTTCGGCATCTGCCTTGGCATGCAGATCGCGACGATCGAATTCGCCCGCCACGCCTGTGGCCTCGAGAAGGCTCACAGCACCGAGTTCGATCCGACCACGCCTCACCCTGTCATCTGCCTGCTCGAAGAGCAGAAAGAGGTGACTAACATGGGCGCCAGCATGCGTCTGGGCACCTGGGAGACCAAGCTCACCGAGGACAGCCGCTCAGCAGAGCTCTACGGCGACACCACGATCAATGAGCGTCACCGTCACCGCTACGAGTTCAACCAGAACTACCGCAGCCAGTTTGAGGATGCCGGCCTCCACCTCGTTGGCACCTCGCCCGACGGCACTCTCGGCGAAATCGTCGAGATTCCCGGGCACCCCTTCTTCATCGCAGTGCAGTTTCACCCCGAATTCCAGAGCAAACCAACCGCAGCTCATCCGCTCTTCAAGGGATTCGTCGCCGCTGCTCTCGAGAACCGGGATTGACCCAGTTTGCTGTCGCGCAATCTGAATCAGGGCAGGTCCTTTCAGGGGCCACTTTTGGCATCCGCTATTCAGCGGCCGAGTCCGGCGGCCCCGCGAGGGCGTGAAAAAGAATCTCTATTCCCCGGCACCGAGGCACCTTGGTTTTGAGAATGACGATCAAAACCATCACCTCACCTTAAAGGACCACCACTTCCCTGTGGGGCAGTTTAATCCCATTCAATCCGCGACCAATCCGCTCCGCTCCAGCAACGCATTCAAATCAGGATCGCGACCCATGAAGTCGCGGAACAATTCGCCCGCATCACGACTGCCACCCTGGCTGAGAATCTTGGCACGGAACTCACGCCCCACTTCAGGACTGATCACTCCAGCGTCAGCAAAACGAGTGAACGCATCAGCATCGAGGACTTCGGCCCACTTGTAGGAGTAATATCCTGCCGCATAGCCTGTCGCACTGGCGAAGAGATGGGTGAAGCGCCGCGCCATGGTGGGAGGTTCCGTCGCCAGCGGCATGAGATAGCCCTCCAGAATTTCGCGAACCACCGAGTCGAGATCACCTTTGGTCCCGATACCATGGTGATTCACGTGAAGCTCCAGGTCCATTTTGCCGAAAGCGAGTTGGCGCATCTGGACCATGGCAGACTGGAAGTTGCGGGCTCCAAGCATCTTCTGGAAGAGTTCCTCCGGAATCGGCTCACCGGTTTCGTAGTGCTTGGCAAAAAAGTCGAGGCTGACGCGTGACCAGCAGAAGTTCTCCATGATCTGAGACGGCAATTCGACGAAATCCCAAACCACGTGAATCCCATTGAGCGACTTGATCGCCACCTCGCCCATGAGGTGATGCAACAGATGACCAAATTCGTGAAAGACGGTCTCGACCTCCCGATGAGTCAGAAGGGCCGGTTTATCAGCGGATGAAGGAGTCAGGTTCCCGCAAATCAAACCAAGGTGAGGCGTGCGCGGCTCCGTATCGGTCGGTGGCGTGCCGGTCTTGAAGTAATTCATCCAGGCACCGCCACGTTTATCTTCACGCGGATGCCAGTCGGCGTAGAAGGAGCCCAACAGATCACCACTGGTCTCATCGCGCAGTTCGTAGAATTTCACTTCCGGATGCCATACTTCGACGGCATCGCTCTCGGGCTCCCCGCCCAGCTCGGTGAAAGCGGAATCACATTCCACAATCTTAAATCCAAAGACCTTTTCGCAGAGGCGGAACATCCCTTCGATGACGTTGTCGATCGCGAAGTAGGGACGGACTTCCTCCTCGTCGAAATCGTATCGAGCCTTGCGCAGCTTCTCAGCCCAGTAAGCGACATCCCAGGGCTCAAACACCCCGTCCCACTCGGAATCCTGTTCCTCGCGGAATGCCTTCAGCTCTTCGATCTCTCTCTGGAAAAACGGCTGTGTCTTTTCGGCAAGGTCTTCCACGAAACCGAGAGCGGTCGCCCCGTTCTTGGCCATGCGCTCCTCCAGCACCTGGTCGGCGAAATTAGCTTTGCCCAAAATCCCGGCCTTCTCCTGACGAAGCTTGAGGATCTCGGCGATCAATTCGGTATTATCGAAGTCGCCGCCCCGGCCCACTGTGATACTTCCCTCCCAGACTTCTTTCCTCAGGTCAGCGTCATCCGCGTATTCGAGAACCGGGAAATAGACCGGAGCCTTCAAAGTGATGCGGTAGACCGGCTCATCTTCGCTGCCGAGATCCTTGGCCGCCGCTTCCGACTGGAGCACTGAGACCGCCGTGTCCGGCAAACCTGCGAGACGTTCCTTGTCTTTAATGATGAGTTCCCACTCGTTGGTGGAATCGAGCACGTTCTCGGAAAACTTCTGGGTCACCTTGGCAAGATCCGCCTGCACCTCCTCGAGGCGCGATTTCTCCTCAGCCGGCAAATCCGCACCACTGCGAACAAAGTCTTTCACGGTTTCATCGAGCAGCCGAAGCTTTACGCCTGCAAGCGCTTTTGCTTCATCGCTGTCGGCGTAAGCCTTGATACGCTTCCAGAGTTTATCGTTCAGCGGGATGCGCGAATAGAACTGCGTCACTTCCGGGAGCATCGCGTTGTGCGCATCGCGAAGTTCATCGCTGTTGCGAACGGAATCGAGGTGCCCCACCAATCCCCACGCCATGGACAGATCTTCGGTGGCTTCCTCCAGTGCGATGAGCGTGTTTTCAAATGTCAGCTCCGCAGGATCAAAGTCTTCGCAGAGTGCTTCGATGCAGGCATTGGCATCTTCGAGCGCTTTCTTGATATCAGCTTCGATGGCGCCGGGGACGAGCGCGGACCAGCGGATCTGGAAATCTTCCTGGAGGAACGGATGGGCAGTTTCAGACATGCCGAAACGGTAGCCAACCCACACGGCACGTAAAGACCGGGACAACGAAAAATCACGTCAGTTCCCGAAGCAAATTTTCCGGAACTATGGCAAGTTCCGCTACATTCCCTGATAGCGTAGCGGAAGATGCTTAATCTTCCGACGAATCAGGCACTCTCGACCACAAGATCCTCAGAAGCGCGGCTGAAACGCTTCTCAGCAAAAAACATCAAACCTGCCAGCGCACACCAGATCGAGTCGGCGATCAGCGCATTGCGGAGAAACATCCAGGCAGGAGGATTGATGCCCGGCACGCCAATGGTCTGGCTCTGCCACCAGCCAGCGAGAGATTTCTCATAACCGGGCCACATCATCCAGCTGTAGGTGTTGGCGAAAACATAAAACAGCACGCTGCAACTGAGCGTGCCAAACCACATCATTGGCCAGATCTTCTCGCGCTGTCCGGCGCGACCTCCGATCCAGCCGACGATGAGATAAAAGGTCATCGACATCAGGGTGTATCCACCGATACCACCCTGACCGTGCCAGAATCCCAGGACGAGATCACTGACCACGAGCAGCAGCACCGGAACAAACCAGAAGCGACTGCCCATCAATAGTGCACCACCGAAGGCGATCGCCATGAGCGGTGCGGTGTTCCCGAGAAAATCGTAGTGCGATGCGAGAAGGCGATACGCAACGGTAATGAGCAACAACGAACCCAGCATAACCCAACCAGAACGACTGAGGCCATTCGGACGGGATTGGATTTCAGATTCAGAACTCATCTCAGGGAACACCCAACAGGGTTGAATGAGGGACCCAACAGAGTTGAGCCCCTCGAAAAGGATCACAGAGAATTCAGTTTCTCGATGATGGCATCCTTCATCATGATGCCGGTCTTGGTTTCCTTAACTTCACCGTCCTTCATGAAAATGAGGGTCGGGACAGCGCGGATACCGAACTTCATAGCGAGTTCGCGCTCGGCCATGACGTCGACCTTGGTGACTTTGGCGTCGTCGCCAATTTCTGCTGCGACTTCGTCGAGAACAGGAGAAAGCATTTTGCAGGGTCCGCAGTGCTCGGACCAAAAGTCGATCACCACAGGAACGGAAGCGCCTTCGGCTTCGCTGGCGTAGTTGTCGTTGGTGAGGTTTACAATGGATTCGTGGGCCATGAGAGGATGGGTATTTAGATAATTGCGGCGCCGGCTTTTCCGGCAACCCGGAGGCTGTTTCGAGCCTCCCATATTTCCGCCAGATTCAGGGGCGGAGCAAGCGGGAATTCCTTCCACCCGACTTCAAGGACCAGCAAAGGATTGGAAATTCCGGAGACATAAAATCCTCATCCCCCGACCGCGAGCGACCGGAAAGATGAGGATCAAAATGGTTAGTCGCTGAAAAGATCAGCCACCCACACCCATCTTCGTCATCAATTCGATGCCGAGAACGACGAGTGCCAGGATCAGTACAATGATAGCAAAAGGCATGAGTCCGGATTCTTCGTATTCTTCGTCCCATTCTTCCTCTACTTCCTCGGCAGTGGACTGAATGTTGGGCTTCTGGGAAAGTTGCGAGGTAGGCGCGTTCTGAGCCATCGGCTGAGTTTCGCCCATCTTCACCGTGGCCTGAGGCAGCGGCTTGGCACCACCGGGCTGCTGGAGCGGCACAGTAGCTTTGCCAACCGGACCGGGACCACCTGCAGCAGGGGCCTTGGCCAGGGGAATGGTCTTGGCACCTACCGGAGTCGCGGCACCGGGAGCACCGGCAGTCGGGACAGGCCTGGTCGGACCAAGAGGATCGGGACCACCGGGAGCTGCCACAGGAGTGGTCGGGCCCAGCGGATCGGGAGCTTTAGCCAAAGGAATCGTCTTGGCACCAGTCGGAGCTGCCGGAGCTGCCGGAGCTGCCGGAGCTGCCGGAGCTGCCGGAGCGGCCGGAGCGGCCGGAGCGGCGGGCGCCGCCGGAGGCGGTGTCGGAGCAGCCGCCGGCGGAGCCGGTGCAGAAGGTGCCGGGGGAGGCGTCGGCGCTCCACCAGTGAGGGGGGTAGGAGGCGGAGCCACGGGTGCCGTCGAAGGACTGTCAGCAGGAATCGGGGCCGTGGATCCCTTGGGGGCCACAGGACCGGAATCATCAACGGGTGCCCGGAGACTGATGCGGACGGTCTCCTTTTTCAAAGGCACGGTCGATGTGCTAACCGTTGGCTTTTGAGGTTCAGTGTCACTCATAAAAGTAAATCTTTTTAAAAGTCCAAGCAGTTATTAAGGCCAGCTAGCGACGTATGTGTCAACAGCTTAATCAATTCTATCTCTCGTTTCCGGTGATTTTCTCAAGTTGTCGGACTGGATTTCAAAATCAAACGTGTCCATCCTGTTCCAGATGACTTTCCCCGACTCTCCAGCCTCCCTCCTCCAGAGCCTGATTCAGATTCCCAGCGTCAATCCCGACGGGGCTCGCGGCCAGGGCGCGACCGGCGAAAAAGCCTGCGCGGAGTGGGTCGGAACGTTCCTCGAAGCGTGTGGTGCCGAGGTGGTTTTTGAAGAAGTCCTTCTCGGGCGCCCCAACGTCACCGGCCATTTTCCCGGGAGGGAAGGCAAGCCCGGCCTCCTCTTCGCTCCTCACACCGACACGGTCAGCGTCAAAGGGATGACGATCGATCCCTTCGGGGGCGAAATTCGTGAAGGAAAGGTCTGGGGGCGCGGAGCTTCTGATACCAAGGGCACCATGGCCGGCATGCTCTGGGCCCTCTACCAGTTGAAGGATGAGATCCCGAACTACGACGCCGCCATTTCGTTCGTCGGCCTGATGGGAGAAGAAGCCGGCCAGCCCGGGTCCAAGCATTTTGCCGAACACCACGCCAACGAATACGAATTCGCTGTCGTCGGCGAACCCACCGAACTCAAGACCGTCTATGCCAGCAAGGGCTGCGTCTGGCTTGAGCTCAGCACGACAGGACGTTCCTGCCATGGCTCGACCCCGGAGCGCGGAGAAAACGCCATCCGGAAGCTGATGCCCGTCCTCGAGACCCTGCTTCCCGCCCTCGAGGCCAAATTACCGGAATTTCACGATGACACTCTCGGCAACCCGACCGTCAGCCTGGGATCGCTCAACGGTGGCACCAGCCCCAACATTGTTCCGGCCTCCTGCAGCGCGATCCTCGATTTCCGGGAAACCCCTGCCCTGCACCAGGCCGGAGGCGGCCTCAAACTGGTCCGGGACTTCCTCGCAGAAACCGGTGCCACAGAGACCATCGAAGTGAAGATCGTGGGAGACTCGGTTCCGCTGTTCACCCCTCCGGACACGGATGGGGTCCGGCGATTGCAATCCATCGGATCGGAACTGACCACGGCCCCGTGGTTCTGCGACGCCGGTCGACTCGGCGAAAAAGGCCTCGCCGCTGTAGCTGTGGGCCCCGGCACGATCGCCCAGGCGCACACCAAGGACGAATTCCTCGCCATCGATGACCTCGAAGAGGGCGTCGAATTCTACGCCAATTTCATGCGAACCTACGCCTGAGCCCGGCCACCAATCCCTGAAAGCTCGCGAAAGCTAGACCAGGCACAAAAAAAGGCCGTCTATGGGACGGCCTTTCTTCGAAATTGCTAAGGCTTGAGTTACCAGCTGAAATTACCAGCTGCGCCCTCGGACGTAGCCTGTCGTACTCAAGAACCCGATCTGGGGAGGGAATTCCTCGTATCCGCTCCACGGCAAATAGTTGATACTCTCCATCGCCGGGCGGTAGGAGTCTTTGTAAATCGGCCGCTGGAAGTTCACCACTTCGTAAACACCATACTTAAGGCGGGCACCGGAGCGCTGAAGACCGTGCCAGAAGCCGGCAGTCCAGATCTCATTGGCCTGCACTGTGTGGCGCTCACTGTAACGGATCATCGTCGCAGGAACCTCAGTCCAGCTGTAGAAAACATTAGACCAGCCACGAGCCCACTTACGGTTCTTCGTGTATTTCGCCTTCGGCGGCTCGTGAATGTCGGCGACCAAGAGAGAGCCGACCGACATGAGCATCAAAACAGCGATAAATTTCTTCATATTGGGGCGCAGATTAGGCAGGGGAAAAGGTAAAGGCAACCAAAAAAAAAATTTTTCCCCTTGGCTCGTGGCATCTTCTTCCTATGTTGAGCGGCAATGCATCCCGATCTCGAAAAGCTAGTCTCCAGAGGCAAAATTGAGCCCGCCACGGCGGAGCAACTCGACCTCCTCCCACCCGGTACGTTCTGCCAGCACAAGAGCTGGGGAGCCGGAAAAATTGCGGAGTGGGACCGCCTCAACGTCAAAGTGGTCGTCGACTTCGAGGATAAGCCCGGTCACGAGATGGGCATGAAGTTCGCCGGAATGTCCCTGACCCCTATTACGGAGGATTCATTCCTTGGAAAGCGCCTTTCCTCACTCGAAGAGCTTCAGAACCTCGCCACCGATGATTCTGTGGCCCTGGTCAAGCTAGCTCTCAGCAGCAGTGGCGACAAACTTTACCTCGATCAGCTCGAAGAGCTGGTGAAGGGCAAAATCGTCTCCGAGGGCAAATACAAGAGCTGGTGGGAAAGCACCAAGAAGAAGCTTCGCGACGACGTCCAGTTCGTCGTGCCGGCGAAGCGTACGGACCCTCTCGAACTCCGTGAAGAGGATTTTGACCCGTCCGAAGGACTCATTCAGGATTTTAACAACGCCCGCGACCTGCGTGCCAAGGTGAAGGCCGTCGAAGCCATTATTAAGGACATCGGCGCCTTCAAGGACAACCAGGACAGGCTCGAAGCCCTCGTCAGCGAAATCAGCGAAATCGCCCGAAAAGGGGTCAAGATTCAGTTCGTTCCTGCCGTTGAGCTCATCCTCATCCGCGAGGAACTCCAGAGCAAGCTCAAGGGATATGAAGCTCCCGAAGGCCAGATCACGGTCGCGGAGATTCTCGCCGGGAACGAAGAAGGTCTCGCCGAGCTGTTCGAAGAACTCTCCCTCACCCGCCTGCGCCAGATCCTCAAGAGCTTCCCTGAAGCCTTCGGCGAAGAGGAGTGGGCCGACAAGATGCTCGGCCTCGTCCCTGACTGCAACCTCCGTTCCATTGCCGAGATGGCCAACGTTCTCAATGCTTCCGAGAAAAAGGAGCAGCTCATTGCCTACATGGAAAACAGCCTCCAGCAGCGCACGCTTTCTTCCGACGGCCTCGCCTGGATTTGCCGCGAGCGCAAAGGCCTCGCCGAATCCATCTTCAGCCCGAGCCTCAGCCTTTCTGTGATGAGTTCACTGGAGGCCGATCAGCTCAATGAAGAAGGTGCCGTCCGCGCCGCCAACCGTCTTCGTGACCTCGTGGCCGACGACCGCGAGCTCATCCCCGACCTGATCGAGGGTGCCAACATCAACATCATCCGCAACTTCTCCAGCCGTCTCATCAACTCGGCTTCTTTCGACGAACTGACCCGTAAGTCACTCGTTGCCCGCGTCATCAAACTGCATCCTGAGGTTCAAGACCTTCTCAGCGGTGGCGACAAGAAGGAAGACGACGTGCTCATCGTTTCCGAAGAGAGCCTTGCCAAGCGCAAGGAAGCCTACGACAAGCTGGTTAAGGAGGAAATCCCGCAGAACCGCGAGGACATCAAGATTGCCCGCTCCTACGGTGACCTTCGTGAGAACTTCGAATACAAGTCTGCCAAGGAATACCAGCGCGTTCTGATGAAGCGCCAGGGAGACTGGGAGCGCGATCTCAAGCTCGCCCAGCCCACCGACTTCTCGAATGCCGACACTTCCAAAGTTTCCATCGGAACCGTGGTCAGCCTCGAGTCCACCGAAGGCGGTGAGGCCCTCACCTACACCGTTCTCGGTGCGTGGGATTCCGATCCGGACAAAGGCATCCTGGCCTACCTCTCTGACCGTGGCGCCCAGATCCTCGACAAAGCCGTTGGCGATCAAGTCGAGTTCACCTCGGCGGAAGGCACTACCCAGGCTTACAAGATTGCTTCGATCTCGGCCTACAACGCCTGATAAACCGGAACATCTCCAATCTTTGCAGCAGGCAGGTCGGCTCGTTC
>JABSSQ010000501.1 GCA_013213905.1 Verrucomicrobiales bacterium | reverse complement strand
TCGTAGAAGCGGATCCGGTCGTTCTCGGTCGTGTAGGTCGAGAGTGTGCCGAAGCCGAGACCAATCACCGCGATGTGCATCGGTTCATTGTTATTCCCACGGGGATAGAGGTTGAAAAAGGCACCAACTCCTGTGCCTTTTGAGTAGTAGGCCGCCGGGATCGATTTGAGGTCGGAAGCCAGGTATTGCCGCCCGTGCTCGATGCGACCGTGATAGAGGGAAAGGGACTCGTCTGCGTCTCCGATATCATTCTCATAGACGTGAAGGACGCCATAGAAACTGCGGCGCGTGTCGAGGGAATCCTCCTTCACTTCGCTGATGTGTTGATCCAGGCCAATAGCCAGCAGGATAAGGAGCGCTACCCAGGCGAGGGCGCCTGTTCCGATTAGTTTCGGTTTTCGGGGGAATGCCGGGCGGAATCGTCGAAAGAGTTGAATTGATGTCAGCGCAGCAAGAAGCACCAAAGTGCAGTGAAGTTCCCAGTAGCCGGAGAAGATCTGCGGTGCGATGAAACTGACAAAGACACCGCCCAGTGCCCCGCCCAGAGAGATGGCGAGATAGAACCCGGTGAGCCGTCGCGAGGGCGGCTTGAGGCGGACGACTTCACCGTGGCAGACGAGACAGCCAAAGAAGATCGCGCTGACAAAGATAGTAATCTGCCAGGCGATGTGAATTTCATCTTCTGAAAGGCGGTCGTCGATCAGTAAAATGACAGCACTGACCGCGATGACGGCGAGTGGGATCGCCACTCTTCGTCGATACCAGCGGGAATGGTCAAAGGTGATCACGAAGGTCAAAAGGTAAAGGGCGAGAGGCAGCACCCACAGAAATGGGACCACTGCGACGTCCTGGCACATCTGGTTGGTCAGCGACAGCAGCAGCATCGAGCCGCAGGCGGCGAGGGCGACCCAGAGGATCTTGTCGATCGAAGGCGTGGCGGAATCGTTGCCAGGGCTGTCGACAGCACTCTTTGAGTGAGCCAGCTTCAGGTAAGCGGCGGCGCATGCCGCGGCGGTGAGGGCATAGGCTCCGAAGCCGAAGGACCAGGCGATTGTCTGGCTGGTCACAGTCAGTGCCGGTTCGATGAGGAACGGGTAGGTCAGCAGGCCCAGGATCGAACCGGCGTTGGAGACAGCATAGAGTCGGTAAGGTGACTTGTCAGGGTAGCTGTCACCAAACCAGTGCTGTAGAAGCGGACCGGAAGCCGAAAGGAGAAAATAGGGGAGTCCGACGGCGAAGGTGAGCAGCTTGAGAATTCCCGGAATGGGATTCGCAACCGCTTCAGCGGATTTCAGGGTTTCATCCGGGGTGACCGGGAGTGTGATGAGAGCCAGGGCAAGCAGGCCGAGGTGAATTCCGATCTGAAGTTTCCTTCTGTCTCGCAAAAAGGTGACGAGGGCATGAGCGTAGGCGTAGCCACCCAGCAGGCCGCATTGAAAGAAGAGCAGGCAGGTCGTCCAGACGGTCGGGCTGCCTCCGTAGCAGGGAAGAATGTAGCGGGCAATGAGCGGCTGGACCTGGAACAGCAGGAAGGCGCTCAGAAAGATTGCGAGTGCGAAAATCGGCATGTGTGGCAGGTCCCGGAGCAAAGTATATTTGCTCCGGGAAAGCGATGTCGAAGTTGAATCAATTCCCATACAGCCGCGCCCTCGGATCCCCTCCGGAAAGCAGGTAGGCGATCAGGTCGCGCACTTCGTCGCCGTTGAGCCCATTCATCATCATAGGCGGCATTTGGGAAACGGGCGTTTCCTCGATCTTGGCGATGTCACTGGTTTTGAGAGTGGCCGGCTTGAGCTCTTCAGTGGTCTTGGCAGCGGGATAGACGTCGACCTCTTCGCCTCGCTCGACGACGAGGCCGGAGTGAATGGTGCCATCCTTCATCGTCACGATTTTGGAGCCGTACTGATCGCTGATGACTTTGCTGGGTTCGATGATGGACTCGAGCAGGTAGTTGATATCGAACTTGTTGCCCACCGTGGTCAGGTCAGGGCCGATGTCGCCGCCGAGGTTATCAAAGCGATGGCAGGCCGCGCAGCCGATGGCGTGGAAAAGATTGCGACCGCTGTTGAAATCGGCGCCGCGAATCGCTTTGCCGTCCTTTCTGGCGTGTTTGGCGGCTTCAGCCACGGTCCAGTTCTTACCGGGACCTTTAGGTGGTGTGATTTCGAAATCCGGAACGGGATTGAAGCTCTCTCCGCTGATGTCGGCCAATTCGGCGCGCTCGGCATTGCTTAACTGGCCGAGCATATCGTCCCGAACGCCGGTGAGGAATTTGGCGTAGCTGTTGCCGCCGGGGTACTTGGCCGCTTCATTGATGAACTCAATGTAGTCGCGGCGTTGCTCCATGGTCCAGCCGTCGCGCAGGTTGCGCAGCATGAAGGCATAAAGAACCTCGTGGGTCGGAGGGTGGTTGGCGAGCATGGCAAGGACCCGGCCGCCGTAGCGAGAGTTCCGCTGGGCCAGTTCGGTCCATTCGGGAACGATGGGCTCACCGCGGTTGGCGATCATCTCAAGGGTCTTTTCAATCACGGTGGGTGACTGGAGGTAAACAAGGACCCGCACCAGTTCGGTGTTCACATCGTTACTTTGGTTAGGGAAGTGGGCATCCAGCTCAGCAATAATGGCTTCACGCTGAGCGTCGCTGGGCGCGTCGAGGCGAATGAAAGTGAGCGCGTAGGCTCGAAGCAGGCCGAGGAATTCAGACTCGCTGAGCGTCGCCGGGTCGAGTTGGAGCAAGGCGTCGACGAGAGCGGCTTGGTGAGACGCGTCGCCCTGGCGGGCCAGAGCGACTGCGCCGGTGATGCGGGCCTGCGGATTCTCTTCGATAGTCACTTTGTCAGCCCACTGTTCCAGCGGCTGGGATTCGATGGCGACGCGGGCGGCATGACGAAGCCAGCGATCGCTGCTGGAAAGGTAGGGCCAGGCTGTGGCGACGGCCTCGGAATTTTCGGTATCATGAAATGCATCAAGATTGCGGCGAAGTTCGCGGGCTTCTCCTTCCGGCAGGTCACCCGAAACCGGCTCGGTCGATTCGTCTCCGGTGTAGGTGATCCGGAAGAGGGCGGACTGGGTGTTGCGGCCCCCAATGGTGAAGTAGAGAGCGCCGTCGTCTCCGATGATGGCATCAGTGACCGGTAAAGGTGCCCCGAAGCAGAACGGCTCCTGTTCGGCCTGGTAGCCAGCACCGTCAGGCGTGAGGTGAATGGCGTAGATGGTTCCAAAGGTCCAGTCGAGGGCGTAGAGGGCATCCTGGTATTTCGCTGGGAACTTGGAACCGAGACCGGAGACGACGCCGGTGGGTGAACCGGGGCCGATGTTGACCAGCGCTGGCAGGCTGTCCTCGTAGTATTCGGGCCACTTACCGGAGCCGCTGCGCCAGCCGTAGTCGGAACCGCTCAGGACGTGGTTGATGCGGGTGGGGCGATACCAGGGCGTGCCAAGGTCCCACTCCATATCGGCGTCGTAGGTGAACAGATCCCCGGCGCGGTTCAGGGCGATGTCGTACTGGTTGCGGTAACCCATCGAGATGATGTCGTGGGTCTGGGTGTCAGGATTGAATTTGCTGATCCAGCCACCGGGAGCGAGGCGTCCACGAGCGTGGCCGTTGGCATCCCATTCCCGTTTGAGGAGAAGATCTTCGTCCCAGCCCTGGACCCGGGATCCGGAGATGGCGGAGGCGTCAGGCAGGATGGTGGAGTTGCCGCCATCGACGTAGAGGTGTTTACCGTCTTCGGCCACAATGACCGCGTGATTACCGTGCTCGCCCTTGCCGCTGGAACCGGGCAGCTCTTCGGCGGCATCGAGTTGGCCATCACCGGTGGAGTCGGTGACCCGGTAGAAAGGACCGCCATTGCGATTGAAGTAGAGAGAATCATTGTGCCAGACCAAACCCTGCGCTCCCGAGATCTCGACGGGCATTTTTTTAACTTCGACGGAAGGCGTCTGGGAGGATTCTGAAACGGTGATGCGATAGAGCCCCGCGTCGCCCTGATCGGAGGCGAGCAAGCGGCCCTGGGCATCAGTGGTGAGTGAAACCCAGCTGCCTTGCTCGGACTTGGGCACTTCGTAGAGCATTTCTACTTTGAATCCGTCCGCTACGGTGAGGTGGTTGGCATCGAGTGCGTTACCCTTATCGCCGCTGCCACCTGTCTGACCGCCCGTCGGTTTACCTGATGGCCCTCCTGTCAGGCTCGGGACACCCCAGGGTTTCTTGCCGAGCGCTCCAAGCGATTTGAGCTTCTGGTTCCAAGTGGCATCGTCGAATTCGCGCTGGCTCCAGTTGTCGGAAGCAAAAAGGTTCATCTTCCAGGACGGATCCGAGATGACGGTCGTTTTGCCATCGGGGTGGTCGACTACCAGTTTGAAAACAAACGCGGCGAGGCCACCCCGATTTCGAGCTTTGACGGCGATGGCATTGGTTTGGCCGGCCTGGAGGTGCTTGGCGGCGTCCTGAAGGATAATGGGGGAGCCCCAGTCGGCAGCGGTTCCGACTTTCTCTCCGTTCAGGTAAACGTCGGCACCATTGTCACAAGTGGCGTAGAGCGTGGCCGAACGGATCTCGGCAGGGGCCTCGAAACTTTTGCGGAAGTAAATGGGCTCGTTGTCTGTCTTGTCGGCCCGCCAGATCCATTGAGGCTTGGGCTCTTCGGAGACCCATTGCAGGTTGGCCGGGGTCGCTTCGGCCTTGGCTGAGAGAGCGGTGAGACAAAAGAGAAGGGTGATCAGGTGAGAGTGCTTATCCATGGGGTAACCTCGGTTTGCGTTCTGGTGAAATTCTTAAGACTGGAAGATGGAGCAGGGAAAAGTTTCGATTGAGAACTGACGCTGAAATTTCTCAGAATCCCGGAATCGGAGCGTCTTCTGCGATCAGCTCGTTCTCCCAATAAACGGAGCCGTCCGCCTTGCGTTCGATGAGGCGGGCGTGACTGCCTTCGGCGGGTTTGGCAGGGTTCTTGGGAAGCAGCGCGCCGAGTTC
>JABSSQ010000500.1 GCA_013213905.1 Verrucomicrobiales bacterium | reverse complement strand
TGCTCCACTTCGTAAAGCTTACCGGAGAAATTGGCGAAGTGTCCGTGAGTGAGGTGCCCGCCGTGACTGAGATCCATCGTCAGGATCTTGTCACCCGGCTCCAGCACGCTGAAGTAAACAGCGGCGTTTGCCTGAGAACCGGAGTGAGGCTGCACATTGGCGAATCCGGCTCCGTAGAGTTCCTTGGCCCGCTCGATGGCGAGGGTCTCGACAACATCGACATTTTCACAACCACCATACCAGCGCTTACCGGGGTATCCCTCGGCATACTTGTTGGTCAAGCAACTGCCCTGTGCCTGCTGAACCGCCTTGGAGGCAAAGTTCTCGGAAGCGATCAGCTCGATGTTCCCTTTCTGCCGCTCTTCCTCTTTTAGGATCGACTCGTAGATCTCTGGATCAGTGACGGCCAACTTGGGAGCACTAACGGCTGTGCCACACCTGTTCATCTTTCCAACACGACGACCGTGGCGGCCATCGCCATCGAAATCAGCGCCGAGCCAGGCATCAACAATCGCACTGATCTCTTCAGGGGTGTTGTAGCTACCGGCGAGACAGAGAACATTGGTGTCGTTATGCACACGGGTCTTAGCAGCCAGTTCCACGTCAGTCACTACGGCTGCCTGCACGCCGGGAAAACGGTTCGCCGCGATCGCCATGCCGATACCGGTGGTGCAGCAAAGAATCCCGAAATCCTGTTTCCCGGAAACCACCGCCTTGGCGACCTCGTTGGCGTAGTCTGGATAGTCCACTGACTCCGTCGAGTAGCAGCCGATGTCCTCGACTTCGAAACCGCTACCTTTGAGGTGGCTCACAACGGCCTCCTTCAGTTCGAAACCTCCGTGATCGGATCCAATAATAATTGATGGTTTTTCCATGAGTTGAAGAGTCAGAAAATGTGACGGGGCAAAGCTGAAATCGCTTCGCCCGTTAGCTAGTTCGGGAGACCCGACTTGTCAAAAGGTGATACGCACAAATGGCGGGTTTTGGCACCTTTGGCGACGTCTTACTTATTGATCAGGGGAAGGATCCCCCGCCGTCACGAAGCTGAGAATCGAAGGCATCGCCTCCTGGATCAGGTTGCGAGTCTCGCGATATTCATCAAGATCACCACCGATCGGGTCCGGTACTTCAATGTCGCGACCGCCCTCGGCAATGAACTCCCTGAGCACGAATGTTTTCTCGAGAGCTTCGGGAAAATAGGCGCGAATCGCTTCGATATGCCCGGTTCCGAGGCCGAAAATATGCGTGAACTCCTCCACCATCTCCGATGTCAGCATCTGGCTTCGTTGGCCAGAGATATCAATCCCCTCCTCTTTCATGGCTGTCACCGAGTTCCGGCTCGGTGGTGCCCCGTCCATCGCTCCGAGGCCTGCGGAAGCCACTTCGATCTCTGCGCCGGCCCTTTCCGCCATATCCCGCAGCCAGCCTTCAGCCATGGGACTGCGACAAACATTTCCGGTACAGACAAAAAGGACACGTGGCTTCATTCGATAATCGACTGATTGAATCAATGGAGCGCCATCCCCCTGAATGTAAAGCTGCAACCCCTGTAAAATGTGCCTTGATCCCTCCCCACCCGCGCTTATGCTCGCCGTCTCGCGTCGTCCGACGCGGAAATTACGATGACTCTGGCGGAACTACTGACTCCGGAATGCGTGATTGCTGAACTGCAGTCCGGGGAGCACTTGCCTGCAATCGAGGAAATGGTTAAGCATCTCGTGGAGGTCGAGGCACTTCCCGAGTCGCAGAAAGAACCGGCCCTCGAGGCTTTGCGTACCCGCGAAGATCAGCGAAGCACAGGCATCGGTGGCGGCATCGCTATTCCCCACGCATTCCTGCCTGATCTGGAGGAAGTCGTCGCGATCTTTGCCCGTTCCAAGCCGGGAGTCGATTTCTGTGCGCTCGACCGTGCCCCGGTTCATTTCATCGTGCTCTTCATCGTGCCGGAGTCCCAGTACACCCTGCACCTCAAGACGCTCGCCGCGATCGCCAAGATCCTGAACAGCGCCGACACGCGCAAGCGTCTCGCCGATGCGAATAACGAAAACGAAATCATCGAAATTCTTTCCCAGCGCGCCGCCGCTGTTTAATCTCCCCAGCCTGTCCCCCGGTTATTCCACCCGTTCGGATTAGACATGTCTGAAACCATCGCCCAACAACTCGCTACCCGTCTCAACGCGGCTCTCGCTGATACCGACTTCGCCGCCGACCTGCCCGAGGGCTTTTCCGCCCAGATCGACCAGGCGCAGAATCGCCAGTTCGGAGACTACCAGTCCAACGCGGCCATGATCCTGGCCAAGCAGCTCAAGCGCAATCCCCGCGAGATCGCATCGGCCATTGCCGATGCCTTCGACGGAGGTGACTTCAGCGAAAAGCCCGAAATCGCCGGCCCCGGTTTCATCAATTTCCGCCTCACCGGCATCGCCCTCGAAGAGCGTTTCAAAGCCCTGCTCGATGACCCCGCCCAGCTTGGCGTCGCCAAGGTGGAGGCCCCTCAAACCATCGTCGCTGACTTTTCCGCCCCGAACGTGGCCAAGCCGATGCACGTGGGTCACATTCGCGGCACTATCATCGGCGACTGCCTCGTCCGCCTGAGTCGCTTTGTCGGCAACAACGTGATCTCCGACAACCACATCGGCGACTGGGGCACCCAGTTCGGTATGATCATCTGGGGATGGAAAAACCTGCTCGATGAAGCCGCGCTCGAAGCCGATCCCATTCCCGAGCTGCTTCGCATCTATCGCGAAGTGAATGCAAAGCAAAAGGATGACGCTGAACTGGCCGAAGCTTGTCGACAGGAGCTGGTCAAACTCCAAGGCGGAGACGAGGAGAATCTCGCCATCTGGGAAAAGACCATTGAGGTTTCCAAAATCGGTTTGCAGAAAATCTACGATCGTCTCGACATCGAGTTCGACTATTGGCTCGGTGAAAGCTTCTACAATGACCAACTCGCGCCCCTCGTCGAAGAGTTACTGGCCGCCGGTATCGCTGAAGAGTCCGACGGCGCGATCTGCGTCTTCTTCCCCGAGGACGAAAAGATGGCTGACAAACCGGCTATCATCCGCAAGTCCGACGGTGGATTTCTTTACGCCACCACCGACCTCGCCACGATCGACTACCGTATCAACGAGCTCAAAGCCAATGCCGCCTGGTATGTTGTCGGGGCTCCCCAGCAACTCCATTTCGACCAGATCTTCGAGATTTCAAAGCGCCGCGGACAGAATGCTGATCTGCGTTTCATTCCCTTCGGCAGCATTCTCGGCAAAGACCGCAAGATGCTTCGGACTCGTTCCGGAGACACCGTCCAACTTGCCGACGTGCTCGACGAAGCTGTCGAGCGTGCTTACAAGATCGTCGACGAGAAGAATCCTGACTTCTCCGAAGAGGAAAAGCGTGAGATCGCTGAAGTGATCGGGATCGGTTCGGTCAAATACGCGGAGCTGAGCCAGTTCCGGATGACCGACTACATCTTCGACTGGGACACCATGCTCGCGCTCAAGGGCAACACCGCGCCCTATCTCATCAACGCTTACGTGCGAACCCGCGCCATCTTCCGCAAGCTTGGCAGCGACTTCGAGCCCGGCGGAGCCATCACGCTCACGGCTGATGCTGAGAAGGACCTCGTTCTCAAGCTGGCTCAGTTCAGCGAAACCATACCGGCAGTCCTCTCTGACTTCCGCCCGAACACGCTCGCAAACTATCTCTACGAACTCGCGACGACCTATCATAAGTTCTGGGAAGCCTGCCCCGTTCTGAAAGAAGAAGGCGCCGTTCGCGAGACCCGCCTCGCGCTTTGTGAGCTGACGGGACAAGTTCTGCGCAAAGGCCTCGGACTGCTTGGTATTCGAACCACCGAAAAGATGTGATTCATGAACGAACCGGCCTGGTTGGAAAAGACCCGGG
>JABSSQ010000050.1 GCA_013213905.1 Verrucomicrobiales bacterium | reverse complement strand
TTCCCGGATTTCAACGGGTTGGTGCAGGTTGCCAAGCGACCAGCCCAGCTGCGCTGAATCATCCGGATTGGAGGGCAGGGGAATCGAGAAAACGGGTTCGGGAAACTGGCTGACCTGGTAGCGTTTCGTATCGGTTTCGAGAACCACGTCGCCATTGCGAAGCGGTTCGTCGAGGCTGAAGGCAAACTCGACCCCGTCCTCGGCGGCACGACGCCAGCGACACTTCTGAAGGCTGTGCCGGTCCACCTCGATGGAAACGAGTTCCAACGTTCTGTCTGTCACTTCGACCGTTTTTTCAATGATCGGCATCAGGGGTGTTTTCCGAATCGTCTGTTTGTCAGGCTAGCGGCTAGAAGAGGAAGTAACGTTGAGCCATCGGCACGATCTCGGCCGGTTCGCAGACAAGCAGTTCGCCGTCTGCGGTCACGTTGTAGGTCTCGGGATCGATCTCGATCTTTGGCGCTGCCTTGTTGTGCAGCATGTCGGCCTTACTGATGTCGCGGCAGGTCGTCACGGGAACGAGCTGCTTTTTGACGTCGAGACGATCGGCGAGACCGGCATCGAGAGAGGCCTGGCTCACGAAGGTGAGAGAGGTGGAGGCCACGGCCCGACCTTGCGCCGCGAACTGGGGGCGGTAGTAGGTCGGCTGCGGGGTGGGAATGGACGCGTTGGGGTCACCCATGTTGGCGTAGGCGATCATGCCGCTCTTGAGCACGAGCTCGGGTTTGACGCCGAAGAAGGCTGGCTTCCAGACCACCATGTCCGCCAGCTTGCCGACGGCGAGCGAGCCGACCAGGTTGCCCATGCCGTGGGTGATGGCGGGGTTGATCGTGTACTTGGCGACGTAGCGAAGCGCCCGGTAATTGTCGGCCGCGGGATGGTCGGCGTTGTCGAGTTTGCCGAACTGGACCTTCATCTTGTGGGCGGTTTGCCAGGTGCGGCAGATCACTTCTCCGACCCGACCCATGGCCTGGCTGTCCGAAGCAATCATGGAAATGGCACCCCGGTCGTGGAGGATGTCCTCGGCCATGATGGTCTGGGGACGAATGCGCGACTCGGCAAAGGCAACGTCTTCCGGGATCTTGGAGTCGAGGTGGTGACACACCATGAGCATGTCGAGGTGCTCGTCGAGCGTGTTGACGGTGAAAGGGCGCGTCGGGTTGGTCGATGAGGGGAGCACGTTGCTTTCGGCGCAGACCCGGAGAATGTCCGGAGCGTGGCCGCCGCCAGCGCCTTCGGAGTGATAGGTGTGAATGGTGCGGCCACCGATGGCTTCGAGGGTGCGTTCGACGAATCCGGACTCGTTGAGCGTGTCCGTGTGGATGGCAACCTGGACGTCCATTTCGTCAGCGACGTGGAGGCAGGAATCAATCGCGCCGGGCGTGGTGCCCCAGTCCTCGTGCAGCTTGAGGCCAATGGCGCCGGCGGTGATCTGCTCGATGAGGGGATCGTGCGTGGCGCAGTTGCCTTTGCCGAGAAAGCCGAGGTTGACCGGGTAGGCTTCGGCGGCTTCGAGCATGCGGGCGATGTTCCAGGGGCCTGGAGTACAGGTCGTGGCATTGGTGCCGGTCGCGGGGCCGGTGCCGCCGCCCAGCATGGTGGTGACACCGCTGGCGATGGCTTCTTCAATCTGCTGCGGGCAGATGAAGTGAATGTGAGCGTCGATGCCTCCGGCGGTGACGATGCTGCCCTCGGCGGCGATGGCTTCGGTGCCGGCGCCGACGATCATGGGATGCTTTTTGCCGGTGACAGGATCGGGCAGCACGGAGCCGATTCCATCCTGGATGCCGGGGTTGCCGGCGTGTCCGATTCCGACGATGCGGCCGTCTTTGACGCCGATGTCAGCCTTCACGATACCGACTTCGGCATCGATGATGGTGGCGTTGGTGAGAACGAGGTCGAGCACGTCGTCACCCATGGCGGTAGGGGACTGTCCCATGCCATCGCGGATGACTTTGCCGCCACCGAATTTGACTTCGTTGCCGTAGCCGCCGCCTTCGGCGATGTAATCCCGCTCCACCTCGATGAAGAGTTCGGAGTCAGCGAGGCGAACCTGGTCGCCGACGGTGGGGCCGAACATCTCGGCGTACTGTTTGCGTGAAAGTTGGAGAGCCATGTCAGGAGGGGAGTTTGCCGTCGACCTTGTTGTTCAAACCGTAGACTTCGCGAGCCCCGGCGAGAGCGACGACTTCAACGTCGCGCTCATCGCCGGGTTCGAAGCGAATTGCGGTTCCTGCGGGTATGTTCAGCCGAAAGCCCAACGAGGCCTCCCGATCGAATTCGAGGGCTTCGTTGACTTCGTAGAAATGAAAGTGACTGCCGACCTGGACGGGGCGGTCGCCGGAGTTGGCAACGGTCAGGGTCCTGGTTTCGAGGCCCGGATTGGCGTCGAGAAAGGCCGGTTCTTTGGCGGGAATGATTTCTCCGGGGATCATGCACGGATGGGGTTGTGAACGGTAACGAGCTTGGTGCCGTCAGGGAAAGTGGCTTCGACTTGAACCTCGTGGATCATTTCCGGGACACCTTCCATGACGTCGTCCGCCTTGAGGATGGTGGTGCCGAAGCTCATCAGATCAGCGACGGATTTCCCATCGCGGGCGCCTTCCATGATTTCGTAGGTGATGATGGCGACGGCCTCGGGGTAGTTGAGTTTGACGCCGCGATCGAGTCGGCGTCGAGCGAGGTCAGCGGCGGTGACAATCAGCAGTTTGTCGCGTTCGCGAGGAGTTAGATGCATGGCTGCGGGAATCCGGAAAGGTTGAGTTGGAAAGTGTCAGGGCGTTGGATTAGACGGTGAGGTACTTGGCGATGGCCTCTTCATCGAGTTCGGCAATGACGCCGTGCTTCACGATGCTGCCGCGATCCATGATGTAGAAGCGGTCGCTGCAGGCCTTGGCGAAATCGAGGTACTGTTCGACGAGAAAGATGCTCATGCGGCCCTCCTCCTTCAGCATGATGAGGGTGTCCTCGATCTGGTCGATGATGGAGGGCTGGATGCCCTCGGTGGGTTCGTCGAGAACCAGTACCTTGGGATCGGTGAGCAGGGCGCGGCCAATGGCGAGTTGTTGCTGCTGGCCGCCGCTGAGGACCCCGCCTTTGCGTTTCAGCATTTCCTTGAGGACCGGGAAAAGTTCGAAAACGCGGTCGAGCTGGTCCTTCGCTTTTTGACCGTGGACAACGATACCGATCTTGAGGTTTTCCCAGACGGTGAGGTTCGGGAAGATGTCGCGCCCCTGCGGAACGGAGGCCATGCCGAGGCGGGCCCGCTGCTCGGGTTTCAGTGAGGTGACGTCCTGGCCTTCGAGGTAAATCTTTCCCGAGCGTGGTTTGAGCAGGCCGAGGGAAGTCTTCAGCGTCGTCGTCTTGCCGACGCCGTTGCGGCCCATGAGGCAGACCAGTTCGTTCTGCGGTACTTCGATATCGATTCCGCGAAGGATGATGGACTGGTCGTAGGCGACCTCGATGCCTTCGAGGGACAGGGTTGGCACGGTCGAAGTGGCCGTTTCTTTTGGGGTTTCGGTAATCGTTGCGGTCATGGCGTTCAGGAGTCTGAGGCTGCGAGGGTTTCGGCTTCGGCGGCTTTCTTTTCTTCCGCTTCGAGGTGCTCCTGGCTGTGTTTGCGGCCGAGGTAAACTTCGACCACTTTCGGATCGGCCTGGACTTCATCGACCTTGCCTTCCTTGAGCACGCTGCCCTGGTGGAGGACGGTGACCTTTCGAGCGATCTGGCGAATGAACTCCATATCGTGTTCAATCACGATGATGCTGTGCTTGCCTTCGAGACTGAGCAGGAGTTCACCGGTGCGTTCGGTTTCTTCGTCGGTCATGCCGGCAGCGGGTTCGTCGACGAGGAGCAGTTCCGGGTTCTGGGCGAGCAGCATGCCGATTTCGAGCCACTGCTTCTGACCGTGAGAAAGTGCTCCGGCGAATTCGCCTTTGCGTTCTTCGAGGCGGACGGTTTTGAGCACTTCGTGAATGCGTTCGCGATGTTCTTCGGTCTCCTTGTAAAAGAGGGAGGCAAAGACCCCGCGAGAGCCCTCGAGGGAGAGGAGCAAGTTGTCGTAGACGGTGTGCTCAGCGTAGATGGAGGGCGTCTGAAACTTCCGACCGATGCCGAGTCGATTGATTTCAAACTCTTTCAGCTTGGTGAGGTCGTGTTTGTCATCGGGGCCAAACTCAATCGTGCCTTTGTCAGGGCGAATTCGCCCGGTGATGAGGTCAAGCAGGGTACTCTTGCCGGCGCCGTTAGGGCCAATGATGGTGCGCAGCTCCCCCTTATCCATGTAGAAGTTGAGGTCATTGATGACCTTGAAGCCATCGAAGCTCTTATTGAGGTCTTCGATGGTGAGAATGAACTCCGGATTGGGATGATCTTCGGATTCGCGATGGGATGAGTCTTTCAAGGGATCCAGGGATAAAGGTTGAAAAGGATCAGGCTTCCAGCGTCTCGGCTGGTTCGGCGATCTCAGGCTTCGTTTGAGGCTTCCTGAATCGCTGGATGATGCTTTTGATTCTTTCCGGAATACTGATGATTCCGCCGGGGAGGAAGAGAACGACGAGCACGAAGAGTACGCCGAGGATGATGAGCCAGGAGTCCGGGTAGTGGTAGGTGGCCCAACTCTTCAGCGCGTTGACGAAGACCGCTCCGATGATCGGCCCCCAGAGAGTGGCGCGACCACCCACGGCAACCCAGACCACCACTTCGAGTGATTTGGCGGGTTTCATTTCCTCCGGGTTGATGATCCCGACCTGGGGAACGTAGAGCGCTCCGGCAATAGCCGCGAGGATGGCTGAGAGAACAAAGATGAAGAGCTTGAAGGACTCGGTCGAGTAGCCGGAGAAGCGGACGCGGTTCTCGCTGTCGCGAATGGCTTGCTGGACTTTGCCGAACTTGGTGCGGTTGAGCCACCAGTTGATGAAGAAGCAGAGGGCGAGGAAGATGCCGGAGGCGATGAACAGACCCCTCTGAGTTGCCGGTTCTGAGAGGCTGTGCCCGAGGATGAATTTGAAGTCAGTGAATCCGTTGTTTCCTCCGAAGGTGAAATCATTGCGGAAGAAGAGGAGGCAGGCCGCGTAGGTGAGGGCCTGCGTCATGATGGAGAAGTAGACCCCTTTGATTCGGGAACGGAAGGCGAGGAAGCCGAAGATGAGGGCCACCAGTCCGGGAACCCAGAGGACGGCTCCGGAGGCGAACCAGAAATTGTAAAAGGGTTCCCAGTGAGCGGGCAGTTCCTTGTATCCGAGGAACACCATGAAATCGGGCAGGGTGCTTTTGTAGGCTCCCAGTTCCCCGATCATCAACATGAGATACATGCCCATGGCATAGCCGCCCAAGGCAAAGAAAAGGCACTGACCAAGACAGAGCAGGCCGGTGTATCCCCAGAGCATGTTCAAGGTGATCGCCAGGGCCGCGTAGCAAATGTATTTGCCCCAGAGGTTCAGGTTAAAGTTCGAAACGTGCAGGGCGGAATCTGCCGGCGTGGAATTGAGAATCGGAATGATGACGGCGATTGCGACGAAGAAGATCGCCATCGAAATCAGGTCCTTGTTTTTCCAAAGTGAGTTTTGCATGAAACAAGCAGTAAGAGTTGAACCGAGGAATCAGCCTTCGAGGCTTCTGGAGCGCGCCGGAAAGAGACCCCCGGGTCTCCATTGGAGGAATAGAATGATCGCAACGAGTACGCAGATCTTGCCCATGACCGGTCCGAGGGTGGGCTGGAGAACCTGGTCAACCACGCCGATGCCGAAGGCGGAAATCACGGTTCCGATGATATTGCCGACTCCGCCGGCGACCACGACCATGAAGCTGTCGACGATGTAACTCTGGCCGAGAGACGGGCCGACGTTGCCGATTTGGGAAAGAAAGGCTCCGGCGAGACCGGCCAGTCCCGCTCCGAAGCAGAATGTCAGGGTGCGGACCCGCGCGGTGCGAATCCCCATCGATGCGGCCATGTCCCGATTCTGCATCACTGCCCGGATGCACAGCCCGAGAGGTGTGCGAGTCATGAGTAACCACGTGCCGATCACAATGAGGACAGCGAAGCCGATCACGAAGAGGCGGTTGTAGTTCAGGGTAACGTCGGCGATTTCGAAACTGCCCATCAGCCACCGGGGAGAGTTTACCTGGCGGTTGGCTGCCCCGAAGATGAGACGGAAGACTTGTTGGAGAATCAGCGACACGCCCCAGGTAGCGAGCAGGGACTCAAGGGGGCGTTTGTAGAGAAATTGAATGACGCCTCGCTCAAGCACCAGTCCGAGCAGGGCGGCGGCGAGGAAAGAGACGGGTAGCGCAAAAACGAAGTAGAGCTCGAAACCGAGGCCAGAGTCGCCAAACCAGCTGGTGAAGACCACTTCGGTGAGGTAAGTCGCGTAGGCACCGACGGCGATAAGTTCGCCGTGTGCCATGTTGATGACCCCCATGAGGCCAAAGGTGATGGCGAGACCCAGGGCAACGATGAGCAATACGGAGCCAAGGCTGAGTCCGCGAAAGCAGGTGCCCCAGAAATCGACGAGGCTGAGGTAAGCATTGATCTTGTTCAGAGAGAGCGTCGCAGCATCGATGATTTCCTGGTCCTTGCTGTCACCGGCTCCCTCTTGGTAGCTGATGAGATCGTTGAGGTAGTCGATGCCGCCAATGGACTTGATTTCGCCGAGAGTTTTGACGGATGTCAGGATTTGTTCACGATCGCCGACCAGCAGGTAAGTGATGGCGAGCCCCTCTTCGAGAGCTTCTTTCACAGTCGGGTCGGTTTCCGTTTCGAGGCGTGCTTCGAGAATGGGGACGTAGGGGCCTCGTTGCATCAGGCCGAGCTTCCGGGCTGCTTCGGCGCGGGTCTCGGCGTCGGGCGCGCCAAGGGCGAGGAGGTCGGTCGTGGTCTTCATCGCGCGGCGAAGCAGCGAAGAGGTATCAACCGGTTCGAGATCA
>JABSSQ010000005.1 GCA_013213905.1 Verrucomicrobiales bacterium | reverse complement strand
TCGATCGTTTACTTCGATCGTTTACTTCGATCTTTTACTTTCTCCCCCCGGGGCTTCTTAAGCCAGTCGTTGTCGAAGTATTGAATTCGGCGTTCGCCTTCGCCGTTGACTCCCTCGAAGTCACTCGCCTGGAAAAGAAAGGCGGTTTCCGTGTGCTCGTGGAAGTAGGCCGCAGCATTGAGCGCGATCAGCTGCTCGACGGGGTGGTCCGATGAGTTGACCACATCGATGAGAGTGGTTCTGGGATCGACCTTGCCGATCCTGCCAAGGAACTCAGCGGCCCGAACCCGGACCATGGGGTCTTCGTCGTCGAGAAGGGGGCGGGCGGTATCCGCGAGCTCGCTCGCTTCCTGTCCGAAATAGGCGCAGGCTGTGGCCGCCCAGTAACGCTGATAGGGATCGTCTGAGGTCAAAGCAGCGGACAGGGCAGCGTGAGCCTCGACGTATGGCACCAACATCAGGTTAGCGGTATCAATGAGCTCGCCAATTTGCTCGCTGTGCTCCTGGCCGTATTTGACGGGGTTATCCATGGCAGCGTCGTAGAGCACGTTCTCCGGATACATGCTGAGATCCGGCATCGCTTTGAGTTGATCAGTGAGTTGCTCGCGCATGGCGACGAGCCGGGCCTGGTGGGCGGGATCGTTGGCCAGGTTATTGATTTCGTGAGGATCGGTGGAGAGATCGAACAGCAACTCTGCCGGCTTGGGCTGGAAGAACTGGATCTGTGCCTCGTTCAGCTCTCCCTGGTTGAAGAGTTCCCGCCACTCACGATAGGCGAGTTGGAGGTAGCGGTAGTTATTCTGGAGCCCGTCCGGGTAGTAGGGTTGGAAGCTGCGCATGTACTTCCAGTCCCCGATCCGGAGCGTTCGGATCTGCTCGTATTTTTCGTCGAAGCGGTCGGCGTAGCCGAAGACGGTGTCGCGCTTGGCAACGTCAGTCAGGGAAACGCCGTCACCGAGAAAAGGAGTGCCGTCCATTCCCTCGGGGACATCAATGCCGGCGAGGTTGAGCACGGTGGGGCCAAAGTCGATGAAGCTCACGAAGCCGCCGTTACTGCTGCCGCGATCGGCATCAACGAGGTGCTTGAAGTTTTCCGGGACGCGGACAACGAGAGGAATGTGGAGGCCGGATTCGTAGGCATAGCCTTTGCCTCGTGGCATCACACCGCCGTGGTCTCCGAAGTAGAAGATAAAAGTGTCTTCGAGCACCCCGTCCTCTTCCAGCTTGGCGACGGTTGCCCCGACGATGTCGTCGATCACCTCGATGCGATCGAGGTAGTGGGCCTTGGTGTAGCGAAAGAGGGGAGTGTCAGGGAAGTAGGGTTGAAGGACAACTTCTTCGGGATCGTGGGAAGTCTTCTCGTTCTGATAGGTCTCTTCGCTGAAGTGGAGTCGACCCTCATGTGACTCCGCATGACTTTGCATGTGGAAGAACGGTTGAGCCGCGTCAGGGCGGTCCCGCCAGGTGGCTTTGGAGGAGGAAGCGTCCCAGGTGCCCTCAGACTCGATGGCGTTGTAATCCTTCTTGGACTGGTTCGTGGTGTAGTAACCGATGTCCCGCAGGTAAGCCTGAAACATGCGGACGCCTTCGGGCATGGCGGCCATGGCCGAGCGCCGGTGGTATTGTGTGCCGATGCGAGGGCCGTAGCAGCCGGTTGCGAGAGTGGTGCGCGCCGTGGAACAGACAGGTGTGTTGGAGAAAGCCCGAGTGAACTTGATGCCGTTCTCAGCGAGGGAGGCAATGTGTGGAGTTTCAGCTCCGTCTTCGTCGAAGAGTTTGAGGTAGTGCTTGGAATTGTCCTCGGAAACGATGAAGACAAAGTTTGGCTTTTCGGCCGCGTGGGTTGAGATCACAGCGGCGAAGAGGGCCGGGAGAAACAAGCGAGGGATCATGGCTTAGCAATACCATGATCCCCCGTCTTGGAAAGGGCGTTTTCGCGGGTAACGCTTTTGGAAATGAGGTAGCGAAGCTCGTGAGAGCTTCGTCGAAAGTCTCACGACTTTCGCTACGGCTGGGGAGGTTCGAATTGTCTCTACTCTTGCTCGTTCTCCTTCAGTTTCTCCACCATGCGGACAAACTCGCGCCGGTAGCCGTGCGGGTCGTTGTTATCGACATCCCCGGCCAGGTTGATGACATCGCGAAGTCGCGAGTCTTTCGCGCTTTCATGTTCGCGGAGAATAAGTCCGAACAGTCCCACAGCTGAGGCAAAGCGGAAATCGTCAGAGGCGCGGCGCCAGCTCTGATCGATGGGAAGGACCGGTTGGGACATGAGGATGGAAGTGTCACCGTCAGGCTGCTTGTAGCGCAGTTTGAGCAGAGCGATTTCATCACTCTCGACCAGTTCGAGCGCGGGTTGCGCCGGCTTCTGGTAACGAAGGTCTCCAGAGAGGGCCGGGTTTTCATCGGCTCCAACCGGAACCACTTCGTAGAGGGCTGTGACGGAATGACCGGCCCCGACTTCGCCGGCGTCGATTTCGTCGTTCTCAAAGTCTTCGGCTTCGAGGCGACGGTTGGCATAGCCAATGAGGCGGTAGGCAGCCACCTTGCCCGGATTGAACTCCACCTGGATCTTCACATCCTTGGCGATGGTGACCAGTGTTCCCATCATATCCTGCAGAAAGACCTTTCGGGCTTCGTTGAAGGTATCGATGTAGAAGTAGTTGCCGTTGCCGCGGTTGGTAATCTCTTCAAGCATCGCGTCGTTGAGATTGTCGGTGCCAAACCCACAGACGCTCAGGAAAACACCACCCTCGGCTTTCTTCTCCACCAGGCTGACGAGATCTTCGTCGCCGGTGATGCCGACGTTGAAGTCTCCGTCGGTGCAGAGAATGACCCGATTGACTCCGTCCTCGATGAATTGTTGCTGGGCCATCTTGTAGGCCAGCTTGATCCCGGCGCCGCCGTTGGTGGAACCCCCGGCGTCAAGACGGTCGAGAGCAGCGGTGATGGCGGCCTGATCCGCCCCCGAAGTGGTGGGAAGAGCGAGCCCCTGGGAGCCGGCATAGACGACGATGGAGACACGATCGTTTTCGTTTAGCTCTTCAACCAGGACAGAGATAGCCTGCTTCACGAGGGGAAGCTTGTTAGGCTTGTTCATGGAGCCCGAAACATCGAGCAGGAAAACAAGGTTCGTGTCAGGGCGTTTGTTGCGACGGATCTCTTTACCCTGCACTCCAATTCTCATGATGGTGTGATTCCTGTTCCAGGGGCATTCAGCCGTTTCCGCTGCGAAGGCAAAGGGGTGATTGTCGGTGGGCTGCGGGTAGTCCCAGTCGAAGTAGTTCACGAGTTCCTCGATGCGGACGCTGTCGTGAGGGATCTGGTCCCTGGTCGCGCCCCGGGCGATGAGGCCGCGAACATTGCTCATCGACGCAGTGTCGACGTCGATAGAAAACGTGGAGAGCGGCTCCTGGAGAGGAGACTGCCAGGAATTGTCGATCAGTTCGCCGTAGCGGGAGGTATTGGCTTCCATGGGAGGGAGCGCCTGTCCCTGTAGCCTGGTGCCATAGAAGATGTAATCAGAACTGTATCCGGCTTGTATGCCGCTGCCTATGCTGACAATAAGGTCGGAATCAGGAGATGGAATACTTTGCTTGTGAAGCGGTCCTGAAACTTTCGCGTCTCCGTCAAGAGTTGTAGGCGCAGGTGTTTCCCAACCCGCCGCGACCTCGCGCAACATCTTGGCGCGGGTGTGATCATAGGCCGTGTCGAAGTAATTCATGCGGTGACGCTCATTGACCTCCATGCCGCGACGAGCCGCCTCATTGTAGGGATCGTCGTTGAGGGCCAGGTTGAATTCGCGGTCGGCGCGATCATGATCACCCAGATCCATGTATCCCTGGGCCGTCTTGATGGCGAGCTTCACCCGGCGGACACGCTCGAGATGGCTCGGAGTCAGGGCGGGAGAGTAGTAATCGGGATCGTTCAGCTGTTCGAGTAGTCTCCTTGCATCCAGATTATCTGGATCCATGGATGGTTGGAGAACCTCCTCGACCAGGTAGATGCTTTCCGGATAACGACCTTCGTCGGCGCGCTGCCTCGCCAGTGAATTGCTGGCCTTGGCGAACTGCTTCTTGTAGGCCGTTTCCCGCTCTTCGGTCATCGGGGCTTCCGGAAGCAAATCGATCGCAGCGTGATATTGGTCGATCGCACCCTGATAGTCGCCCTCGGCCTGCAGTTGGGTGCCTCGGAGAGCCGCTTCATCAGCCTGCTTGACCCGTTCCTGGAGTCGAACCACATAGTTTTCCGCAACCGAGGTAACGGGAGCGGTGTAAGGGCCGTTGTAATCGGTGGACCCGCTGTTTCCGACAGGGCTGCTGGACTTACTCTGCGGGGATGATTTCAGTGAAGGCTGGCTCGGAGTGTAGCGGTTTTCCCCCGGAAGCCTGATGTTGCTCTCGACGATGGCCGCGGCAGCCGCTTTCGGCTTCGATGTCTTTTGCGTGCTCAATTCGAGGCGGTGACTTTCATCAGCTACCTCTGCGACAATCGACGGAGGCATCGGCGGGTCCTGGGTGAGTCGGATGCCCATGAGGGTCACCGCGATACCCGCGACGATGGTGGCGGCAATTCCGGCTGACCACGCGAGTCTCTTCCCGTTTTTGGGCGTGGCGGGTCTGGGTTGGTGAAGGGGAATCACGGTTTCCCGCTCCGCCCGGTCGATGGCCGCTTCGACGGAGTTGAGGAAGACGTCATCATCGCCGCCCTCGTTTTGGGCGCGTTGTTGAAGGAGGGAGTCCACGAGCGCATCGGCCCAGGGGGTCTCATTGGCAGGAGTGGAGGAGGAATCAGACATGGCTTTGTTCAGGCTGAGGTTGGGCAGCGGGGGCGGTATTGATCTGACTGGAGAGGCAGTCGTGGAGGAGGGCCCTGGCGCGCTCGAGGCGTTTGCGGAGGTTGGAAGGAGAAATCGAGAGAGCGTCGGCGGCTTCTTCGCCGGTTCGCTCTTCGAAGTAGAATGTGCGGATCGCGGTTTTAAAATTCACCGGTAGCTTGCCGATGCATTGGTCGATGAGTTCAAAGACGGAGTGACCCTGGTCCCGGGCGGCCTGCCAGTCTGCGATGTCGACCTCGAGGTCGATGAAATCGTTGTCAGCGAGAGGGTTTCGTTGCATCCGGCGGAACCAGTCCTTGGTTTTGTTCCGGACGATGCCCCGCATCCAGGCGCTGAAGTCGCGGTTGGGATCGAAGTCTTCAAACTTGCGCCAGGCGGTGACGAAGGAGTCCTGGACGATGTCTTTGGCGGCGTCGCGGTTTCCGGCAGCAGCTCCGGCAAAAATGAGCAATTCGCGGTGATGTTGCCGCATCAGGGCCGAAAATTGCCTTCGGCGGTCACCTGGGTCAGGGGGTGTGGGAAGATCCTGCATTCACCCGATTATTCGAAGCACGGAGGACCCCATGTGACAAAATCGGGCTCGTTCTGGCGATTTTATTTCCCAAAACGTCCCCAGGGCTGAAAGGACGGGGGATGAGGCGCGTCAAAAAGTAACGCGGAAGCCTTAAATTTCCGCTTGATCGACTGATTTATCGCGACTAATGTCCGCCCCTTCCAATTTTTCCTACGACCATGAAAGCGGAACTTCATCCTGAATACAAAGAATCGACGATCCAGTGCACCTGCGGCCACGTTTTCCAGACGCGTTCCACGGTGAGCGATCTTCACGTCGGTATCTGCTCCGAATGCCACCCGTTCTTCACTGGTGAGCAGCGTTTTGTCGACACCGCCGGTCGTGTGGACAAGTTCCAGAAGCGTTTCGGCAATGCCGGCGGCCGCCGCAAGAAGCCGAAGCTTTCCGACGTTTGATCGGAAGTTCGACGGAATTCCGTCACTTTTCGGACGGTGATGATGCCTGCAGGGGCGTTGTCACCGTTTTTTGTTGCCCATTAGCCCGGAAACCCCGAAACGTAACTCCCCGTGGACTATTCTGCCCTCATTGAGAAAAAACGCCTTCGAATCCCCGAACTTGAGTCCGTCATGGCTCAGGAGGGATTCTTTGATGACCCGCGTCAGGCCGGCGAGCTGACCCGGGAATACAACCGGACCAAGGCTCTGCTCGATGACTGGGAGTTGTTGGGGAAATCAAAGGAGAATCTGGAGGAGAACCGCGAGCTGGCCAAGGGTGACGATGCTGAAATGGCCGAGATGGCGGAGGAAGAGATTCCGGAGCTGGAGAAGCTGATCGAGGAACTCAAAGGAAAGGTGCAATACGCACTGCTTCCTCATGATCCGACTGAAGATCGCGATGCCATTGTCGAAATCCGTGCCGGCACCGGTGGTGACGAAGCGTCCCTTTTTGCTGGTGATCTCTATCGGATGTATCAGCGCTACGCGGAAACGCAAGGTTGGCGGACGGAGTCGGTCGAAGCCAGCCCTTCCGATGTGGGCGGCTTCAAGGAAGTCGTTTTCAAGGTGAGTGGCGAAGAAGTGTTCCGCTTCCTCAAATACGAGAGTGGAGTGCATCGCGTTCAGCGTGTCCCGGACACGGAGACCCAGGGACGGATTCACACGTCCACGGCTACCGTGGCGGTGCTTCCGGAAGCGGAAGAGGTTGATGTGGAGTTGAGGACCGAGGATCTCCAAATCCAGGCAACCCGTGCCGGTGGTCCGGGTGGTCAACACGTCAACACCACTGACTCAGCCGTTCAGGTGACTCACTTGCCAACCGGCATCCAGGTGAAATGCCAGGACGGGCGAAGCCAGGGAAAGAACAAGGAGAAAGCTCTCCAGATTCTGCGAGCCAAGTTGCTGGAAGCAAAGATTCGTGAGGAGCACGAAAAGTATTCGGCGCACCGAAAGAACCTGATTGGTTCAGGCGGTCGCGAAGAGAAAATCCGGACCTACAACTTTCCCCAGAATCGTCTCACCGATCATCGCGTGAACATGACGCTCTACAACCTGGATCAGGTGATTACAGGTGACCTCGAAGAGACGATTGGGACTCTGCAAGCGTCCGAGATGGCGGATCGCCTGGCGGAGCTTGAGGCGGGTTAGCATGTCGGCCCTGTTGTCGGCGGTCGGTTATTTGGGGCGAGCTAGGGTGGGAGAGGGAATGTCGTTCCTCCTTGTGCTTTTCTTTTTCCTCCCATGCTCCATGTTGCCATCATGACTCATCGATTCACCTATCGCCGCCGCGTGGAGTTTGCCGACACGGATGTGGCGGGGATCATGCACTTCTCAAATTTCTTCCGGTTCATGGAAGTGGCGGAGCACGCCTTTTACCGCTCGATGGGATTTTCGGTGCATCCGTTCAAGGAGAAGGATGACGGAAGCGATCCGCAGGTGGGTTGGCCACGAGTTCATGCCTCTTCGGATTTTCGACTGCCTCTGCAATTCGAAGAAGAGGTCGAAATCGAGCTTCTGGTCGAGGAAATACGCGACAAGACGGTGAAGTATTACTTCAATTTCTGGAAGAATCCGGACGAGGAGGGAGAGCGTATCATTGCGGCAACCGGTCGCTTCACCGTGGTTTGCGTACGTTTCGACGCTGAATTGCGCCGCATGAAAGCGGTTGCGATACCCGACGAATGGCGCGAAAAACTTTGCGAGGCACCTGAGGGAACGATTCCCGAGCCGGTGGAGCGATAGGGCTCATTTTTCTTCGAAATTTAGATTCATATGATCATGGGCAGCTACGCTTGGCTAATCTTCGCTCTGGGAACAGTCGTTACCTGGGGCCTCTACGGCATCTTCCTTCACATGGGCCAGGTTGGAATGAGCGATCCCGCCAATGGTCGCTACAAGGCTTTCCTTTTCGTGGGAGTAGCTTACTTCCTCACGGCAGTGCTGGCACCGCTCGCCATCCTCGTGATTCGTGGCTCCGATTGGAATTTCCCCGGGAAAGGTCTCTGGCTCTCACTGATTGCCGGAATTCTCGGAGCGATTGGAGCCTTCTTTGTTCTTCTTTCTCTCGGAGCTCTGTTTGCTCAGGGCAACAAGAGTGCGCCGGCCATTGTTATGTCGATTATCTTTGCCGGAGCGCCGATCGTGAACGCGATTGTCTCGCTGATTCTCCACCCGCCGGCAGGCGGTTGGGCCGGATTGCGCTGGCAGTTTGTGGTTGGGATCCTGATGGCGGCTCTCGGCGGCTATCTCGTGGTCAAATTCAAACCCGATCCCGCTCCTGCAGGCCACGCGAAGAAAGAGGTCACGACCGGCGCTGAGTCCAGCGGGAAACCCTCCTGATCTGCGTTCAGCTTTCCCGTTCTGATCACTTGAAAGCAGTGATCCTTTTCTCGTAACGTGTCAGGAGATGACTGACCGACCTGTGACTGAAGCCGCCCAGCTGGAAAAGCTGCGCGCACTCATCAAGCAGTTGCAGAAGGGGAACCGTTTTTATCAGCCCCGCCTTGAGAAGGCGGGGATTGGCCCTGAAGTCGAGTCGCTCGAGGCCTTTGCCCGGGACATGGCTTTCACCACCAAGATGGACCTGGTGTGGGACCGCGAGGAGTTCCCTCCCTACGGGTCGAATCTGACTTTTCCGATCGATCAGTATTCCCGTTTCTGTCAGAGCAGCGGAACGACTCGAGGACCGTTGCCTTCACTTGATACCAATGACAGCTGGTCGGCGATGCTGGATTGCTGGGACCAGGTCTACGAGGCCGCCGGAGTGGGGACCGATCAGGTTGTCTTCTTTGCGTTTTCGTTTGGTCCGTTTCTGGGTTTCTGGACGGCGTACGAGTCCGCCACCCGAAGGGGCAATCTCTCCATTCCCGGGGGAGGCTTGAGTAGTGAAGCCCGTCTCCAGGCCATGGCCGCTCACGACGCGAATGTGCTTTGCTGCACCCCGACTTATGCCCTCCGGCTCGGGGAAGTCTATGCGGCTCACGACCGCGATGAAGTTGCCGCCTATCGACTCAAGAAAATCATCGTGGCCGGCGAGCCAGGTGGAAGTTTGCCTGAAGTTCGTGACCGGATCTCGGAACTTTGGAAAGGGGCAGAGGTTTTTGATCACCACGGGATGACCGAGGTGGGTCCGGTGACCTATGAGCATCCTGACAAACCACTTAGTCTTTGTGTGATTGAAGACGCCTACTTCGTCGAGGTGATTGATCGCGAGACTCATCAGGAAGTCGGCCCCGGAGAAAAGGGGGAACTGGTAATTACGACCCTGACAAGAACAGCTTGTCCATTGCTGCGCTATCGGACCGGCGACCTCGTCGAAAAGACTTTCTTTCAGCCGGAAGGAGCAGCGGAGCCGGTTTTCTGCCTCGAGGGTGGCGTGCTGGGACGGGTGGATGACATGGCCGTGATCCGTGGAGTTAATGTTTACCCGACGGCAGTTGAAAAGATCATCCGCGGTTTTCCGGAGGTCGTAGAATTCCAGGTGATTCAAACGACACGTCAGTCGATGGCTGAACTCGAAGTAACGATCGAAGCCGATCCAGCTGCCTCACCCAACCTGGCCGACCGGGTCGCCCGTGAATTAGCCGATGCTTTCACCTTGAGGATTCCGGTTCGACTGGTTGAACCTGATTCCCTGCCGCGTTTTGAATTCAAGTCCAAGCGCTGGATCAAACAATAACGAATGATGAGCGAAGAGATTCTCAAACTGGAAAACGTGACCAAGTGGTATGAATCTGCGCCGGAGCGAAAGATTCTGGACGGGCTCGACCTGACCGTGAATGCAGGTGAGCGATTTGCGATCATAGGACCGTCAGGATGCGGCAAAAGTACTCTGCTGAATGTGATGGGCACGCTTGATGCTCCTTCGGAAGGGGCTGTGATCGTTGGAGGAACATCAGTTGCCGGGCTCGATGAAAAGGCGCTCGCAAAGGTTCGCTCAGAGAAGATCGGATTTATTTTTCAGATGCATCACCTGCTTCCGCAATGCACGGCCCTGGAGAACGTGCTGGTGCCTACGCTGGCACACCCCGGGAGCGACGCTGCTGCGGCATCGGAGCGGGCCCGTGACCTGCTTGGCCGGGTGGGGCTGGCAAACAAAGCGGACAGCCAACCATCCCAGTTGTCCGGAGGAGAGCGCCAGCGCGTGGCCGTCGTCAGGGCGCTGATCAATTCACCGAAGCTGCTTCTTGCTGACGAACCTACCGGAGCCCTCGACGAGGATAATGCGGTGAACCTGATTGAGTTGCTGGGTGAGTTGAACGAATCCGAAGGCCTTGCCCTCATCGTTGTGACTCACGATCGTGACATCGCGGAATCTGTAGGCAGTGTCAGGACTCTCAGTCGTGGAAAGATCGAAACAGTTTCATGAGTGTCTTTAAGCTGATCGTCAATTCGCTGAAGCATTACCGGGGGATCAACCTCTCGGTGCTGGCGGGTGTGGCGTTGACCTCAGCGATCTTGAGCGGCTCGCTCGTGGTGGGAGACTCGGTCAAAGAGAGTCTGCGCCGAAATGCCGATGCACGTTTGTCAAAGCTAAGCCTCGTGCTGACTGGTGGCGAAAGGTTTGTCTCAGCCGAGTTGGCGGACCGGGTCATGGCATCGGACGGGGTTGATGTGACGGTCGCTCCGCTGCTCCAGGTTGAGGGCACTGCCTCCAATCGATCGAGTGGGATGCGGGTGAACAAGGTTCAGATTGTCGGTGTCGATGACCGGTTCTGGGAGATGTCGAACCGGGGAAGTGCGCCGGAAGGATTTGAGAACGAATCCTGGATTGGGATCAATCAGCCTTTCGCCAGCCGGATCGACGCGGGCGAGGGGGATACCTTGATCCTGCGAATTGAACTGCCGGGAGCGCTTTCCCGAGACGCACCTCTATCGGGTGAATCCGAGCAGACGACTCCGTTTACGGCGAAGGTGACATCGGTCTTAAACGCCGATGACTTCGGGCTCTTTTCGTTGCGGGCTGAGCAGGTGCCACCGTCGACCTTGTTCGTTAAGCTTTCGAGACTGCAGGAGATCCTGGAACAACCGGGAAGAGCCAATATTCTCGCGGCTCCCGTGGGGACCGATCCGGCGGCGTTTGCCGGAGGGATTCAATCGAACTGGAACCTGGATGACCTGCAACTCTCCGTCTCCGAAGTGGAGGGCGAAACCAGGCAACTGGTGAGCTCCCGGGTTTTCTTTGATGACGTGATCGTCGAATCTCTCGAGTCGAGCGTTGCGGACTCAGCCCCGGTGTTGACCTATCTCGCTACCGATATCAAGAGCGGAGACAAGGCAACGCCCTACTCGATGGTGACGGGCGTGGCTCCGAAGCTGAACGGCATCGTCGGTAGTTCTCTGGCCGACGACGAGATTATTCTTTCCGATTGGGTTGCTGAAGATCTTGGCGCAGGGCCGGGTGATGAAGTGACCCTGGTTTACAATGTGGTCGGACCCGGGCGCGCTCTGATCGAGCAGGAGAAATCGTTCACTGTCAGCAAGGTGGCTCCGCTGGGAGAGTTTGGTTGGGACGATAGTTGGACTCCCGCTTTTCCCGGTATCTTTGATGTCGAAGATCTCGATGACTGGGAGCCGGGTATTCCGATCGATCGCGACAAGATCCGGGACAAGGACGATGAATTCTGGGATCAATACCGAGCCACTCCAAAGGCGTTTGTCAGTCTCGCAGCGGCGAAGGAAATGTGGGCCAATCGATTCGGCAGCGTGACTGCAGTCAGGTTTCAGGACGGGGGTGGTGCTGCCGGCCTCGATGACCGGTTGCGCGAGACTCTTTATCTCGAAGATCTCGGCATGGCCTATCGCGACCTGCAGGGCGAGGCCGCGGCGGCGGTGGCAAATTCCTTCGATTTCGGATCACTCTTTGCCAGCATGAGTTTCTTCCTCATTGTTGCTGCACTGGTGCTGGCAGGCCTGGTCTTTGTCTTTGGGATTGAGCAGCGCTCATCGCAAATTGGTTTGTTGCTGGCGCTCGGATTCACCAAGAAAAAGGTCAGGCTGCAGTTCCTCACCGAAGCACTCATTCTTTCGGTGGTTGGAGCGGCCCTGGGATTGCTGGGTGGCTATGTTTACACCCGTCTTGCTCTCTACGGCATGTCGGGTGTCTGGCAGGAAGCCGCGGCGGGAATCGAGTTCGTTTATTTTCTCCGGCCTCAATCTCTCATCGCTGCGTTCGGAATAACGGTGATCGTTGCCCTGCTGGTGGTGTGGTTTGCGAGCCGGCGCGTCGCGGCGGTTCAGCCCGGGCATCTCATTTCCGGTAGCGATGACGTTGAAGCGACCCGCAGTGGACGATCCTGGGATATGATCTGGTTCGTCGTTTCTCTGTTGGGAGGACTGGGTTGCCTGTTCGCGCCGAAGGAAGCCGGAACGATGGCCGAGCAGGGGCTCTTCTTCGGAGCCGGTTTCCTCTTCACCGCCGCAGGCGTGGCTGCCTGTTCGGTCTTGATTCGTCGATTTCTCAAGCCCTCCTCGGTTCTCACCTCCATCAGTTCTCTTGGGCGTCAGCACACCGTTCGACGTCGCGGCCGCAGTCTTGCCGTGGTAGGCCTGATGGCCGCCGGTGTCTTTATGGTGACAGCGATTAACTCGTTTCGCCTGGATGGAGAGCGCGGGGCCGATCGAAGAGGTTCCGGAACGGGAGGGTTTGCTTACGTAGGAGAAGCGACTTTGCCAATCTATGACGATCTCAACGGTGATGCGGGGCGTGAGAAGTTCGGTTTGAATGACCTGGACGTGGAATTCGAAGTCTTTCCGTTTCGCGTCAGTGACGGGGAAGATGCGAGCTGCCTGAATTTGAATCGTGCCCAGCGGCCCCGACTCATGGCGACAGATGAAGTGAAGTTGGCTGAGCTGGCGCCGTTTTCCTTCACCAAGGAAGAGTCCGCCGGTGAAGGGTGGGCCATGTTGTCGGGGGAACCCACCAAGGACGAACTGGGTGTTCCGGTGATTCCAGGGGTTATTGATCAGAATACCGCGACCTATGCCTTGCAGAAAGGATTGGGAGACCTGGTTCCCTATGAGACTGTGTCAGGACAATCCTTTGCCGTGAAGATTGTCGGGCTGCTCGATACTTCGATTCTCCAGGGCAATGTCGTGATCTCAGAGAAAAACTTCATTCGCTTCTTTCCCGATGCGGGTGGCTATCGCTTCTTCCTTGTGGACGGTCAGTCTGCTGAAGCTCTCGAACCGGTCGCCACTCACATGAGCCGCATGTTCGGGGACCTTGGCCTGGAGATGAGACCGGCAGCGGATCGGCTCAATGAGTTTAACGCAGTCCAAAATACCTACCTGAGTATCTTTTCGACTCTTGGAGGTTTGGGCATCTTCCTCGGAACGGTGGGGCTGGCGATCATTGTGGGACGCAATGTGCTGGAACGACGAGGCCAGTTGGGGGTGATGCAGGCAGTCGGATTTACCCGAGAAATGCTGGCACGGATGGTCCTCGCCGAGCACTGGTTCCTGCATCTCTTTGGCGTGGTTCTCGGTTTCGTCGCTGCCATGATTGCGGTGTCACCGCAGCTTTCGAAAGGGGGCGGCGGTTTGCCTTGGGGTCTTCTTGGAGGAATCAACGGAGCCGTTCTGCTCGGAGGGCTGGTCTTCTGCTGGCTGGCCGCGCGCCTGGTGTTGCGCGGGGAACTGCTGGATTCAATTCGCAGAGAATGAATCGACGATCTCTCAGCGTCTGTCTTGCTTCGTTACTGGCCCTTTCTCCCCTGGTTTCACAGGAGGAAACTGACCAGGAAGAGGTCGAACCGCCGAAACCACCCAAGCCGGTGGCGACAGTGGATATCAAGAACTCCCGGCAGGGAGGCACGCCGGGAGGGACGACTTCGAAAGAGGGAAAGTGGACCGTTGATGCCGAGTCGAAAACGCTGCAGATCGGAGTGGAACCTCTCGTGGATGGCTGGCTGGAATTCGGGCCTGAGTTTCGGGAGAAGCCCGGAACGATCAAGGGCGCAGGGCGGGCACCCGGGGATGCGAGGATTCAATCCCGATTCGGCATCGGTCTCTATGGACCTAACGGATTCCAGATTCGATTGATTCCTGCCTGGAATAAAGTGGAGTTGGTAAGGCGGGGGGAGGCTCTTAAGGCAATCGACTTCGAGTTGGATGTCGAAACCGTTTACGAAATGGAATTAGCGGTCCTGGAAGAGGAGGAGGTGTGGCAACTCAAGGCGAGAATCTGGCCGACCGAAGGGGAACGTCCTGAAGAGCCAACGATGAAATATCAATTTCCCAAGTCCGAGCTTCTCTTTCCCCTGGCGGGGCGGGCTGTTCTGACGGCTACGCCTTTCTCTGGCGAGCCGGTGGAATTCTCCAGCGCTGAAGTCTTCGAGGGAGAATACGTGCCCGTCCCGGCCGAGAGCGAAGACGACAGCGAAGAGGCAGGATCGGAAGAATAATCGAATTGACCGGAAATAACGTCGGCGGTGTAATGAGGCCGTTATGAATATCGTAATTCCTCTTCGAGCGTGGTTTCTGGTGGGCTTGTTAGTAGGGGTTGGTGAATTTTCCAAAGCTCAGACAGAAAATCCCGTGCAAAAGGGACACACCGTGGTGGAGGAGCCTGTTCCCGTCTCCAACACCCGGGGCGAAATTGTTCCTCTCTTTTGGAAAGCTTCGATCGATCAATCGGTAGTCATGTTGCCGCTGCGAAATGTGGAGCACTTCGGAATCCAGGACTACGATGTGGACGGGGCAACCAGGGTTCGAGAGCTGACGATCACAACGGGATCCCGAAGCATGATTCGGATTTATCACATTCAACCGCTCGTGCCGCTCAAGGAGACCGCTGAAAGGGTTGAACGCCTCCGACAAATCGCGGAAGGCATCGCCGACGAGGAATACGATCTGCCGGTGAAGGTGTTTCCATCCACCACCCACGTCCACATGGTGGAATACCGCGTTCCCAAGCCCGAGATGGTGGATAAGCTCTACGCTTCTCTCGAGAGCGTGATGGTTGACTATCATGCCCGTACCCTGACGCCGCCTCAGCGCGGCGCCACGGTGAAATCGGTCAGTGTCGAGGATTAGAGGGACGACAGGATCGGTGTAAGTGAATCGGTGATTCGATTGAATCCGAAATGCCGCTTCGCTACCTCGAAGTTGTGATCAACAGTTGCTGAAATTCGTACCGGATCTGCCAGTAGTTGGCGAACCTGCTCCACCGTTTCGTTGGTGACGTTTCCGTCCATGGTCACGAAATCAAAACCGAGGGGCTCAATGTCGTCGATGAAGACGGAGTAGCGGTTTACGAGAGCGGGCCTTCTGAAGTAGACCGTTTCGAGAAGGGCGTTGCCGAATCCTTCATACAGACTGGGGTAGGTGACAAAGTCAGCACCCTGGTAGAGCTCTTCGAGCGTGAATGGAGTCTGGCTCGACGATCCCACCAGGTCTCCGATGAGTCGGAGGTCGACTTGCCGGGCCTTGGCCAGCGCAACCAGACTGTCCAGGTAGTCGTGGCCTTCATCACCGGATTCGTGAGAGATGATGAGCTTAATCCTCGGGTCTTCGAGTCGGGAAACCAGCTCGATAGCATGTTCAATGCCTTTTCTCGGAACCACACGGGTGGGTTGGAGAAAGAGAATATCTTCCTTGGCGAAGCCGAGTTCGCTTTTGATCGTTGAGCTCGCAAGTGGGCCTTCAGGCGTCATCTCGAAGTCCATCACATTGGGAACGAGAATGGAGTCCAGCTTGAGGCGATCGTTCAATTGGCGGCCGGCTTCGGAATTGATGACAACGTGGGTGATGGAATCCGATGCAGGAGGAAAAGCCTTCTCGAGGTAAGGAAGGACTCCGCTTCCACTGAACCGTTTCCTCTCCCAGTAGAAATCGTGGTGGTGAGCCACGGTGGGCATGCCAGACGATTCAATGTGGTCGGTCAGTGCAAGCCCGAGCGGCAGATTCATCGGGATGGTGAGTGCGTTCTGGGGGATCAACAGATCGATTTCAAAGCGTTGGCAAAAATCATCGATGTTTGTTTTGAGGTGCTTCGAGTTTTCTGCGATCGAATCGGCGATGGAGGTCGGGATGGTATCCACGTTCCAAACCGCATCGTTGATCGCCTGGATGCCGGGATGTTCAAAGAACGCTTCGGGAACGACCATTGAAGATTCGCGAGGTCGATCGCTGAGGCCGCTGAACCAGAAACATTCGTGACCGAGTCGTTCGAGCGCGTCCGCCCATTTCTGGGCCTCGAGGGAAACGCCGTCGGTGCCGGAAAATCGGGTGGATACAAAGCCGATGTTCATCGTCTAAGGTGGTGATCGTGAACTATTGCTACGGCACCATCAATGCCGGATTTGTCGGGAAAATCGCTTTTCTCGCGATGGGATCTCTTTAGGGTTCATTTACTGGCAGATGGCGAAAGAAACCGAACATGGAGCAACTGAAGCGATCCTGGATAGGCGGGAGTCGCTCAGCAAGTTACGGGAGATTCTTTTCGCCAATATCGTAATGGCGGGAGAAATTCCTTCGCCGACGGGCTCTGAGCGGGAGCTGACTCAGCTTCTCAGCGATCGCTTCACGGAATGCTGGCTCAATGATATTTCACGGGATCAGGCTGGAAATGTGGCAGCGGTGATGCCGGGGAGGAACTCCAAGCGCAATTTGCTCGTAGCCGCTCACGTCGACAAGATCTGGCCGGAATCCGATGATCACACCGTCAATGTGGGGGTCGGGAAGATGAGTGGGCGAGGCATCGCAGACAACGGCCTTGGTGTGGCGGTTCTCGCAACGCTGCCGCTTGTGCTGGAGGCTCTTGAAATTCGGTTGGAGTCCAACCTGATCCTCCTGGGCACGACGCGCAGCTTCGGTCGCGGAGATCTCGCCGGAATGCGGTTCTTCCTCGAGAATACTGATCGGGTGATTGACTCAGCCCTGTGTGTTGAGGGGATGAACCTCGGTCGCTTGAGCTACTCCAGCCTCGGGATGGCTCGTGGAGTTGTCACCGTCGAATGGCAGGGGGACGGGGGGAGCCCGGATGAGCACTGTTCGGGTGCGATCGCCTGCCTCAACCAAGTGGTGGAGCAAATCCTGACGTTAAACCGTGACGAGTTCCCGGAGACCCGGATCCTGATTGGCTCACTGGAAGCCGGATCGGGCTATAACGTTCCGCCGGGTAAAGCCAAGGTTCGCTTTGAAATACGCAGCGAAGATGCAGGACTGGCGAAGCGTGTTGAAGAGGAGGTCGCTTCCCTTGTGCATCGTGCTGACATTGCCTATGCCGGTGAGGTGGGGGTCGAGATGATCGCTCATCGTCAACCGGGGGATCTCGGGGGAGATCACCCGCTGGTCAAGCAGGCGAGGCATGCTCTCGATCGCTTGGGAATTCGTCCACGGGTTGAACCCAGTATTTCTGAGTTGGCCGCCCTGTTGGATAAGCGAATTCCGGCACTGACCCTTGGGATTACGAAGGGGGAAAACAGGCACACACCGGATGAAATGATTCACCTCGAACCGATTTTCGACGGGTTGGCCCAGATCGTTTCAGTGCTGCAGTTTATGGATTCAGCGGGATTTGGGTTCGAAGGTTAAGCAGATGTCGGAAGTGGATCAAAAAGTAGCCCGCTGGCTTCAGACAAACACGTTTCATCACAGCGAGTTCTGGGATATGCAGGAGCTTGTCCGGGCGAAACAGGAAGCAGGGGTGACCATCAGCCTATGCATTCCAACCTTGAACGAGGAAAAGACGATTGGAAAAGAGATCATCGTCTTCAAGAGCGAGCTGATGGATCGTTATCCCTTCGTTGACGAGATCGCCGTGATCGATTCCGGCTCATCCGACGATACGCTCGAGATCGCCGCTTCCTATGGGGCGGATACCTACCTGTCGGCGGATATTCTGTCTGACCATGGATTCAAGCCGGGGAAAGGAGAGAATCTGTGGAAAGCGATACACCAGTTGAAGGGAGACGTGATCTGCTACGTCGATGCCGACATTAAGAATATTCACCCGAAGTTCGTGACCGGGTTGGTGGCACCTCTGCTTTATCGTCCTGAGATTCAGTATGTGAAGGCGTTCTATGACCGTCCGCTGGCTCTTTCGGAGGGAGTCAGGCCTTCCGGTGGCGGGCGAGTGACAGAGATCCTGGTGCGGCCGTTGTTCTCGATCTTTTTTCCAGAGCTCACTGCTCTGATGCAGCCGCTCTCCGGTGAATATGCGGTGCGACGAGACCTGCTTGAGACACTGCCCTTTCCCATTGGCTACGGAGTCGAGACTTCGCATTTGATTGATGTGTTTCAGGCTCACGGGCTCGATGCCTTTGCCCAGACTGACCTGGACCGGCGGGTTCACCGGAACCAGTCGACCATTGATCTCGGAAAGATGTCGTTCGGTATTCTGCAGAGTTTCTTGAACCGGCTGCGTCATTACGACATCGTTTCGGAACTGCCGGAAGTGAATGGAATGTTCCGACAACTGCAGGCGGAGGGGCGTCGATACGAGATGCTGAACCGCGAAATCATCGAGGAAGAACGCCCCCCGATGATCAGCCTGCCCGAATACCGCAAACGACATGGCCGGAACTGACCAATCTCTTAAAGTCGCTATCGTGCACTATCACCTCCGCCGGGGCGGGGTGACTCGGGTGATCGAATCTGCGAGAGAGGCTCTCAAGGGGCGGGGTGTTGAACTGTTGATACTTTCGGGAGAAGAGCCGAGGCCGGAAGCCGGCAGCGAATCGGTCAGGGTCATTCCGGCTCTCAATTACCGGAAAACAGGGAATGCTGATATTGCGGAAAGCCTTGCCGAAGCCCTCAAGGCAGAGGCTCAGAAACATTTCGGCGGGCAGCCGGATATCTGGCATTTCCACAATCCGACGCTTGCGAAGAATGTTCTCTTTCCAACAGCGATCCGGGAGTTGGCCAACGACGGTGCCAGGATTGTGCTTCAGTTACATGACTTTGCCGAAGATGGCCGGCCTGGAAATTACTCCGCCCAGCGATCATTTTTCGATTCGGAATCGAGTTTCGAGACGACGCTGTATCCGATGGCGAGGCAGATTCACTACGCCACGATCAATCACCGTGATCACGATTACCTGAAATCTGCCGGCGTTCCCGGATCGAACCTGCATGTGATTCCGAATGCGATTTCTCCTTTAAGGGTGAACACAAAGCCGGAGGATCGGCCGTTCTCTGAGGGTAAGTTGTTCGCCCTCTACCCGACCCGTGGCATTCGACGGAAGAATCTCGGGGAGTTGCTGCTTTTGGCTTTGATCTTCGGTGATCGAATCGATTTCGCCACCACGCTGAGCCCGGAGAACCCGGAGTGGAAAGAAGTGCACGACTTTTGGCGCGCGGCCGCGGAGGAGCTTGAGCTTCCCGTAACTCTCGGCATAGCAGACTCCGGGGAATATGAATTTCTCGATCTTATCGGTTGGTCCGACTTTATTGTCACGACAAGTATTTCAGAAGGGTTTGGTCTCGCTTTTCTTGAGCCATGGATGGCGAACAAGTGTGTCTTTGGCAGGGACCTCCCCGATATCACCCGCGACTTTGAACGCAATGGGCTCAAGATCACGAACCTGTATCCCCGGATTGGATTCCCGATGGAGTGGCTCGATGAAAAAGTGCTCTACTCCGAAATCGAGTCGATGCTGCGGCGAAGCTATCTTGCCTACGATTGCCGCATGCCGAGGAACGCGGTGAAGCAAACCTGGAAAGCGTGGGTCGGAAATGGACGAATCGATTTCGGCGTTCTTAACGAAGAACTCCAGCTGTCAGTGCTTCGCAAGGTGAAGGAAAACCCGGAATTACTCGAGCAGATGAGAGTCCCCACTTTGTCTCTTTGTTCCGAACCCGAGTTCAAGGCGGCGCGTCACACGGTTGAAACCGTTTACTCACTGGAAGGATATGGCCAGCGGTTGGAAGAGCTTTATGATCGGGTAGCGAGCTCTCCAACCAGCAAGGTCAAACACCTCGCCACCAGCAAAGTGCTCAAACAGTTTCTTAATCCTTCACGCCTTAACTTGCTGCGCAACTGATCGATGACTATCGTAGCCGAAGCGTGCCGGAAACTGACACCCATCGACCCTCTCGAGACAGGCGTACTGCCTCGATTGCCGGAGCTGCCTGATATCGAGGCGGTGGCCTTTGATATCTACGGGACGCTGCTCATCTCAGCTGCCGGTGACATCAGTCTTGCCAACGAAACGGTTTCCGCAGACGCGATGGCAGGTCTGCTTTGTGACCTTGGTGAACGTGGTGAGGGAGTCAGCCCTGAACAAATGGCCGAGGTCTACCGTGAGAGCATAGAGTGCAGACTCCGAATGCGTCGGGATGAGGGGATCTCTCACCCCGAGGTCGAAATTCGTGAAGTCTGGCAGGACGTTTTTCAGTCGGCCCGGATCGAGGGGATATCAGAGCGCGAACTGGAGCGCTTTGCCATTGCTTACGAATGTGTCGTCAATCCCGTCTGGCTGATGCCCGGGGCGCTTGAGCTCCTCGCCTCGCTAAGGGGAGGTGGGCTTCCGTTGGGGATTGTCTCCAATGCCCAGTTCTACACTCAACCTGTCTTCGAGGAATTGTCCGGTTCGTCGCTGAGCGGGCTGGGATTTGAAGAATCCCTGAGCCACTGGTCGTTCGAGGCACGGGAAGGCAAACCTTCGCGAAGGCTCTACGAGCAGCTGGCAGACTCCTGCCGAGAGCGAAATATAGACGTGGGCAGGGTGTTTTACCTGGGGAACGATCTTCAGAAAGATGTTCTCCCGGCACGCGAGGTGGGATTTTTGGCAGGACTATTTGCCGGGGACAAACGTAGCCTTCGTACTCGTGGGGTGCCGCTTGAACAGGCCGAGTCTCTCGCTGATGCCGTAATAACGGATTTGAAACAAGTCAGGGATGTGGTGAAGGTAGGTTAGATGAAGAGCTACAACGTTAACTTTTCGGCCAATGTCGATTGTGGAGAAGGGGAGGCTCTGACCGATTTCAGCTTTCCCTGGTTGGACCGTGAAAGCCCTGCGACCACCTTTCGGGCGGTGTGGAACCAGAAGTGGCTCGGTTTCCAGTTCATCGTAGCCGACGATGACATCGTGTTGTGTGACGGAAAGGATCGCGATGATTCCGTGCTTGGATCCGATCGGGTTGAGATTTTCTTTGCGACCGACAAAGAGCTCAAGGATTCGTACTACGGCCTTGAAATGGATCCGCGAGGATGGATCTTCGATTATCGCGCGAAGCATTACCGCGACATTGATGCCCATTGGAATTTTCCGGCGCTTCAACTAACGGCTCAGTACGGAGATGGCGGATACTTTGTTGAAGGAAAGGTTTCTCTGCAGGTGATGAAAGATCACGGCCTCTTGAAGGGGGATAAGGTCATCGCGGGAGTTTATCGGGCTGAATTTTCGATGAATGATGATGAAGTCCAGGAGGACTGGATCAGCTGGGTGGATCCCGGGACCGAGAAGCCTGACTTTCATGTGGCTTCGTCGTTTGGAGAGTTTGTCCTCGTGAAGTGATGGGTGAACCGCTGCCGGCTTGTCCCTACCTTCCGGAAGTCACGGAAGCGCTGCGGGCTTCGGCATTGAAGGCACTGGGTTCAGATCGCGGGCCGACTTTTTATCAGCGTGCGCTGGAATGTGGACAGTCGCTCTGGCAACAGGGCTTGCCAGCTCAGTCAATGCTCATGATGAACCGGGCTTTCGCTGCGGACCTGGCGGGAGATGAGCCGGTCCTCAGTGAATGGCCGCTTCCCTATCTCGGCATGAAATGGGTCATGCAGGCTCGCCTCGAAGATCAGTTTATCGGGAATCCACGACGTCACTTCCAGCACCTCGCCACTCGAATGGTGGAGCCGAGGAAGGAATTGCGCTCCTGGCGAGCCTGGGGCTGCTGGTGGTTGTCCTGCCAGGTCTTTCCGGATTATCCTGCTGATGCAGAGCAGATCAAAAACGAAGGAGTTTTAGAACCTTCGTTCGGAGAAATTGAAGAGAACTTAGCCCGGGTCGGCTGGGACGGGGAAGTTGAGATCTGGCGGGACGCTACTCGTCCATTTCCTGGATCGTAGAGAGGATCTCGTTGTATTCGATCACGCTCGCCTGAACGTCCGGGCGGTAACGAACCTCCGAAGGAAGGCGGCCAATCAGTGTGATTGCCTGTTCGAGATAGAAAATTGCAAGCGAGCGCGAGGACTCATTTTCCAGTTCAAGAGCTTGAGCAGCGAGAGAGTAGGCTTCGGCCAGGGCCACCTTGATCTCCGGATCGTAGGGGCGGAGGCTGGAGCGTTCTTCGCGAAGTTTAATTTCCTCGCGGAAGAGAACGAGAGCGGCTTCAGGTTGCTCCTGCTCGAGTTGAATTCGTCCCAGCGAATTCAACGCGGCAATGTAGGAGTCACGACCTTCTTCTGCCACGGAAGGGGAGGCATCCACGAGCGACTCTGCCAGGACCATGAGGCGCTGGAAGGTGGCGGAGGCGGCATCGAGGTCTCCAAATTTGTGCTCGATTTCACCTTTCTGTCTCAGGGTTTGAATCGCCTCGATGACAAGGTTGTGAGCATCGCTCTCCTCTGGATCGGCGATCTTCTCCTCAAGGATGAGATGGAGCTCCTCGAGTGCTTCAATGGCTGGCTCTTCTTCTCCATTGAGAAAGTAGGCCCGGCTGATGGCACGGTAAGTTTGAGCCAGTTCGCGATCACGCTGTTTGCGAAACGAGCCCTGGCCCGGTCGGGTCTCTGACTCCTTGAGGCGCCAGTCTCGGGCATTGGTGAAGGCGTTAATGGCATCGATGTAATTCCCTTTGAGTTCATGGATTTTGCCGATCTCCATGAGGGCGCGGGCAGTGAGGGCCGGAAAATTGACGGAAAGGGTCTCGAGAGCCTTCTTATCCCCGGCGAGTTCAGAGTGAATTTCGTAGGCCGCGGTGAATTCCTTCAGTGCTTCATCGAGGTTGCCTCGTTTGCGATATCCGATCGCACTGGTGAACGCTGTCTGGGCAGAGAAGTGCAGAAGCTTGGCGGAGTCGGGACTGTTCTTTTTGCGGTTCTCCACGAAAGTGGACGCATTGTCCGCCACGATTTGGTAAAGCTGGTCTGCTTCGGGTCCGGAAATTTCCCCGCTGTTCAATTGCTGAACAACGAGGGAAAGCAGGTCCATCGCTGCTCCGGCACTCTGGTCGGATGTGATCTTGGCTTTCTTGGCTTCTTCAGTCGCTGTCTTTGCTTTTTGCGCCTGGAAAAAGGCGAAACCTGATGCCCAGATGGCGACGACTAACAAAGTGGCAAAAATGGTATTGAGGCGGCGAGCCTTCTTCACCACTGTCTGTTGATCGAGATTCTGAATGCGTCCCCAGACTTCGCGCATGTCGGCGGGACGTTTCTTAGGGTCGAGTTCGAGACACTGTTCGATCAGTTCCTTTCGATCACTCGGGACGTAGAAGTCGGCGGGCCAGTTGATCTCCTCGACAGCCTCCGTCATCGTGGCGAGCTGATCGCCATCGATGGCATTGCCGGTTTCCGCCATGGTCGCCTCGAGGCTGGCTTCGACTAGGGTGGCGTCAGGATCAAAGCTGGTTCGTTCCGCCATCGAAAAAGCCTGGAGACGGGGGAGCTCCCCGGTGAGGAGTTTAAAAGCGAGAACGCCAAAGCTGTAGACGTCCCATCGAAAGCCTTTGCCGTCGGCCGAGTTGCGGGGATCACGGAGCTGTTCGGGGCTGGCGTAGAGTGGTGTGCCGACTGGCTCGAATCCCTCTGCCGCGAGGCCACGGCTTTGACCAAAGTCACAGATCTTGATGTGATAGGGAATCTCGTCGGTCAGCAGGATATTCGACGGCTTGATGTCGCAGTGAATAATCTGGTGCTGGTGCAAATAGGCGAGAGCATCCGCGATGTCACGGGTGATGCGCCAGCCTTCGCGGTGATCGACGTGGCCGACGATGCGCTCGAGGGTTCGGGTCTCCCAGCTGCCTTCGAGATCCTGGTCCGCGTGGAGGCCCATCGCGTAGTAGGGCGGTTCGTGGAGCAGGTCGAAATCGTGCAGGGTGACGATGCCCTGGTGTTCGGCGACCTGGGAGAGCTTTTCCAGCTCTCGTGCCATAGCCGAGAGGTCGACAGCGCCCGGTCGAAAGATCTTGAGGGCGCGATCGGAAATTCCACGGTAGGTGGCGCGAAACACCCTACCGTAGGCTCCTTCCCCGAGGGGGGGAGTGTGGACCTGGTAGTCTTTAATCCGGATGTTTTCTTCGTCGGACACGGCAGTGTTTTACTTGGAAAGGCTTTGAATTTCTCCGCCCCAGTCGGGCGCCGGAGGATCTTGCCGGAAACTTTCGGTTTTGTCGATCAACCAAGCGGTCGGAGGATCCTCTTCGGGCAGGGTCTTCAGCAGGTCGAGGGCCTCATCCCATTTTCGCTGGTGGAACAGCTCGAGAGCGGTTTCGTAGGTCCGGGCGTCCTCGTCAGAAATTCCGGAGCCGCCCTGTGACTTGGGTAGGATGAGTTCGTGGATCGGATAGCTCTCCTCAAAGCCGGCGGGGCGAATCTGGCAGAGGCGGCGGAATCTGCGATCACCGATGCCTTCGATGCGCAGGTAAGTCTCATCGGAAATGAGAACGGGAATGCGGAACTCCTTGGCGATACGTTCAAGGCGGGCGCCAAGATTGGCGACACTCCCAAACACGGAGATGTGCCACTGCTGAGTCGGGCCGGTCTTTCCGACGGCGATTCGGCCCGTGCTGATCCCGATCCGAACCGCGGACATGTCGCGGCCGAGTTCCTCCTCGTATTCGACGCGATCCGAGAGGCGCTTGATGATGGCTTCGGCCGCTTCAACGGCCTCGAGGGAATGTTGAGTCTTCTCTTCCTCGATGTTGGGCCAGCCCCAGAGGCCAAGAGCTCCGTCTCCGGCGAAGTCGGTCACCACGCCTTTGCTGTTGAACACCTCTTCGGTGATGAGTCCCACGACGCCCTGGTTCTCGTTGAGGCGGTCGAGAATTTCGTGATCGCTACGAGCAAGTTCGAGCATTCGGGAGTGACCGCGACGATCGGCAAACATCACCGTGACATCGACCATGGCGGGTTCGAGAACCGTCTGATCGAGCCGCTGCATCAGCTTGCGGAGACCGGGCGAGAAGTAGGTCGCCATCTGGTCCTGAAGCTTCTGATCGGCCCGAGAGGAAAGAAGGCTGGCTACCAGCGAACTGATGAGACGAAGAAAAGGAACAAACGCAGCTGCAGTCGTTTCCGATGCCTGGCGCGTCTCCACATACAGGTAGATCGGTCGGCGGCGCTCATCGCGATAGATCTCGGCGGATTCGTCGAGGCTGGCGACCGGCAGGATACAGACCCAGTCGATCTGGTCACCGAGACTTTCGGCACTGAAAACCTTAGAGTGTTCCTTGGAGGACCAGATGTGAATGTCAGTCGGCTTGGGGTTCTCAATGTCGAGGCGCTTCAGCAGAGTTCGGCTGGGGCGAAAATCGGCTCGCGCGAGGGGATCGGGATTGAGGACTTCGATGACCAGGTTGCTGTCGCTGGGGTCGAGTGCCAGAAAAGTTGCGCTGACGCCCTTTTGTCCGGGCAGCGCGTTTTCGAGAAACACGGCTGCGCGGGTGAAGAGATCGGTTTCGTCGGTCCAGCCAGAGAGCACCTGTTCAGGCAGTTCGCGTTGAAGCAGCTTCAGCTGTAGACGCAGGCTGTATTCGTCGAGCTGCTCGACCTCGTCGTAGTCCTGGCCGGTGATCGGTTCCGCCTCGTAGCTCTCCTTGTCAGTTTCGAGCGATTGCTGATAGCGTTCGATCTCGTTGTCGAGATCACCCAGGCTTTTGAGCCAGTAGATGGCCGTGTTCCCCTTGGTGCCGATGACGGCAGATCCACCGTAGCTCAGCGTGACAGGTTCCTGCATCAGTTCGCGGTCACGTGGAGCCACGTTGGAATAGAGTGCGTTCGGCTTGCTGCGTCCGGGCAGGGCCGGGAGTCGATTGAGTTGGAGAGACTCGCCGGTGCGCATGGCTTCGCAGTGATTTCGGCTGACGAGTCGGTCATTCCAGGTGATGCGAAGGACGTCGACAGGTTCCTCCGGCAGGGTCTCAGGCTTACGGCCGATACGTATGGTAAGGTCATCCTTGGCCTGGGCCACGGCCATTTCGCGTGGATTCTCCAGATTGACGGCGACGAGATACATAGTGGTAAGGTGAGAAGCAGAAATTTAGGTAGTTGGTCAGGATGCGCGGAGGGCGTCCAGTCCGGATCGGATAAACGGTTCGATGCGACTGGCCGCCTCTTCGGTGGTCAGATCCTGGTTCGATTCAGTTTCGAGCGAAGTCATGGTGACATCCGAGATGCCGCAGGGGACGATGGCTTCGTAGCCGTGGAGGTCGCGTGAAACGTTGAGCCCGAATCCGTGCATGGAGATCCATTTGCGGACGCCAACGCCGATCGAGGCGAGTTTTCGGTCGTCGATCCAGACTCCGGTGAGTCCTTCCCTGCGCTCAGAACGGATACCGAATTCTGAGGCGAAATCAATCAGGATCGACTCGATTTCACGAAGATAAGTGTGCAGATCTTTGCCGTAGGCATTGAGGTCGAGAATCAGGTAACCAACCAGCTGGCCGGGGCCGTGGAAGGTGGCCTGGCCTCCGCGATTGGTCTCGAAAACCGGGTAGGGCAGGTTGTCGGGATTAATGAGCGAGGAACGATCGCGGGTGCGACCGATCGTGTAGACCGGCTCGTGCTCCAGCAGCAGGACCGTATCAGGGGCGCTGCCTTCGAGCCGTTTCTCGACCAGCTCATTCTGCAACTCGAGTCCTTCCTGGTATGAGATTCTGCCTAACCAACGAAAATCCATTCGGGATAGGGTCCGCCCTCATGGCGCTTCGTCAACGGTTTCGTCGCGTTGATAGATCGGGAGTTGGCGGTAGGGGACGGTGAAGGAAAGGACCATCATTGACGTGCCGTAGGTGCCTCCGTTGCGGCCATTGGACCAGGAGCCGTTTGACTGCTGCTTGGGAATGTATTCACCGTACATCCAGTCGGCGTATTGAGCCCAGTAGCGGCCGCCCAGCTGGAACATGGCCTGGGCGTTGTAGTAGTTGGCGTAGTATTCGTGGGCATTCTGTACGATAGCCTGTCGGTGCTTGAGGATGAAATCGCCGGCCCGGTAGGTCGACTTGGTGCCGTGATAACCACAGAGCTCGAGGCAAAGGAGACCGCACCCCGTCAGTGTTTCGGAGTGACCCCAGGGATCGGTGTAGCCGAAACGGCCCTCTTCCTTGTCGTGATTGGAGAGCACATAGGCCACGGCGTCTTCAATCGCCTGGTCGGGGATGGGGGCGCCGTTGAGCTTGGCTGACCGCAGGGCCATGAGAGCCCAACCGCTACACGAGAGGTCGGCATCGCGGGAGTCGGCCTTGTATCGCCAGCCTCCCTGGTGCTTTTCCGCCTTGGGAACGGCCTGGGCCTGGAGAATCAGTTTGGTGGCGCGGGCGAGAACAGGGCTGAGACGGGCCTGCGTCTTTGGATCGACCATGCCGCTGCACTCAGAGAGAAAAAGCGTGGCGATGGTGTGCGCATACATGAGGCCGTGACCAGAGTCGCCCTTGTCGAGCAGACCGGTGGGCCGTTGGCTGTCGAGCACGTAGTCGATGCAGCGCTGCAGGTTATCGGCGAATTCACCGGAACCGGGAGTGTGACCGGCAGAGAGATAAGCCATCCCAACCAGAGAAACGACTCCGACAGAGCGGCCGTAGGAATCGTTGAAGGTCCCGTCAGCGGACTGGTTGGAGGCCAGGTAACGCAAAGCACGATCGACAGCGGCTTCGACGCCTTCCTGGTGCTTCAGGAAAACGGCATTAGAAAGAGTTTCACTCTGGCTCACCGCGTGGTGGACCGGAAGCATGGCCAGGACGGCCAGGATGGTGATCAGCCGGATCATTCTTTGCCGGCCTCCTTTGCGATCACCTGGAAATAGCGGCCTACGAGCTCGCGATACTCGGCAGGCAGGTCAGTTTCGATGCCGGCAGCGTTGCCGCCGGAGATCGCCCCCTTGAAACGCGACCAGTCCTCGGCGCTGATGCCCATGGCCTTGAGCTCCGGTGGAATGCCGCTGCCGTCGGCATCGGCGGTCTTCTCTCCTGACTCATTCAAGTTCAGCGAGCCATCAGGTTCCGAGGCTAGCTCAGGATTGGAATTGGGTTGGTCCGAATCGGCCATGCCCGGATTCTGGCCTTGGGCTCCGAGTTTCTTCATCGCATTCTGAGCGAGTTGCTGAAGCGAGTCGGCGGCTTGCTGAGCCTGCTGAGATGCCTGTTGGGCATCCTGCGACTGGGCGGATTCGGTGACGTCGTTGAAGCCTTCAGCCATCTCTCCGCTGTCAGCGACCTGGCCGCCATCATCGGAAGGTTGGAGCTGTTCCTGGCTTTGGGCCAAAGAGTTGGCCGAAGCTTCGAGTGCTCCGGAAGCCCGATCGAGTGCCTGGGCGGCTTGCTGCTGCTCCTGCGCCGCACGCTGCATGGCTTGCTGGGCAGGTTGAGAAAGCTCTCCGCTCTCGAGCTGACCGTTGGACTGAGCCTGGTCCTGTATCTGTTCGGCATTGGCAAGATGCTGCGCGGCGTCCTTAGCTTCGTTGGCACCCTGGTTCAGGGCCTGCTCGGCGCGGTCGGCGGCGCTCCTCGCGTTGTGCTGATCGAGACTCTGGAGGGTCTCCTCGAGTGAATTAGTTTCGGCCCGCAGCGCCTGGGCATCGGCCTGGAGTTGGGCTTCGATCGCGCTCAAGGCCTGCTGCAAATCCCCGTCCCGAACCATCTCAATCTGTTCGGCAAGAGCATCCTGGCGCTGGGCCAGATCACCGAGGGATGGCAGGGGAGAGTTCGGGACTTCAGGCTGATTGCCTTCGGTTGCGGCGGGTTGGTCACCGGCTTCGGCCATTCCCGGCTCGCCGGGACTGGCTTCTGGTGAGGACGGATCAGAGGAATCTGTTTCGGAGGGCTCTGCCGCTTCGGATGCGTCCGAGGCTTNGGAGGCGGCTGCCGCTTCAGCCATGGACTCACTGGCGTCGTTGGCCGAATCGGCGGCTGACTCGAGGTTGTCATTTGCGAGTTGCTCGGCCGTTTCACTGGCCTNATCGGAGGCTTTCGCGAGTTTTTCGGAAGGTTTGTTTTNCTGTGGCTNTTCGGGTGTTGTGTCAGGATCTGAAGCGTTGGNTTNCGGNGNCTGTGGCTNGNTNGCNGCGGCCTCNGATTGGTCCTGCATTTGGNAAGCGAGTTTTTCCTGCTCCTTCTGCAAGTGATCGATGAGTTGTTCACGGAGTGCGTCCTGCTTGGCCTCGTTACTCTGGGTGGCTTCCTGGTTGAGTGCCTTGAGGTCCTTTTGCTCCTCCGCGAGGGCGTCGGCTGCGGCGGCGAGTTGCTCGGCTCGTTCCTGCTGGGCGCCGAGGACTTCTTCGAGTGCCTCAGGATTATCCTGCAGCATTTCACCAAGTTGTTGCTGAACCTGCTCCTGTTGATTTCGGAATTGGTCCATCTGCTCTTTGGCCAGTTCTTCCAGCTTCTGCTTGGTGAATTCACGGGTAGCCTGATTAATGGCGGCCTCGCGCTGCGCTTCCTCTCTGGACATTTCCTCGGCGCGGTTGGCGAGTTCCTGCTGGCGATTGGCGAGATCGTTGAGCTTGGAGATCATGTCGAACTCTTCGTTTGCTTCGCGCATCGCTTTCGCAATTTCATCGACGCCCTTGATGGCCTCTTCGATTTGCTTGCGGGCCTCCTGAGACTTCTTGATGCGTTCTGACTTGTTGTCCGTTACCGGAATCAGATCCGAAGTTTCGCGAGCCTGGGCAACTTCTTCGTTGGCGATGGCCCTGGCTTTGTCGGCCTGCTCCTGGAGAAAGGACTCATCGAGGGAGGAGGCGACCTTATCGAGTTCCTTTCGTGCGTTCTCGGCGTTCTCTGAGAATTGCTTGAGAGGGCGCATGGCGCGTTCGGAGACGTCGTCAGTGCGCTTGAGTTCCTGCTCAGCACGACGCATTTCATTGCGGGCTTTCTCGAGCTCCTGCTTGGCCTTACGCAACTGCTCTTCGACCGCTTTCTTCTTCGCTTCGACCGCCTGCTGGGCCAGGGTCTTGGCATTCACGTCGAGGGTGATGAAGAAGGGTTCGCTCAGGCCCACGCCGGGACCGTCATAGGACTCGGGACGGCTGTCGCGAACCATGACCTGAACGCCAAGCCGCCGTTGATTGCCGTTCACCTTAATTTTACTGAGATTCAGCGTGGCACTGGAGACATAAGTCTCTGCAATTCGCGTGGCCTTGGGTAGTTCGATCGGGATCTCTTCGGGACGATCAGCACCAATGGGAGTGACGAGAAAAGCGGCATCCTTAAAGCCGAAGTCTTCGATAATCTCGCTGATGACTGGAAGCTGTTCGGTGGGGCGGAGACGTAGCTCACGCTCGACGGGTTGGGTGACAATCACGGATGGAGATTTGTCAGGAAGCACTTCGAGTGGATAGGTAAGCGGCTGATTGGTGAAGCCGTCTGCATCGGTGAGTTCGATTTTCCAATGGCCATTCACGCCCGGCTTGAGATCGAACTGCCATTGCAAGTTGCCTTCGACCAGCTGCGGTTCACCGAGGTCGGCTCCATCGTTGAGAACGAGCCTGGCCGTCTCGATCCCCTTGGTGGGGGTCGTCGTCAGGGTAACGTGAGTGTTGGCGACCGCCCGAATCTCGCCCGTCTCGGTGACGGCTGTCTTTGTCTCGAGATTGGTGTAGTCGGGATAATCGTATTCGACTTCGATCTGGCCGATAGCGGGCGGGACTACGGTGGTGACTTCATAATATCGAGTCAGGGCCGAACCGGCCCGCAGGCGATAGGTGAAGTCTTCCTCGACCGCGGGAAAGGAAATGGAGAACTGCCTGGTGCCGTCTTCTCCTTCGAAATCAAGAGTCATTCGTTCGACAGATTCACTGCCGTCTTCGAGGAGGCGTCGAATCTCGGCGCGCTTCAGCTTTTTATGGTTTGCTGACAGGGATATGGTGACTGTCTCGCCCTTGGCAATCCGAATGTCTCCAGGTTCCACAACGAGAGAGTCAGCATAAGCGTTCCCGATATCGAGAAAGGGTGCTACGGCACGCTGGAGCAGAGTCCAGGATTGCGTCGGCCAGATGATGAGAGCGCCACCAATGACAAGTGTCAGTGCCAGGGCGATGCCGGCGAATTTTGCGGTGCGGGCCGGCTTGAATTCGGTTTTCGGATCGACAGCCTCAACGTCGACAATGGCGGAGTCAACCACGGCACCGATGAGTTCTTCGGAACCTTTGATCGACTCGGGGTCATTGGAGGAAAGAAGTTCCACCGCGGTGGAGATACGTTCCTGAAGCTCGGGATGGCGAATCTCGATGATCCTCGCCATCTGGGTGAGAGTGAATCGACGTGAGAGGGGACGAAGCAGGAACCACCATGCTGCGACAAGCGTGATGCCGAGGCCGCTGAGGCTGAGCACCCAGCGGGAAGTGGAGGAAAAGAGGGTCACGCTCGCGTCGATGAGCATGATCGTGAGCAGGCAGGCGAGGGCCACCGCGAGGGTGGCGCAGAGTCCGCGAATGAAGAGCAGACGCCGAACCCGCCGGATCATTGATCCCAGCTTGTCCTGGATCGGAGCTGGCAACTGGCTGAAGGCGGCTTCGAGCGTGCTCATGTGGATTCAGTGTTTGGGATTAAACAAGACCGCTGCGTCGGCGCACGATCCATTCTGTGGTTAGAAAGCCCAAAAAGGCGAGCAACATCGGCCAGGTATCCCAGAGCGTGATGTTGCGTTGTTCGGTCAGGATTTCCTTGGGTGCTCCAAACGAAGTGAGCAGAGATTCAAGGTCATGGAGCTCGGCGAGGCGGCCCCCGGTGAGCTGGGTGGCGTGATTGAGAAAGTCGCGGTCGGCGGTGAGTTCGGCGAGTTCGACCGGGTTCCTTGTCGAGACAACGAGGAGTTCGGTTGAGATCGTGTCAGGGCCGTCAGGGTTCGCGGCAAGGGATTGGTCAATCGCTTCTCCGGCGAGGCGCAGCTCGTAGTTGCCTTCGCGAGTCAGATTGGGAAGGCTCGTTTCATAGAGGCCGGAAGAATCGCTGCGATAGCTCATGCGCTGTTGATTGAGCCGGACGCCGTCTTTCCAGACTTCGACTTCAATCTCGGCGTCGGTGACAGGGCGGCGCTCGGCGTCGAGTACTTTTGCGGTGACCGTGACTGGATCATCCGGGGTGTAGCTGAGGCGGTCGGAACCGAGGCGAATCAAATCGCCGCCGGAGCGCAGGTTGGGGCCGGCACCCCAGCGCATCACCTGTCCCCAGAAGCGGTGATGGTAAGTATCGCCCACGCCGTAGCGAAAGCGCCAAGTCTGGTCTGAGTTCAAGAAGAGCACTTTGCCGAGACCTGCCCGGATCGTCGAAATGACGGCGTTGTCCTGCTCGATCGTCTTGCGATTGGCGAGTTGCTCAATGGCGGCTTCAACCGATCCGGGAGAGCCGTCCGGTGTGATGCTGCCATTCAGGCTGACCGATCCGTTGGGTCGAGCAAAGGCGAGCACTTCGGCGGTTTCTTTGACGCCGTCGGCGACGAAGCGCCATTGCATCGGTTGAAATCCGTTCCAGCGATCAAGGTTGAGCGCGCGGCTGCTCGACTGCGACGTGACGGCGTGTGACTGACCGGCCGAAGTGAGTTCAATCTTGAAGGACGGTTCCGGAGAGTCGAAGCGGGCTTCGCCGTCGGTCGTGTAGTTGATCGGGAGAAGCGTCTGCAGCGTTTCATTGCTGTGGGCGTGGGGCATGTGGCGTGCGCCGGCCACACAGACGAGCATGGCTCCGCGGCGGGTGACCGCTTCGTTGATGGACTGCCAGTCTCGTGAACTGAGCGCATCGGGTTTGATGTCGCCTAAAATGATGACGTCGAAGAGTTGCCACTCTTCCGGGGTGCGGGGAAGCTTGGTTGCTTCGGCTTCACCGAAGGGGCGGGAGGCGCTGGCGTAAACAGGTTCGAGTTCCGGGCCCCGGTAAATCTCGTCGGGATTCATCAGCACGTACTGGAGGTGGACGGACTTGTCTCTTCCGTAGAAAAGGTTGCGAAGGTATCGGAATTCCCATCGGGGGTATCCGTCGACGAGAAGAACGTTGGTGCGGTCGTCAGTCACGGCGACTTTGAAGTCCCAGGTGTTGTTGTTCTTAAACAACTCGCCTTCGTCGGGTTTGAGGAAAATCTGGTAATCAAGTATGCCCTTTTCCTCAGGGCGATGAACGAAGCGAAGTTCGGAGCGGAAGTCGACGTCGGAGATTTCCAGGGTCTGGGTTTCCACGACCGCGCCGTTGCAAAGCAGTTCGGCTTCGATGGTTTCGCCAAGCAAGCCGTCGGCTTTGATCTCCGCTCCGACGACAACGCGGTCGTCGAGGTAAATGGATTCGGGTGCCTTGAGGTCGAGGATTGAGAGATCCACGGGGCCGAGGCGGCTGCCGACCGGAACAGCAGAGAGAGGGGTGTTTTGCACCGCAAGTTGGCGAAGACTGTCTTCGGGAAGCGTTTGACTGTTGGAGCGGCCGTCCGAGAGAAGAAGGACGCCGGCGAGTGATTCCGGTGCGGTGGTATCGAGAACGTGTTCGAGCGCACTGGTGAGATCAGTCTGGGTGCGGGTGGGGTCGGTGTTGAGCGAGCCGGTGAAGGCCGATTCATCGGAGAGATCGTTGAATGGAGCGACGTCCTGAGCGTAGCGGTAGAAACGCAGGTTGTAGTCTTCACTGAGTCGACTCAACAGGGTCAGGTCGTTCGCTGAACCCTCTTGGGTTTCGTCTTCCGAGGGTGAGACAGTCGATTCGAGAACGCGTCGTGCCAGCTCGAGCCGCGTGGTGTTGGCGGCCTGGTCGATCCGCGAACGGGCGTCCTGCGGGAGGGCGCGGTAGTAGTGGTCGTCGGCCTTGAGGGTGGTTGTCGGCAAGGTGTTGCGCACCGATTCGAGTTCCGTGCGGGCGACTTTGATCTGCTTGAGAAGTTCGGGCGCGTTGTTGGACTCGAGTGCCTTCTTCGCCGTTCCAAGGATACGGGTGATGCCGTCGCGACTGCGCTTGTGGTAGTCAGTGAGCCGGTCCGCGACTTCATCGGGGAAAGATTCCTGCCGGGTTTGCTCAAGAAGTTCAGTCAGCGAAAGGTTAGTTTCGGAGAGCGAGTCGATCAGTTCGGTGAGTTGGGCAACCCGGCTTTCGACAGCGGCCTCGGGACTGGGCGCCGCTTCAAAGGCGCGAACTTCGTCGGCAAGTTGCGAGTCGATGGATTCGACCAGGTTGCTGATCTCGCGAAGCGGAGGTCGATCGGCGATCTCGGGAAGATCGGAAAGGGCGGCGCGGTCGAGGCGTTCCGAAGCATTGAGGCGCTGGTCGGCCAGGAGCATGGAGTCGGATTCATCAACGAGAATCGCCACTTCCCGTTCGATCTCGCGGGATTCGAGAAAGGAGCGAACGGGTTGGGCGAGAACCAGCAAAAGAATGATGAGAGCAGCAAAACGCAGCCCGAGGAGAAAGCGGCCTTTGCCCGGTGAAACGAGGGTTCTCTCAAACTGGTAGAGACCCACGATCCATTCGATGGCGATTCCTCCGGCGATGGCGAGGCCAAGGAGCGGCCACGAAGTGGCGAGGGCGAGCGTCTGGGCGAGGATCTGGAGGGCGGCCCAGCATCCGACTCCGGCGAGGAAGGCCCCGGCGATACGCCAGCTGAAGTGAGGAAAGCGTTTCAGCGCCGAGTGGACCGCAAACCACAGGATGATGCTGATCACCAGCATCGCACTGAGGGCGCCCACTCCCAGAGCGGTGAGATCGTCTCGACTGTAATCTTCCGGATTCAAATGGTGGTAGTGTTAGCCTGATTTTCCCATTTTGACGAGTTGCTCGTGGAACTTGGTCGACGGGGCGTCCTTGGATTCAAATTGGATCGTGATGTCCTCTCCCATCCGTCGACTGTGGGCGATCCAGCGTGAAAGAGTGACCTCAAGGAGGAGAAAGAGGAAGGCGCCGATCGCCAGGTAGCGCCAGAGCTCCTGGCCGAACTGGTTTCCGTTGAGAAATCCCACCAACTCCTCAAGGGTCTGTGGCTGTGACAGGGTTACGAAGTTACCGATGAAGTTGTAGTCAGCTTCGGAGAGTCTCTCCAACTGGCTCTCGTATTCGTCACGTCGGACGGTGAAGGGAATTTCGGAACCTTCTTCGGCGAGGAAATGGGAGAAGAAAAGACGCTGCTCTTCGGGGACAACGAGGTGGTAGAGGCCCGAGGAAATTTCGCCCTGAAGCTTGAGGATGGATCCGGTTCCGACCGAAGCAAGCTGAGCGGTGCGGGGCCGGCCTCCGGGGCCCTTGACCTGGTAGGAAGTGAGCGATGACTGGCGGCCGGCTTCGTCTTCTTCCTGGGAGAAAGTGCGGAAGGCGCGGGACGGGATAACCTGCCGGCCCATGGAGTCGGACTCCCACATCAGGGTGGCCTTGGCGTCTCCACCTTCATCCTCGAAAGTGGCGCGGAAGTCATACCATTTGTCGCCTTCGAATTTGAAGCCGATCTGCTTGCGGCTGCCGGGTGACTTGAAATCTCCGATGCGCTTGTTGTTGATCGTAACGTTGAGCCTTCCGTCGAGGTCGGTGATGAAGGCGTAGCGATTGGTCTCGGGGAACTGGAGGCTGCCTTCCCACTCAACTCGAAACTTGTCGACCGGGATACCTGCGGCCGGCGTGCCGTTGTGCCAGTTGAACTTGATGGAATCGTCGGTTCTTACGAGGGAAGGTTCCTTGGTGTAGCTGTCTTTGTAGTATTTGCCGACCAGGCCCTGCCCGATGGCGCGGCCACGGCGTGCCGCGAGATTGATGCTGATCTCCCATCCCGGGTCGAGGTTGAGTTCGTAGGCGGCCGGGTCAGCGAGGTAGTAGACCAGTTCGTGCAGGTAGGGCAGAAACGCCTGGCGGGTGACAAGATTCCCCGAAGTGAGGTCGAGTGGTATGCTTGTCAGGATAACCTGGCCCCGGCCAAGCTGACGGTTGGAAAGAAGGATGGCGCCATTGTTCAAGCGGGCGCCGACCGAGGTGATGCGATTGAGAGATTCGGGAACCTCCTGCCCACGGTAATTCGTGATGAAGGTCTCGAGGAAATCGCTCTTGCCGGGCTCGGCGACTTTGCGAAGAGCGGGGTGGGTGAGTGAGCCGGGAGAAGGCGTGAAGTGCTCGCCGGTGTTGGCGACGGTGGGTTGGTCGTCGAGCAGGGCGGGAAGCACGGGGAGACCGTCTCCGAGTTTCCACTGGTTGTAGAAGTCAGGCTGGGACTTGTGACCGGCAGCCACGAGCAGGCCGCCGCCACTGCGAACGTAGGAAGCGAGAGCTTTGGCGGTGGCTTCGGGAAGACGGGGGACGTCGCCGAGAATGACGGCATCGTAGGGTTCGAATTCCGAAATGGTGGCAATCTCGGGCGCATTAACGACGATGGGTTCGACCAGAAATTCGATGAGGTCGAGGGTGGGGTCGTAGAACATGTCGAAATTGTCGGACGACTCGTCAGCGACAGCTTCGTTGTTGGCCTTGAGGGTGGGATCGAGAGTGAGGGACGAAGGCGCCAGGGCGACCGCGGCGAAGGTCGAGGCCCGGTCAAGCACCCGGCCGGAAGGTCGTCCATCGACGATGAGCACCTTGAGACGGTCGGCGACGTTGGTGGCGTAGAAGCCCTGGTTGTCAGTGGCGATGTCATCCTGAACTTCGAGTTCTGCCGAGACATAGTGAGCGCCGGGATCGGAGAACTGATGGGAAAAGGTGACGGTTTGTTTTTCTCCAGGTTGGAGCTGGGCGATGGACTGGTCCCGGTAGGGGCGGCTTTCTCCGACAGAAAGAAGCAGCGCACCCGGGGTAACAGCTTCGTTGCCGGTATTGCGAACTGTGACGGAGATGTCGACGGGGCGGTCGACCCCAACGATCTCGCGCGAAAAAGCGACGTCGGTGACGGCGAGGTTTCGGATGTAGTCCGGCAGGGGAAGCTTGCGAAGCAGGATCTGGGGCTCGGTGGTGAGATTCTGGAAGGCGTCGCGCAGAAAACTCCATTGACCGGCTTTGCCGATTTCCCAGCCGATATTCTGTTCATCAGTCAGGATAACGATTTGTTTGGCCGGATTGTCACCGCGGGCAAGACTGAGCGAAGCCAGCGTGAAGGTCTGGTAGGTCGCCATGGCCCCGTCGATAGGGGCGAGATCATCGAGGGCGGTTTCGAGTTCGGCGCGATCAGTGGTGGGGTCAAGAATGATGCCGGTCGGTGACGGGCCGCCGAGGATGAGACTGAAGGCATGTCCGCGCGGAGCGCGTTTGATCAGAGTTCGTGCTTCCTCGACTGCTCGTTCAAAGTTGGTCTCGCCGTTGGTCATGATCGACATGGAAGTCGAACCATCGATAATCAGCGCCACATCCTGTCGGGCCCCCGGGGTGAATCGGGAGAGGTTGAGGTACTTCTCAAACGCGATCAGACCAATGCAGGAAAGCAGCAGGATAATGGAGGTGCCCCCGATCCAGCGCTGCCATTTTTTCTCGCCGTGAAGAACCACCGCAACACCCAGACCGACGACGCCGATCAGCATGACGGGGAGAATGACGATCCAGGGAATGGTCGTGCCCGGCGGGATGAACGGTCTCGCCAGCGCCAGTGCGAGGAGCCCGACGAGGAGGCAACGCGTCGCCATGAGAAGCGCTTCCTCGAGTTGGATGCGGCGGTTTCGAATCGCGAGCGACTCGAGCAGAAAGTTCATCGCACCCCAGTCGACGATCTTCTTGGAACGGCGATTGAGCAGGTGAATGATGATCGGAATGGCAATCGCAAGAGCTCCGATCACGAGCGCTGTATTGAGAAACAACAAGGATCAGGTCTTTCTTTGAGAAAAGTAGGTGAATAGTGCCTCCGGCACTCCGGTCTTGGTATTGATCGGAACGTAGTCCGCCTGCATTTGGCCGCAGGCCAGTTCCATGGCCTTGAGGTGCTCGCGGACCCGGTCGAGATAAGAGGCCCGGATTGTCGAAGGGTCGATGTTGAGTTTGCGGCCCTCGACTTCGAGGCAGCGAAAGTCGTCGAACTTTTCGAAGGGGAAGGTCAACTCCTCTTCCGCCATGAGATGGAAAACGACGAGCTCGTGGTTCTTATAGCGGAAGTGATGGAGCGCGTTCTTGATGGCTTCGGCATCATCGAAGAGATCACTGATCACAATGACGAGTCCGCGCGATGGAATGCGTTCGGCAATCTCGTGAAAGGTGTCGGCGCAACGGGTGTCTTCGGTGGGCTGAGTGTTAGACAGCTCTTCGAGAATAGCACGGACCTGGCTGGGTTTGGCTGTGGGGCGAAGGTAGCGCTTGATGCCGTCAGCAAAGGTGACGAGGCCGACGGCATCCTGCTGTCGGATCAAGAGGTAGGTCAGTGCGGCGGCGAGATAGCGGCCGTATTCAAACTTGGAGAGGCATTCACGCCCACCCAGCGAAGTTGCTTCGTCGCCGGAGTAGGCCATCGACCCCGACGCATCGAGGAGGATGGTGACTCGCATGTTGGTCTCCTCGATGAATTGCTTGATGTAGTAACGGTCGCTTTTGCCGTAGACCCGCCAGTCGAGATTGCGGAGGTCGTCTCCGCTCACATATTGGCGGTGTTCGGCGAACTCAACCGAGAAACCTTTGTGGGGGCTGGAGTGGCGGCCGTTGATGGTGCCTTCCTTCGCGCTGCGCGCGAGGAATTCCAACCGGGAGATCATGTTGATGATCTCGCCCGGAAGCAGGTCGGTGAAGGCGGGTGACGCGCTTTCCGGCATGGAATCAAATGTCGAGGTCAGCACTCGGCTGGAACTGGTCGACCAGCATGGTGACGATGTCGTCGCTGGTGACCCCGGCGGCCTCCGCGTTGAACGTGGTCAGGACGCGGTGACGCAGCACGGGGTGAACCACGGCGCGTACATCGGCGGTAGTCGTGTGATATCGTCCCTGGAGAATAGCGCGGGCCTTGGCGGCAAGAACCAGGTAAATGCCGGCTCGCGGACCCGCTCCCCAGGAGACCATTTCTTTGACGAAATCAGGAGCGCCCTCTTCTTTGGGGCGGGAGGCTCGAGCGATCTGGGCCGCGTAGGAAACAACGTGATCGGCAGCGGGCACTCGTCGGACGACGTCCTGGAGTTTCAGGACGGTTTCGCCGGTGAGCTGTTTCTCGATCTGGGCTTTGTAGGTCCCGGTGACGCGCTTGATGATGGATTCTTCCTCTTCAGCGGTGGGGTAGTTCACCCGGATGTTGAACATGAAACGGTCCAGCTGCGCTTCGGGCAGGGGATAGGTGCCCTCCTGTTCGATGGGGTTCTGCGTGGCGAGGACGAAGAACGGCTCAGGCAGGGGGTAGGTTTCTTCGCCGATGGTGACGTGATGTTCCTGCATCGCCTCGAGCAGGGCGGCCTGCGTTTTCGGCGGGGTCCGGTTGATCTCATCGGCCAGGATCATGTTCGCGAAGACGGGACCTTTGACGAATTTGAAGATACGCTTGCCGGTTCCATGGTCTTCCTCGAGGACCTCGGTGCCGGTAATGTCGGCGGGCATGAGATCGGGGGTGAACTGGATCCGCTTGAAGCTGAGATCGAGGACTTCCGAGAGGGTGGAGACGAGCAGAGTCTTGGCCAGGCCCGGCACACCGACGAGAAGGGCATGGGATCGACAGAAAATGGAAATCAGCAGCTGCTCGATGACTTCGTCCTGCCCCACGATCACCAGGTCGAGTTGCTGTTTCATGGCCGCGTGGGCCGCTTTGAGTTCTTCGATAACTTCCTTGTCGGAGCTACCGAGTTCTGGTTCGGGAGGGGATGCCGTTGCTGCCATGGTGGAGTGCGTTACCTTTGGGGGCAGGATGGGTGCCAAACTGCCCGGAAATGGAATGATAAGCGGTTCTGAAAAGTCCTGTCGAATTGGATTTTTGCGCGATAGCGGGGGTGTCGGTGCTCGAAAGGGCCGAGCGGGTTCGGGATAGGTAAAATGGGGATAGTAGATTGGTTCCGGGGGAGAGGAAGCAGGATACGTAAGTGTTTCGAAATTCTTTCGTCTTTAGTGATATGGAAAGAAGATGGATGGCTTACCGCGCCGGCTGCGCGTCTGATCAGACGCGTCAGCTTGGCGGAAATTCCTACCTCCGGCTCAATTCGTCACCAGTTCAGGCGACGAAAGTTATTGCGCTTGCCTGGATCGATCAGAACGAGGTTCCGTATTGCTTCAGCCCTTTACGGCGAGAGCAACTCAATTGAAGCGAAAGGAAGAAAGATGAAAGCAGGTTTATATGTGTTTCTCGCGTTCGCTCTGGCGACTTTCATTGGTTGGCGTTTGATGCAGCCGTATTTCCTCACGGGCGCCGAGACAGAAGTGATGCCGGTAGATCCTGATTTGGCTGAAATTCCTGAGGGATCGGGAGTGGCCACCGTTGGAGGTGGGTGCTTCTGGTGCGTTGAGGAAGTGTTTCACCAGACCGACGGCGTTTTGTCAGCAGTCTCCGGTTACATGGGAGGAAGCGCTGGAGATGCTGATTACTCACGCGTCGCTTCCGGTCGGACGGAGCATGCCGAGGTTGTCCAGGTGCACTTTGATCCTGAGGTGATCGCTTACAGTGAGGTGCTGGACCGCTTCTTTGAATCCCATGATCCGACCCAGCTGGATCGCCAGGGACCGGACAAAGGGCCTCAATACCGCTCGGTCATTTTCTATCACGACGATGTTCAGAAGCTGGCGGCCGAATCGAAGATTCGGGAACTGGCCGAGTCAGGGGAATTCAGGGGTGATATCGTAACCGAAGTGGTCGAAGCAATGGAGTTTTACGAGGCGGAGGATTATCACCAGAACTATGCCCGCGAAAATCCGGGCAACGGCTACCTTCGGGCTGTGCTTTATCCGAAGCTCAAGAAGCTGGGAGTTCCCATTCCGGTGAAGGACAAGCCGGCGGCGGAAGGGTCAGAGTAGAGTTTCTCACCTTCTATTCATCGAGGCAGGGTAATCATGCCTCCATGAATGATACAGGATCCGGGATTGCCAGGGGCGATCATAGGGAGGGCGTTTTCGAATGATAGCGGAAGTCGGAGGTCTTTCGAATCGGCGTAAGCTGCCCACCTTATCGATTGAATTCCACCGTCGATTTGAACCCTTTCTATGTTAGTTTCAGGAACGCGTGAAACACATTTCTATAGTCTGGTTCATTCCGGCCTTTGCTCTCCTTCTTCCCGGTCTTCAGGCGTGGGAGTATACAGCATTGTCCGAAGAGCATCGAAGCGTGCTGGAGTCAGGCGAAGCGGTGATCTTCTCCTCCCGTCCTGACGATGGCGCCGAACCGGATCAGCGCTTTGTCACCGCGGGGCGGCTGATTACCGGGTCGCGCGACCTGATCTGGGAAGTGCTCAACGACAAGGAAGACGCGGAGGATTATGTCGACGGGATTCTTGATTCGGAGGTGCTTGAGGAAGAAGGGAATGTCCTGACTGTGAAACAACGCACTCACGTTGGCGGACCCAAGGGCGCCTACACCTACACCCTGCGTTACGTCCTGACCCCGAAATCGAAAACGGAGTTTTTCTACCTTGGGGGGGAAATCAAGAACGTGACCGGTGCCTGGTGGATTTTTGATGGACCGGACGAATCTACTTTCCTGGTCGTCTATGCTCTGCACATTGATCCCGGTGTCTTTGCGCCCCGGTTTGTGATAAAGCAGGGGCAGAAAAAATCGATGCCGGGCACGCTGATCTCGATGGAACGGGAAGTGAAGCGTCGACAGGTCGAATCCAAATCTGAGTGAATGAATCCTACTTCTGAAGTTGAAGCTGTGGCGATGGAGCCGGCGTTGATCTGGGCCATTGTTGCTGTTATCCAAATCGTCGCCGGCCTGTTCGTGTCGTTTTCCCCTGTGCGTCATGAAGGCGCCGTCAAGGGCCTTGGTCTCGGGATGCTGAATTCGGGCCTGCTCCTGATGGCTCACTGGCGCTTCGGACTGATCAAGTGGATCGGGGATTTCTGGTTCGTGATCTGGTTGCTCTTTTTTATCACACAGGGCATCTGCGTTTGGATGCTGATCAGCTTGATCAAGCAGGGAAAGGTATCTCCGATGTACCTTGTGATTGGCCTGGTGACCTTTGGGCTCAATGTGGCGGCGATGGTTATCTTCCTCCTGCCTCCGTTACTGTAAATTTCCCGCAATGATGTCGTCGAGCCGAAGTGACTTTGCCGCCGCGGAACGTAGAATGAATGCTGTGAAAACGTATACCCTCATCGCCGCGGCAGCTCTTCTGACAGTCCCATTGTATGCCCTCGAGTATGAGAAGGACATCATGCCCATCTTCACGAAGAAGTGTGCGGAGTGTCACAGCGATTCCGTCAAGGTAAAGGGGGGCTTTAAGGTGGATGATCCGAAGCACTTCGCGGCCCGCCTCGATAAGAATAATATCGTGGTTCCCGGCGACTGGGATGCCAGTTATCTCTTCGTGACCCTCTTTCGTCCCGCCGATGACAAGGACGCGATGCCTCCTGAAGGCAAAGGCGAGCGTCTCACCCCGGAAGAAACTGCCATGGTCCAGCTTTGGATTGCGGAAGGTGCCACCATCGACGGCAAGACCGGCGAGAAGGGTTACATGCCCAAGGAGGGCGAACCGGGGTTTGTTGCCAGCGTAGATGGTGGCAAGATGGATGAGAAAGAAAGCGGGCTTCCCGAGCCAGCCCAGCCGCGTGAGTGGACCAACACCGAAGGGAAAACGATCACGGCAACTCTGCTCCGCGTCGAAGGTGACGTCGCTCTCCTGAAACTGGCGAATGGGCAGGTCTATCGCTACCCCATCGCGAATCTTTCCGAAGAGAGTAAGGCGGCTCTTTCAGAGTAGGACTAAACGCGTTCCCAGCTCGCGGGATCGACGCCGTAAAACCTCTTCAGCTCGTCGTAGAGATCGGGCTGGTTCTTTTTGAGCTGTCGGGCCTCTTCGTAAAAGGTTTCGGAAGCGACGGCAAAGAACTCGGCGGGATTGGTGGCTCCGTAGGGATCAATGAGTGACCGCCGTCCTTTGCCTCGTTCAACCTCCTCAACGAGTTCTTCGTAGTTGCGAAGAAAGACCTTGGCCCATTGCTGGTAAGCGGAGCGGTCCTGCAGAATCGGAACCCCGTCAGCGGCGCCGTCGACCTGGTCGAGTTGGTGAGCGAATTCATGAATGACGACATTCATTCCGTCATCGGCATTGCGGGCGCCGGCGAGGATGCTCTCCCACGAGAGAATGACCGACCCGGTTGACCAGGATTCACCCAGCATGGTGAAGTCGTCTTCTTCCTCGTGAAGCCCGAAACGCCGGCGGCCACTGTCCTGAAAGGCACCGGGATAAACGAGGATGGACTTCAGCTTTCGGTAGAACCCGTGCTGTTTCAGGCGGATCAGCAAAAGGCCTGCCTGCGCACAGATGAGAAGTTTCATTCGCAGGCTGACTTCTTCGAGACCACCACAGGGTTCGAAGCGTTTCTCCGCCATGAGAATCTGGATGTATCCATCGAGAGAACGGCGGAGTTCAGCAGGCAGTCCCTGGTAGCGGGGGAAATCCTTACCGATGATTTCCTGCCACTCTTCGGGCAGCGGTTTGGCAAGAAGATCCGCGCGGCGTTTTTGCTTCTTTCCCCGGATCCAGGCGATGCCTCCTCCGATACCGAGCAGGGCAAGGATGGAGAGGATCGCAGCAGTCATAATGAATCAGTCGTGCACCGGCGAAGGAAACGGAGAGTCGCTGAACTCAAACGCTTCGTTCCGGTCGTGCAAGATACTCACAAGATACGCCGCCGGAAGCAAAACGATCCACTGATCTTCTTCGTCACGGGCGAGGGAGCAGCCCGACGGCAGGGTGACATCAGGCGCATCGCGAGTGTTGGCGTCGGGAACCGGATCCTTCGGGCGAACCCACTGGGCTACGGACCAGGGAGAACCTTCGAGGCGGCAGTCGACGTTGTATTCGTTCTCTAGGCGTGCCTTGAAGACTTCGAACTGAAGGGGGCCGACAGCTCCGAGCAAGGGAACTCGCTGGGCACTTCCGTGGACATCGTAGGCCTGGGCAACGCCCTCTTTGAGCAACTGCTCGAGACCGGCGCGGTAGCGCTTGATGTTGGCGGTGTCGTTGTTGAAGAGATAGGAAAAGCACTCCGGCTTGAAGCGCGGCATCTCGTCGTAGATCAGCTTGTTGTTGCTGGTGACGGTGTCGCCAATGAGGAAGTCATAGTTGCCGACAAGGGCGAGGATGTCGCCGGCGTAGGCGTGGTCGAGCGTTTCCCGATCCTGACCGAACAGCTTCTGGGCGTTGCCGAGTCGCACCTTCTTGCCGGTGCGGACGTCATTGACCTGCATGTCTCGTTCGAAGACGCCCGAAACGATTCGAATGAACACGGCCCGGTCGCGGTGACGCGGGTTCATGTTTGCCTGGATCTTGAACACGAAGCCGGAGAACGCATCGTGATGCGGGCTGACGGGTTCGCCTTTGGACTCACGCGCAGCAGGCTTGGGAGCGAGTTCAAGGAAGCGCTGAAGCATCAGCTCCACGCCGAAGTTGTTCATCGCACTGCCGAAGAAGATAGGCATCTGCTGGCCTTCGAGCACCTTCGCCATATCAAGTTCTTCGGTAACACCGTCGAGAAGATCGATTTCCTGCACGGCAGCATCGTAGATCTCGGAGTCGACCTCATTCTTGACGGCCTCATCCTCAATGCCGGCCACGGAGAGCGGCGCTTTGAACGCTCCGTGGGGAGTGCGCTCAAAGAGGTTCACGGCGTTCTTCTCGCGGTCGAAGATTCCGCGGAAGCGCGGACCATCACCAAGCGGCCAATTGAGGGGCACGGGCGGGAGTCCAAGGACACGCTCGAGTTCGTCAATCAGTTCGAGCGGCGGGCGGGAAGGGCGGTCCATCTTATTGATGAACACGAAGATGGGAACGCCTCGCTTTCGGCAGACTTCAAAGAGCTTCAGCGTCTGGGCCTCGATACCTTTACCGGCATCAATCACCATGACGGCTGAGTCGACGGCGGAGAGCACGCGGTAGGTGTCCTCGGAGAAATCGTGGTGACCGGGCGTGTCGAGCAGGTTCACGCAGGATCCGTCGTATTCGAACTGGAGCACGGTGGAAGACACGGAGATACCACGCTCTTTCTCCATCTCCATCCAGTCACTGGCGGTGGAGTTCTGGTTCTTACGAGCGGTGACGCTTCCTGCCAGGTGAATGGCACCTCCGTAGAGCAGGAGCTTTTCCGTCAGCGTGGTTTTACCGGCGTCCGGGTGGGAAATGATCGCGAAAGTGCGGCGACGATCGATCTCGTCGGCGACGTCGGCTGAAACAGTTTTTTCCTGCGTGCTCAAAGTGAGTGAAAGTGACTTGGGATGATGAGAAAGCAGCGTGCTGAGTCGCAGAACTGCCGCGGGATCTGTACCCCTTGCTGATGTGAAGCGCAATGGGGTTTTGTGGCAAGCGAACGAGAGTCAATCAGGGGGCCTTATTCTCCCGGGGCTCAGGTAGAGGCTTCGCCACGGGTGGGGCTGAAGCTTCGGAGATCATTTCCAGGATAGAAGCCGCATCGGCTTCGAACTGGGGGCTGATTTCATCGGATTTGCTGAGAACTTCGAGAGGCTGTTTCAAGGCATTGTCCGGATATCTGGCCGCGATGCCGAGAGCATTTTCAAGATCCCGGGGAGACGATTGTGGATCGAGAGCCGACAGGAGCAACTCCATCCACGCTGGATTCAATGCTGTCTTGGGAGAAAGGTTGATCAGACTGAGAGCGAGAGACCGCTTGTCCGCCTGATCGGATTCGGCCATCGCAGAGATGAAATCATTGATCGGGGGCGAAGCGATCATCCCGGGAATGAGAAGTTCAAGGGTCGTGACTCGGTGCTCGTTGAGGGCGTCGGCCCATTCGAAGAAGCGGTTGGCGAGGCCGGCGTCCCAGTTCGGGTGGTTCGCGGTGATCGCGACGAGTGATTCCCGCAATTGGGTGTCCTGAATTTCGAGCAGGGGTAGGACATCGAGAATCTCGATCTGAGACGAGGGCATTTCCTCAAGGGCCCAGACGACTCCGTTGAGAACGCTCGGGTTTTCCGAGTCGAGCGCTGCGTGAGTGGTCTCGTGGTCGTCGATCTCAATGAGTGCGTAGATAAGCGAATGCTCGAGAAAGCGATCATTCTCGGTTCGGCCGAGACGACCCAGGATGGCGCCGATCGAGCGAAATTCTCCCATGCGCCCGAGAGCAACTGCGGCACTGCGCGCCACGGCGGGCTCGTCGGAGCGCACGATGTGAGCGAGGGCACCGGAGATGGTTCGGTTTCTTTCCAGTTCAATGTTCCGCTCCGCCGGCTGGTTGGCGGCAACCTGCTGCCAGGTGCGGGTGACACTCATGGCATTGCAGGCAGCCTGGCGAACATTGGGGCTGGGGTCGGTGAGGGCGTCGTAGATCAAGTCGATAGATTCGGAGAACTTCATTCGGGCGAGAGCCCAAACCGCATTCTGGCGAACGCTCTCGGGAACGCTGGATCGCATCAGGATGTCGCGAAGTTCCGGAATAGCAGGGGCGCCACGAACCGCGAGTTCGGTGATGGCCTTGGAGCGAACCCAGTGTTCCTCGGCGAAGAGAAGGTTGGCCACGTCCTCGGCAGTGAGTTGATCCCAGTCGAGGTGGGCCGGGGGTTGGTAAGCCATGCCTTCCCTGGAGATACGATGAATCGTTCCGTTTGAGAAAGGAAGCGCTCTCCCCGGTTCGGCTACCTCCATTGTGGCAGGCGTGCCGCTATCAATCACCAGCAGGTCGCCGTTGTGGTCTTCAATCAGGTCGGTGAAACGGGAGACGGCGCTCTCGAGGTGGAAAACGGTCTCGGTTTCTGCCGCTTCATAGGACGAAGCGTTGAGGTTCATTCTCGTGCGCGTGACCCGGGGTTCATCGAGATGAGTGGTGAACCACTGGTCGGTCCAGTTGCGCTTGAGCTGGCCGCTTCGGTAGCGCAGGAAACCGCTTACTCCGGTGGAGCCGAAGTTATGAATTCCCGGAAGCAAATCACCGGTGCGGGCGTGTTCGGCGAGGGCCCGGGCCTGGTCCCGACGGGGATAAGCGCCGCGATAAATCCAATGAGCGAGAGCATCGCCGCGGGGGCGCCCATAGAAACCGTTGCTGACTCCGAGCATTTCGCCACGATCGGTGAAGTCGAGTTCCGTGGGAGCATCCATGCCGCCTCCGGCAAAGAAGTCGAGATCACTTCCGGTAATCTGGCAGAACCAGACCCGTGCGCTTTCTCCTGAGAACATGATCTGGTTGGTGTCGCTGTCAGGGATTTCAAAACGCGCCCGGGGTTGGGTCCAGTAGATGCGACCGTTCGGGTGAAGGAACGGGCCGTGAGCACCGATCACTTCGGAGGGTTCCGCGAAACCGGTGGCCAGTTCTTCGCTTTCTTCGATGATGGCATCGCCGTTGGTGTCGGTAAACTTCCACAGGGATGGGGGAGAAAGAATGTAGAGAGAATCGTCCACCCATAGAATTCCCTGAGCCTCGGTGAGTTCGTCGGTCACGAGAGTGGAGGTATCGAAGACTCCGTCGAGATTGCTGTCCTCAAGTCTCTTGATGCCCTCGCTGTCGCTGACAAAGAGTCGGCCGCGGTGATCAAGAGCGGCAGCAAAGGGGTGAGCCAGCAACCCTTCGTCGACAGCCGGTCGTGAGGTCAGACCTTTAGCGACCTCGAGTTCGGCACCGGGCAGCTGGGTGTGGCCCAGCAGAGCAGTGACGAGAAGAAAATGCCGAAGTCGAAGCATCCAGTAAAGTGCCAGAGACCCAACGCTCCCGCAAGTGGAGAGGTCCCGTGTCAAAAGGGCAGTTTGACCCCGAGGGCGCGCAGTGCGCACCAGCCTTTAACCGCTTCAAAGAGAGCAAAGGCGCCCAGCGTGCACAGCCCGGTCGACCAGAAAGCGCTATCAGTCCTGATAAGCAGGTAGATTCCGGATCCCAGGGCAACAATGCCGAGCAGGCCGCGAATGATACGACCTCGCGAATCGATTTTACAGCTCCACCTTGCCATGACAGAAAGCGCCTACCAACCGGCACCTTTGGTCTTAGTTTGTATACGACAGAGATAAGTATCTGCAGTCATGTAAAGGACGGTGCCGTCATTTCCCCAGGCGCAGTTCGCGGTTCTTTCTCCAGTAGAGATTCGCCCGAGCAGTTTTCCGTCCGGGGCGAAGATATAGACACCTCCCGGACCGGTCGCCCAGAGATTGCCTTTCTCATCTACTTTCAATCCATCGGGCAAACCGGGGAGTCCTTCTTTGAAGGCTTCGGTAGCATCGTGAAAGACGGTGCCTTCGCCGATCGTTCCATCGTCCTTCATAGGAAACGATTTCCAGAGGGCGGCTTCAGGATCAGACTGGGCCACGTAGAGCGTTTTGAAATCAGGAGAAAAGGCTATTCCGTTAGGCCGAGTCATCTCCGTGGTGAGGAGCGTGATTTCCCCGTCTGGGCTGAGTCGATAGACACCGCAGAAGTCGAGCTCACGGCGGGGATCTTCCCACCGCTTCGGGAGTCCGTAGGGAGGGTCCGTAAAGTAGAAGGTCTTGCCGTCTGAGCCGAGACAGACGTCGTTAGGACTGTTGAGGCGTTTACCCTGGTAGTTGTCGACGAGCGTGCGCTTGCCACCGCCCTTGGTCAGAACGGACAGCCTGCGGTCGCCGTGCTCACAGGAAATGAGCTGACCCTCAGTATCGAGAAGGAGGCCGTTGCAACCGGGCTCGCCTCCATAAGGTTCTGCCCCGGTGTAGCCCGATGGCTTGAGCCAGGTTTCAGCGCCTTTTCCTTCGTCCCAGCGCACCACACGATTGTTAGGAATGTCGGAAAAAAGAAGGTAACCGCCATGTGAATGTTCCTTCTCAGGAACCCAGACAGGGCCTTCTGACCAGAGAAAACCGGAAGAGAGAACTTCGATATCAGCTTCAAGATCGATGAGTTCTTTTAACGAATCATCCAACTTAATGATTTCGCCGATTGTTGGAAAATTCACTGAATCCTGTGCCTGTGATAATTCTATAAGTCCAAGTAATGCAGCGATCTGAAAGGTTAGGATATGTTTGCGTATCATGTTGATGCGTTGAAAGTATAGGTGCCCGAATTGTTTAACAGACCGATGAGTGACAAGGCAAGTGGTAACGGAACCGAAGGACGCCGCGATGATGACCAGGAATTGGAGTCGACCAATACTCCCGAGGGGGAGGAATTGTCGATAGATCCTGAGTCCGGGGATCAACTGGATCTCACGGATCGCTGGTGGGACGATTCTGATTCTGAAGAACGCGAAGGAAAAGGAAACCGCAAGGTGACGCCGGAAGAGCGTGCGGCAGCCGAAGCGGAAAAGGCTAAGGCGGCGGAGGAAGCCGAAGAAGCCGCTGAGAAGAAGAAGGAATCTAATGAGGATTCGGAAGAGAAGGCTGAAGACATAGAAGAGGCCGGGGCCGAGCAGGCTGACGAACTCGCGGAACAAAGAGAAGACGAAGACTCCGGTGAGGAATCAGAGAGCGAAGGATCAGACGAGTCCGAGGGGGAACCCGAAGAAACTGAGAAAGATTCGGAAGAGGAATTAAAGGAAGAAGAGGGGCCGGTTGATGTCGGTGCTCTGATCAAAAAGCCGGAACCGGTAGACGGCCTCGACGAGATCCTGGGGGAGAAAGAGGACGAGGAAGATTCTGAAGACTCTGACGAAGAGGAATCTTCAAAGGAGCCGATGCCCTGGGAGAAGGAAGATGAGGACGAGGAGCCATCTTCCGAAGAAGACTCCTCTGATGATAAAGAGGTCGAGAGTCAGGAGGATGATGAAAGCGCCAAAGAGAATGCAGAGTCCTCTGAAGATAAAGCAAAGGTCAAGGACGAGCCGAATAAGAAGGCGGCTCCTGCTCTAAAGGTCCCTCAGCCGGCGAAGACAAAGAAAGCGGATGAAAAGCCCGCTGAAGAGACTGAAGAGACTGAAGAGACTGAAGCGACGGATCAAAAACCCGAAAAGTCATCTGGCGAAAAGAAGAAGGATAAAGAAACTCTCAAGGTTGATCTCAAGGATGTGGCGACCTTGAAAGTTGAGCCGGAGGAAAAGGACAAGGGTAAGGAGGACAAAGACGAGTCACCTGATCTTGGTCTTGGTGAGGTGATTGCCAATCCACCACCGGTTCAGCGAGTCGAAGCGCCCAAGAAAAAGAAGGCCGGTTGCTGGACGGTGTTCGCAACGCTCTTTTTTATTCTGACTCTGCTTGTCCTTCTTGCTGTTGCTGTGGTCGGATACATTGGCTGGACCAAGTTGGGTGTGCTCGAGTCTGAGATCACGATGAAGGCTCAAGCGGAGCTTGAAAAGAGAGGGATCTACGTGGACTACGAAGGATGGGAGTATCAATTCCCGCGTGGTCTCGTCTTGAAAGGTGTGACCTTGTTTCAGTCCGAAGCGAGGCAGGTGCCCCAGGTGAAGCTCTCTGATCTCGGGATCAATATCGATATCATCGGACTGATCAAAGACAGGACGAGCGTTGATGCCGCAGAGATTTCGTTTCAGGATTCGACCCTGTCATTCTTCCAGGATGGAAATCCGGTAGCTCAGATTGAAGAGATTGATGCTGAAGTCCTGGCGTCTCCGGACAAGGTCGACCTTGAGCGATTTGACGGTCGTTTCGGCGGCCTCCTGGTTCGAGCCTCGGGTGATGTCGCGATTCCTGCGAGTGACTCCGCAGGTGGTGAAGGTGCCGCTGTCGCCAGTGAGAGTGAAGCTTTCGTTTTGCCGCTGGATTTTGCGATGATGGAAAAGATTCGCCCTTGGCTGGATGTCCAGGCCAACGGAAAACCACCGGTGCTGGATGTGAAATTCTCTTCTGATGGGTCTGCCGAATCACTGGTGCTCGGCGGTTCACTCAATGGCTCGGATTTCGTCTGGCACGGAGTACCGCTTAAAAGGGCCAGCGCCACGTTCAGTTACGATGCGCCTGATAATTCACTGGATGTCTATTCTTTCCAGATCGGCCACGGTGAAGGAACCCTCAGCGGAGGGGCTTCTCTGAACCTGGACAGCAAAGTTCTCGAACTCGAAAATACCGAGTCCAACGTCGACCTGATTGCCCTGTTGTCTTCCTTCGATGCGGGAATGGCCGACAAGCTGAAGTCAGTTGCGGTTCGCGATGCCCCCGTGATTGAACTGAGTGGATCGATTCCTCTCGAAGATCTGGTGAACTCAGAAATTGAAGTGAGCTATGATCATCTGCTCGGGATCGTTTACACGAAGGATTCCCGTGAGCTTCCGGTTTCCCGGATCAAGAGCTCCATCAAACTCTCGGGAGGAGTTCTCACGGTTGAGGATACCACTGGTCGTTTGCTCGACGGAGATCTTGCTGTTGGCGTAACCGTGCGGCTTGCCGCAGACAATTACCCATTCAGTGTTAGCACGTTCACCCTGACAGGCCTTCCACTGAGCTTGGTGGCCAAGTATTTCGAAATGGACAGCCTTGGAATAGACGGAGATGTCGATTTCGAATTCCGCGGTTCCGGAAGCGCCGATCTCGCGAACGTTCGCGGGGGAGGATCCATCCTGATTAAAGAAGCCAAGTTGACCGCTTTCCCGGTCATTGGAAAGATCCAGAATTTCCTCGGCAAAGTGATTCCGGCGTTCGGCGTGAGAAAAGGAGATGCACTCTCCGGTTCTTACATTGTTGAGTCGGGGATTCTCCTGACAAACGATCTAACAATCACCCAGGTCGGTGCCACGGTGGTGGTGAACGGAAGCGTGAAGCTGAAACCCCAGACCACCGAATTCACAGCAACAGCCAGCATGGACCCAACCGTTATTACCGGTACGGTTTTGGAAGGGAAGCAGATCGTTATCACTGGAGAAGGGCCTCTCAAGGAGCCTGAGATCAAGCTGAAGAATTTCCCGGTGGAGTTCGCTGCTGAAGAATTGAGCTCTATGCTGGGGACTTCCCCTGAAACACTCGATCAACTCAAGGGGCTTATCGAGGGCGAAGAGGATGTGGCAAAGATGATTTCTGAGCAGCTCCAGGAAGTCGTTGGAGATGAAAACGCGACTCCTGAGATTCAGGGATTGATCAACGGGATTCTCGGAAACATGCCGCCGCTTAATCCTGTTCCTGTAGAGGAGGGAGAAGCTTCGGCCACAGAAGCGCCCGAAACGCCTGAGACTCCGGAAGCACCTGTTGTTCCTGAGGCAGCGCCTGAAACGCCTGCGCCACCCGCGGCGGTGCCGTTCCGCGCGACTCCGGTGGAGGAGTAGTCGTTCGACTCAACAGGGGTAGGTTCCCGACCTGACCCTGTTTAAACCACTGTTTAAACCACCCGGTTTAATTCTTCGCCGTTGCGAAAGGCCTCGATGTTTTCAACGATGCTGTTCACGAGTCGCTGTCGCGCTTCGAGAGCACTCCAGGCGGTATGGGGAGTAATGAACAGATTGTCCAGGTGCGCGGCAATCAAGGGATGATCGGCCGGCGGCGGCTCGGGAGTGACGACGTCGATGGCGGCCGCGCGGATGGCTCCGCTTTGAAGCGCGGCGACGAGGTCCGGTTCGTTGACGAGGTCACCGCGACCCGTGTTGATGAGGATAGCGGAGTCTTTCATCATCCCGAGTGATTCGGCATTGATGAAGTGATGGGTCTCCGGGGTGAGCGGGCAATGCAGGGTGACGACGTCAGAGACCGCAAAAAATTCTTTGGCCGGTAGACGGGGGATAGCGCCGGTGCTTCCGCCTTCGCGGGCAAAGGCAATGATGTTCATTCCGAAGGCCTTGCCGATGCGGGCGACGGCTTTGCCGATCGTCCCGAGGCCGACGATTCCGAGCGTTTTGCCTGACATTTCGTTAATCGGGTAGTCGAGCCGCGTGAAGATAGGGGACTTCGGCCACTCTTCGGGTTCAGCGGCGAAGCGGTGAACATTCGTCTCCAGGTTCAGGAGAGAAGCGAACACGTGCTGAGCCACCGACTCGGTACTGTAACCACTGACATGGCACACGGCGAGGTTGCGCTCACGAGCGGCATCGAGGTCCACGTTGTTGACACCGGTGGCCGCGATCTGGATGAGTTTCAGATTGGGAGCGGCATCCATTTCGGCTCCGCCGATTACCACCTTGTTGGTCAGGACAATATCAGCGCTGGCAATACGTTCGCTGACTTCGCCGGGGGCGGTGATGCCGTGGTAGACCAGTTGCCCGAGAGACTCGAGTCCTGCAAGGTCAAGGTCACCGCGGTCGGTCGTATCGCGGTCGAGAAAAACGATGTTGTCACTCATGTCAGAGGACATCGGCCATGACATCAATCATGGCAACTGCCGCTTCAGCCGCTTCGCGACCGCGGTTGAGCTCGTCGCCAATCGATCGAGCTTCAGCCTGCTCGGCATTTTCGACGAGAAGCACTTCGTGAATCACCGGGATGAGATGGGATACGCCGGTCTCCTGGAGTGACTGGGTGATGGACTGGGCAATGAGGTCAGCGTGAGCGGTGGACCCGCGAATGATAACGCCGAGAGCAAGAATGGCGAGGGGCTGGACATTTTTGCAGGCGACAGCCTCAACCACTACGGGAATCTCGAAAGCACCGGGAACGCGAGTCACCTGGACTTCGAGATCAGGTGCCAGTGCAGCGAGGGTTTCGCTGGCGGACTTTACGAGGGCGTCGGTGTATTTGCTGTTGTAGCGACTCGCGACGATGGCAACGGTGCCGGCCTGCTTGGTAGCTTCAGGTGTTTCCGGGGCGGATTTTGACATAGTGGAATGGGAAATTAGAGGATGTGACCGAGTTTGTCCCGCTTCGTCTTCAGATACTCCTCGTTGTGTGGGTTGGGAGTGATCTTGATGGGAACTTTTTCGACGATCTCAAGCTGGTGGCCGTCGAGACCAACCACTTTCCGGGGATTGTTAGTGAGGAGGCGGATCTTGCGCACTCCCAGATCGTAGAGAATCTGAGCTCCCATACCGTAGTCCCGCAGATCGGAGCCGAAGCCAAGTCGTTCGTTGGCTTCCACTGTGTCGAGGCCTTCCTCCTGGAGCTTGTAGGCCCGGACCTTGTTGGCGAGGCCAATGCCCCGGCCTTCCTGGCGCATGTATACGAGGACACCCTTACCGGCTTCTTCGATCTGGGCGAGGGCGCTGTGAAGCTGACTGCCGCAATCGCAGCGGCGGGACCCAAACACGTCGCCGGTGAGGCATTCGCTGTGGACGCGGACGAGGGTCGGCTCGGCGGGATCGATCTCACCTTTGACCAGAGCAAGGTGCTCCTCGGCCGGATTGATTCGACTGGTGTAGTGGACGAGATCGAAGGTGCCGAAGTCAGTCGGCATTTTGATGGTCTCGATTCGCTTAATCAGTTTCTCCTCGCGTCGGCGGAACTCGATCAGGGAGGCGATCGTTCCAATCTTGAGGCCGTGCTTTTCGGCGAATTTGGTGAGCTGGGGAAGACGGGCCATGGTGCCGTCTTCGTTCAGGATCTCGCAGATGACTCCGGCCGGTTGCTGGTCGGCGAGGCGGGCAAGATCGACGGCGGCTTCGGTGTGACCGGCTCGACGAAGAACACCTTCCTCCATCGCCTGCAGAGGCAGAATGTGTCCGGGACGAACCAGGTCTGCCGGTTCGGAAAGTGGATTAGCCAGGATTTCCACGGTCTTGGCGCGGTCGGCGGAACTAATACCGGTAGTGATTCCAGAAGCGGCGTCGACGGCCACAGTGAAATTGGTTCCGTGTGACTCGGTATTTCGGCGGACCATGAGAGGCAGGCCAAGTCGCTCGGTAGCCTCGGGCAAAATCGGTGCGCAGATGAGACCGCGCCCGTGGGTGGCCATGAAGTTAATCATGTCCGGGGTGATCTTCTCTGCGGCGCAGATCAGATCGCCTTCGTTTTCGCGATCCTTGTCATCCACGATGATGACGAGTTTGCCGGCCTTGATGTCGGCGATGATTTCCTCGATAGGGCTGAATTCCATGAAACAGGAGGGTAAAGGGTCAGGCGTGGTATTCGTCTGCGGGGTCAAACTTGGGGACGGGGATATTTAAAATCTTCAAATTTGAACCAACCGCTCGGTGGCGGCAGCCGGGCTTGATCAGGACTGCCGTTCCCTGGGTGAGGGGATGAACCTCGCCATCGAGCTCGATATGGCCTTCGCCTTCGAGAATATAGTAGAGTTCCGTCATCCGTTTGTGAAAATGAAGTTCGCTATCCTGTTTAATTTCAACGAGATGCATCGAGGCTGCCGTGTTTTCATCGTTCATGAAAGCACGTCTTGACTGTCCGCAGGGGCAGGGAGTGGGATCCAGCTCCGCAAGTTGAGTGATTTGGAAGTTTTTTCCAATGACTTCACCGGCCATGCCATAGGATACGCACGGTGACGCCTCTTTGAAAGGGGCACTTTTAAACGGAGAGCTGAAATCTTCGCCGGTTTACTGTCGGCGTTATTTTGAGACAGCGTGGCCGATTAGCTATCCCCCCTTGATTGCATCGATCTTGTCCGTGGTGGGAAGGTAGCGGTAATACACCTCCAGCATCAGCACGGCCCAGGCAGTGTTCATGATGCGGTAGTCCTCGCGATTGCCGTCGCCCATCCACGAGCCATCTTCGTTCTGGGCGTCGAGAAGCCTGGGCTGGAAGATAGAATTGTAAGCTTTCCAGTCCTTTCCACCTTCCATGAAGAAGACCTGGGTGTTGTAGTAGGGTTCGTAGAGGCCGTGAGAACCCCCGGTCAGCCCCGGATTCTTCAATCGCCCTTTCAGCCAGTTGTATCCCTTGTTGTAGGAATCGCTTTTGTAGCCTTTCCAGATCTGCATGCCGAGGAGGGCGGCGGCGGTGAGAGACTGTCGGCCGTCAGGTTGGCTGATGTTGTATTTAAAGGCTCCTTTCGCATCCTGGGTGGCGGGCAGATAATCCTCGGTAGCGCGGTCGAGAGCTCGTTCGATTCCGGGAATACTGACCCCGGTGTTGTAGGCGGCTTTGAGCGCCTGGATATTCCAGCCAGACACCGATAGATCGTCCTTTCCGTTTTCCCTGCCCAAATAGGGCCATCCGCCGTTACCCGTCTGGTAATCGATGATAATTCCGGCTGACTTCTTGATGACGGATCCTAGACGTGGAATTTCGCGCCCGCTTTCCTTGGTCATGGTAAAGAGCTCAGAGAGGGCATAGGTGGCGATGGCATGTTCGTAGGCCTCGTGATGGCCTTTTTCGCCATTCGTCATCAAGCCTCGATTATTCTGGGCGGTTTCAATCAGGAACATGGCCGCCTTGACCACCGCATCTCCAAATTTCGGAGACTCGGGCGTTTCGCAGTGGCCGAGGTAGGCAAGAAGCGAGAGACCGGTCATGCCGACGGTGTAGGTTTTGCCGATGGCTCCGGTCTCGCCATCCTGTTGAGAAGTGAGATAACGGAGCCCGTCCCTGACCGCGCGCTCGGCCCGGTCTTCTCCTCCCATTTCGCGGAGCAGCCGCATGCGTTCGGACATGGAGCAGCGGGAACGCATGCCTGCGGGAATTGCGCCCATGTTAGAAGGGCCGCCGAATCCACTCATGGAGATGCCAAAGCCGATGTCGTTGTCGGACATGGAGATCATGGAAAGGTCCGCATCCATTTCAAAGTTGTCGGACACAATCACGTTGGAAAACGCCGCACTCGTGATGATCGGCTGAGTGGCAGCCGCAGCGGTCGCCGTCTTTTGCGTGTTCTGCACCAGGGTTTGGTTCTCAATCGTGACTTCCTCGGTATTGGCGACGGAAGAGACTGTAATTTGCGGGGGAGTCGATGGCGGCGCTGCCACGATGACGAACATGAGGATGAGGATCAGAACGACGTGGACGATGGCTGCCACGAGTACTGAACCCATTTTTGCCTTGGCCTGCGATTCGCGGTCCGCTGCCTGCACGGCTTCGCCTTCTCCGACGATGAAGGACCGCTCATGGTGTTCCTCGTCTTCAACAACCACCGCGTGAAAGTGTTCTCCTTCGTGGCCGGGGAGTTCGATCTCGGTATCGGGATCATGGGTGGGATGAGAGGCCGTGAGTTCCGGAGCAGGTGGTGGCGTCGGAACGATCTCGGGAGTCGGTTCCAGGTCCTCCTCGACGACGTCTGTCTGTCCCAGTCTCCGGGGCTTAGGCATCACCTTGACCGCGTTGGTCTCGGGAGTGGCTGGAAATTCGGTGGTCTGCCCGCTCTTGAGATCGTTGAGATGCTGCTGCAACCCGTCGATGGCCGGTGAGCTACCGCTCGCTGCCTGATAGCCTTTGAGGATTGCGATGCCGGTGAGTGGCGTCTCAACTCCAAGAATAGTGGCGGCAAAAATGATGCTCTCTTCGTCCCCGGGGATATCGGGAGCTTCGGACATCAGCTGTGCGGCTTTGGAATAATCGCCGCATTCGTAAAGACGCTGAGTAACGAGACAGCGAAGGTGCCAGTCGCCGGGATTGGCTTCCAGTTGGCTGAGATACCATTCGTCTGCGCTGTCGGTGGGGGCGTGCATTTCCGTTCAACCAGTCTTGCTCCCAGGGGGGGCTTCCGGGAAGGAAGGAGGGTAGCAGGGAACGAATTTCAAAGACAAGGCCAAATGCACCTTGTTCAGCGACCGGTCCGCATGTCGACTTTGTCGGTGGTGGGAAGGTAGCGGTAGTACACTTCGAGCATTAGCACAGCCCAGGCCGTGTTCATGATGCGGTCATCTCTACGCGGGCCGGTTCCGAGCCATGAGCCGTCAGGATTCTGGGCGGCCAACAGAAGAGGCTGGAACTTGGTATTGTAGTTTTCCCAGGCCTCGCCTCCCTCAAGGAAGAAGAGTTGGGTGTTGTAGTAGGGCGTGTAGTAGTTGCCTCCCGGTGTGGGGTTGAGATATCGAGTGGTCAGGTAGCGGAGGCCCTTGAAATACTCGGATTTGTCGCTGCCGTTCCACATTTTCATTCCGAGTAAAGCGGCACTGGTAAGCGAGTCACGTCCCGCCGGATCGCCGGGGTTGTATTTGAAAGCGCCCTGGCTGTCCTGGATGCGTGGCAGGTAGTCGTTAACGGCTTTATTCAGGGCTTGATCGACACCCGGGATTCGTTCGCCGGTATTGTGAGCGGCCTTTAATGCCTGGATCTGCCAACCCGAAACCGAAAGGTCTTCGAGTCCCTCGCCGGTGAATCCGTAGGGCCAACCTCCATCACGATGTTGGGCATTGACGATGATGCCGACAGCTTTGCGAATGACCGAGCCGAGTCGCGGAATCTCACGGCCCGAGGCCCTGGTCATGGTGTGAAGTTCACAGAGAGCGTAGGTTGCGATGGCGTGTTCGTAGGTGGCGGGGTCGCCCGGTTCGCCATTGGTCATCCGGCCGTTGTTTTCCATGGCGGTGTTCATCAGGAACAGGGTTGCCTTAACGACTGTATCTCCGAACTTGAGAGATTCCGGAGTTTCGCAATGCCCCAGGAAGGCGAGCAGTGACAGACTGGTCATGCCGACAGTGTATTCGGTGCCAATCGCTCCGGTCTGTTTGTCCTGCTTGCTGGCCAGGAAGATGAGTCCTTTGACGACGGCCTCTTCTGCCTTTTCGTCACCTCCGTTTTCCCGGAGGCGGCTCATGCGCTGAGTGGCGGTGCAACGCGAACGCATCGAAGCCGGAACGCCTTTCATGCCGCCAAAACCCGGCATCGAATTCGTGAAGTTGGCGTTGTTGTCCGAAATTGCGGACATGTCGACATTGACGTCGATGGTGAGATTGTCAGGGAGCGCGAAGCTGGAGAAGGCTGACGCGGCGATGGTGGGCGTGGCGACAGCCTGCGCGGCGGTATTCTTGGCTGCTTTCCTTTCCAGGGTCGTGGCATCGAGTTCCTGTTGTTCCTCGGCAGGCGCAGAAGCCACGATTTGCGGCGGGGTTGGCGGCGGTGAGCTGACCGCTGCGAAAGCGAAGATGATCAGGAAAACAAGGTGCACGACGACGGCGGCGACGAGCGCTTTGATCCTTTCTTCGCGGCCATCCTCTTTGTCAGCTGCGTGAACGGCCTCGCCGCCGGAGACAAAGATGTGAACACCCGATTCTGTTTCGACCTCTGAGTCACCCTCTTCGGTTTTGTGAAGCTCCGGGGCATCGGGGCGCTCGGGCTCTTCTTCCTCGCTATCGCCTTCGGTCTTGTCGTCTGAATTGATCTCCCGGTCCTCATCTTCGAAGTCAGCGGGTTCTTCGTTTTCCTGTTCCTTGTCCTGGTCAGGCTCTGAATCTTCCGTCTGGCTTTCGGCGATGGGGTCGGGATCTGGTTCCGTTGCGGCCTCGGCATCTTCCTCGATGGAAGGCTCGACTGGAGCGGTGGGAGGGCGGGGGAGGAGACCCTTTTTCTTTTTCTTCTTCTCTGGAAGTGGGGACTCTTCTGCCTGAGGTTCGGGTGGCACTTCTTCGGCCGCGGTTTCTTCAGGAGGAACCGGAGTCTTCACCGGAGGCTCTTTTTCGCGGGCGGGAACCGGTGCATAAGCAAGGTGAGCCTGGTGGTCTGGATCAGCAGGAACGACTTCGATGTTTCGGGTAGCCGGAGGTGCCGTAGCATTCTCACGTGGCGGAACCGGGGCGAAGCGCTCGCGATTGTCATCCGGAGGAACGGGATTTTTAGGATGGTGATAGTGACTGATCCGTGCCTTCAGCTGTTCGATCTCCACGCTGGTTCCATGAACTGAGCTAAACTTGTCGAGAAGGCTGAGACTGTGAGAGGGATTTGTCTTGGAAAAGACGGTGGCGGCAAACAGAACGGAATTTTCCTCGCTGGGGATCTTCGGTGCCTGGGCGAGAATTTTCGTCGCCATGTCGAAGTCCCTCGCTTCGTAGTATTGCCTGACAATCGAAGTGCGCAGATCCCAATCGGCCGGGTTGGCGGACAGTCGATTCAGGAGCTCGGTCATTAACGGGGGAGGGAAGATTCGGCCGGTTCCGGGTGGAAGGCGCTTCAGGGGTGAGTGGGTAAGATCCACTCATATAAAGTAGACAGCAAGCCTGACGTTTTGTGACGCCTTTATTCAAAAGCCGCCTCGACCAGCAGGGCTGCCAGGGTCTGAGTGGCTTCGTCGAGGGTGTGGTTCGCCTGCTTGAGGGCGGCCGCGTCCTTAAGATCGCTTTCGAGCAGGGCCTTTACTTTCGCTGCGGCCTCGCGAATGCGGTCGACTTCGTCGTCAGGAAGCTTGTCACCAACGAGTTCGAGGGCGCTGTCGACGGCCGGGAGCAGCTCCTCGCTTTTCATGCGGGCTTCTGTCCAGATCCGCTCATTCATGTCGTCGAAGGCATGGTCGATCGATTCACTGACCATGCGCTCGACGCTGGCGTCGTCGACATCGACGGCTGAGTTGCGGATTTCGAGAACGTGATCTTCGCCGGTAGCGGTGTTTCGGGAGAGAACTTCAAGAATGCCGTTCTGGTCAATAGCGAATTGAACGCCGACACGAGCGGAGCCCTTCGGGCCCGGGGTGAAGGGGACATCGATCTCACCGAGCAGCCAGTTGTCGCGCGCCATTTCCCTTTCGCCCTGGAGGACGCGAATGGCCATGGATTCCTGGTTGGCGACGGCGTTGGTGAACAACTCTCCGGCCCTAGCCGGTATGGTGGAGTTCCTTGGAATGATGACATTCATCAATCCGCCGAAGGTTTCAATACCCAGCGAAAGCGGAGTGACATCGACGAGTAGCACTTCCCTGACTCGCCCACAAAGAATGCCCGCCTGGATCGCGGCGCCGAGGGCGACGGCCTCATCGGGATGCTGGCTGAGATTCGGAGTAATTTCGAACCACTCTTCGATGCTTCTGCGAACGAGGGGGATGCGGGTGCTTCCTCCTACCAGGATGAGGTGATCGATAGAGCCGGCTCCCTTATTCTTGGCTTCAGCAAAAGCGCGTTGGCAGATTGAGCGGGTTCTGTCGATCACCGGCTGCATCAACGCTTCGACTTCCTCTTGAGTGAGCTCGAGCTCGTAGCTTTCGGTATCGCGAAAGAAGGGGAGTCGGATGGTGTGAGTGTCAGCCGAACTGAGCGCTTCCTTGGCCTCGCGTGCGGCGGCGCGCAGCCGGGAAGATTCGGCGGTGGAAAGATTCTCGATGCCGAGGCGTCCCTGGATGGCCGTTGCGATGGCGAGATCGAGATCGTCTCCGCCAAGTCGGGTGTCCCCGGCCGTGGAGATGACTTCGAAGAGACCTTCCTTCATCTGGAGAATGGAAAGATCAAAAGTTCCACCACCGAGATCGTAAACGGCGACGGTCTGCTCGTCGTCGAGCTTGTCCAGTCCGTAGGCGAGTGCCGCGGCCGTGGGCTCGTTGAGAATGCGCTCAACGGTCAAGCCAACCGCTTCGGCGGCCGCTTTGGTAGCTTCCCGCTGAGAGTTGCTGAAGTAGGCGGGGACAGTAACGACCGCGCGGCTGACTTCGTGTTCGAGTGCTGTTTCGGCAACTTGCTTGAGGTGGTTGAGAATCTCGGACGAGACTTCAATCGGACTGACGGAATGGTCTTCGCCAAAGGCGATGTTGATCCCGCCGGAAGGGGTCGGTTGAACCGTGTAGTCGCTCGATTCGATTTCTTCGGTCGAGAGATGATCATACGGGCGCCCGATGAATCTCTTCACTGATGAGACGGTTCTTTCCGGCTCCAGCTGCTGAAGGCGAACCGCTTCACGACCGGTGGCGATGGAGCCTTCACTGCGATAGGTGACGACGGAGGGCGTGAGCCGTTCCCCGTCGGAATCGGCGAGGATGATGGGGAAACCGGAATCGACTACTCCAACGAGCGAGTTGGTCGTTCCCAGGTCGATTCCGATGATAAGCTCTTCGTTCATCTTGGTTTCAGCACTCGAGCAGGGACAGGAGTCGAGACTGGCATTGTTGTTCCCACTTGGTCAGAAACTTGAGTTGTCCGAGGTTACGCTTCGCTTCTTCGAAATCGCCGGATTCTCCTGCTTTTTCGAGGTCCGGAAAGCTGTCGATAATGGACTGCTTGAGGCTGTGAATCCCGGCCATCTGCTCCTGGATGGCGAGCTGAGCATTGACGGCTTCCTTGGCGAGGAGTGCCTTGGTCAGGGCCGTGGTCGATTTCTGATGCCGTGAGATGACTGAGTCCGCCGATTCGAGGGCTGAATGAATGGAGGCAAAAAGATCCATCAGTTCAGGATCGATCGAGCGGTTGGGCTCAAACTCTCCCAGTTTGAGTTGCAGCCAGTGCCCGAGTCTTTCCACCGGCAACGAGAGGGTGGCGCGTGCCTGATTGAGTTCGGCAGCGCGGTTCTCTTCAGTTCCGGGAGAACTGTCCGGATGCTCTTCGCGCGTGGCGGCTTGCCACGACGATTCAATATCCCCGGGATCGAGGGTGAGGGACTCGCTAAGTCCGAGGATGGCGAAACAGTTCGTCATTCCCATCCTGCGGTAGGAACCGACTGAAGTCGGTCAGGCGATTACTTCTTCTTCTTACCGCCGCCGCCACCACCGGCACCGCGACGCGGGGTTGGATTTGGTTTGGCTCGCTTCTTCGGCTGTCCCGGACGTGCCATGGAACGCGGAGAGCGTCGCTTGCCGGGATGACCTCCCTGACGGGGGCTTCGGCTGTCGACTCGATACACGATGCGCGCTTTCTCGGTGTCGTAGGGAGACATCTCGATTTTGACGCGGTCACCGGCAACTAGGCGGATGAATCGCTTCCGCATTTTCCCGGAAATGTGCGCGAGGACGAGGTGGCCGTTGTCCAGCTCGACTCGGAACATGGTTCCAGGAAGAACGGTGTGGATCGTTCCTTCCAGTTCTACAGTATCGTTGTCTTTATCCATAATTGGTGATGGCGCGGAACATCGCTCAATTCTCAGATTTTAGAAGCGTTTTTTGTAGCGTTTATGGGGATATGGGGAAATCACGCCTATTTTGGGAGGTATTTCCGACAGAAAGCCGCGCGAAAGGCGGCACGGCTCGCTGAAAATCAGCGGGCTATGGGAGGGGGCGATGGCCGGGGATTGATCAGTAATCCCTAGGCAGAATTCGCTAAGAGGCGATCTTCAAACTCTGAAGGAGCCTGGCCTGGTCTTCCTCGATTTTTTCGCGGGCTGTGGAAGACGAATCCTGCTTCAACTGGGAGTCGATGACATAGAGCTTTTTGTTGATTAGAAAGAGCACGGCGAATCCGTCGAACTTCGTCTCGGCAATCTCGTATTTGAGAAGCATGACCTTCGGATCAGTGAATCCGGACGCTGCTTCGAATGAAATCTGCCGGGCATTGTCACGGGAGATGATTTCGGCTCGTGCCCGTTCGAGGATCGCATCGACGCCTTTGAGTTTTGCCATGCCGTGGAATTCCGTTCCGCTGATTGAGAACATGCTGTTGTCATCCCGGTGAATGAGCTTTTTGGTCACGCCCTTGCCGCCGGGGATCTTGGTTTCGAATTCGTCGACCTTTTCGGGGTCGAGCGGGACAGGGAACATCACGGTGGCCATTCCGTCAGCACTGGAGACCTGGTGCCACTCGTCACCATCAGTCTGCGCGAACGAAAGGGTCGCGGAGAGGATGGCAGCCAGTCCGAGAGTGAGGATTTTTGGTTTCATGGGCGTTTTTATTCGTTCGGCGCTGGTATGACACTGTTGTCAGACCTCGATCGCTGAATCGTCAGAAGGATAACAACTTTTGCCCTCGGGCGGATACTGAAATTTTCTCACAACTTTGCCTGATTTCCTCATTGGTGAATTGATCTGATCTCGGAAATAAGTGCTTTCTGGCTTCGCTAAAGCCCGTGAAGATTGAGGTGATATTCTACCGGCTTTCGGAACCTCTTTCTTTCGCGTGTGAGATCAGATACTGATCTTTACTGCGCAGCGACCGTTGGGTTAACATGGCTTTTTCGGGGTAGTCAGGGGTGTGAGCACCTGACTTGTCTCGACAAATTCGATGCCGCATATGGGCGCTAAGTGAAGGTGCTGGCGCGTGGACCGTTTTGATGGCTTGTTTTGATCTTCTAACCCTGGCTATCGCTGCGGGGGCAGTTTTTTCTGAAGCGGAACGCGTGCATGGCAACGCTGGGAAATAAGAGCGGAGGATCGCCTTGCGGCCCGTCGCGGTTTGGTAATTGAGGCGTTGCCTCAACGGGCAGTCCCGACCGCTGCGGTCGGGGGAATCGTCAAACGACTGGGTTCGGCGGTGACCGATGGGAGATGAATGGTGCGCGAAGAGGGATTTGAACCCCCGACCGCCTCGGTGTAAACGAGATGCTCTACCGCTGAGCTATTCGCGCATTCAGGAGGAAATTCTCCTTCTGAAGGGGCGGTATTATCGACCTTCTTGCAGGTTTCGCAAGTGGTTAAAGTTGCCCGTCAACAGGAAGTAGACCAGACAGGATACCGATGACGCGGCGCCCCCGACCGTTGGCTGGTTGGAAGAACTTGGTGTCGGTGTCAGATTTCCAGTGATTCGCATCGAATGCATTGGGGACGAGTTCCCAGGAATTGGCTGGATCCATCAGTTAATCGAAGAGATCTGCGATCTCTCTCGGCACGGACGGAGAGTCGATGATGAGGCCGTTCTCAGTGTTCCACTTTACTGGCCTCGGATCCAGATTCAGGGACCCGAGGTAGCGCGTTTTTCGATTTCCAACGCTGCCTTTGAAATGAAGCGCGACAAATTCACTTTAGATCGGCAAGACATTGCTCAGCTTTTGAGTTCCCCAGGAGGGATCGCCGCGGAGTTCGAGGAGAGCACTTCCTGCCCGGAGAAGACTGACACGGTGCCTCTTGTAATGGCTGCGAACAATCGTGTGATTGTTGGGGGCGAGTCGGCAGGTCAGCAAGGTCACGCGAGTGCTGTTGGAAGTTTGGCTGGCAATGCCTCTCGTCATCTCCACCACGAAGGAAATCATCGACCATGATCTTGACTCGAATGCCTCGATCCGCCGCCTCGATGAACCGTGGCCTCAACCGGATTGGGGAACGGGAACGCCCGGAGCGATCAGTTCTTCGCTTTGAAGCTCCGCCCAGAGTTCGGCGGGCACCACCTGATTAAAGTCGTCGAACTGGCTGGTGACCTCGGATGGTTTTGCTGCCCCAAGCACAACGCTGCCAACAGCCGGGTGTCCGAAAACGAACTTCAGGGCAGCGGTGCGCAACGGGACATTGTGTCGCTGACAGACTGCTTCGATCTTTTCGACCCGGTCGAGAATTTCAGGTGGTGCCTCGGCGTAGTTGTAGCGCGCGCCGGGCACCGGGCCAGTGGCGAGAACGCCCGAGTTGAAGACGCCCCCGAGAATCACGCCGATGTTCCGTTCCTCGGCGAGGGGAAGGAAAGATTTCCGGGCCGGTTGCTCGAGGAGAGAATAGCGCCCCGCCAGGAGAACGGCATCGGGATCGGAATTCCTGACAAAACGCTCCGCCGCATCCGTATCGTTCACCCCGATGCCGTATCCCTTGATGACTCCCTGATCGCGCAGACGGGTCAATGCGGGCACCGCTCCGTCGATAGCTTCTTTGAATGCCGTTTCGTAGTTGTCCCCGTGAGCGCCAGGTTCGAGGTCGTGCACGAGAACCATTTCGACATGATCCCGGCCAAGGCGGAGCAGCGATTGTTCGAGGGAGCGCATCACGCCATCGCCGCTGTAGTCAAAAGCGACTGCATGCGGGGCGCCCCCGAAGTAGCCGGTCTTGGCATTGTTGCGAGGCGAAAAGGGATCGGTGATGCGACCTATCTTGGTGGAGATAATAACGTCAGGGCCAGGAACCAGTCTCAAGGCGGCTCCGATGCGGTGTTCGGACAAGCCGTGTCCATAGAGTGGCGAGGTGTCGAGCAGGTTGACCCCGCTATCCAGCGAGGTCCGGATAGTTTCCTGAGCCGTGGACTCATCAATATTCGAATACAGATCCCCAATGACGGCGCCGCCAAAGCCGAGGGCCGAAACCCGGAGGCCGGTTCGTCCCAGGGTGCGCTGTGGAAGTTGGTACGCCATGGCCGGGAGGATGGAGGAATCGCTACGGTTCGTCAATGGGTAGCCATGGTGTGCCAAATCTTACAGCTAGGGATGCTTGTCACGAAAACGTCGTTCTACTATGATTCGGACATGAGTGATGATCCTACCATTGGCACTGCGGTTAAAAAAGGCGGAGGTTTTTTCCTCTTTATCGGTTTCCTTGTTCTCCTGTTAGGAGTCTTTGCGATGTCGTCGCCGATGGTGGCCGGGATTGCGATCACGGTTCTGATCGGGGTCCTGTTGGTTTTGAGTGGAATTTTCCAGGTGCTTCACGGCTTCAGGGTATTTGGGAGTGGTGCCAAGATTCTCACCATCCTCGTCGGGGTTCTGACGGTAGTGGTCGGAGTCTATGTTTTGCTCCAACCGTTATCCGCGTTGGCAGGCCTGACCTTGATTCTCGCCATCTACTTCGTCGCTGACGGCATTTTGACGGGTGTGGCCGCGTTTCAGGCTCGCCCGACTCAAGGCTGGGGTTGGTTGTTGTTCAGCGGTATCATTACGCTCCTGCTGGGGCTGATCATCTGGCGGCAATGGCCGCTTTCAGGAGTCTGGGCCATTGGAATTCTCATCGGTGTCCGCATTCTCATGAACGGCATGACCATGATCTTCATGGGATCTGCCGCCCGCGTGATCGGAAAGGGGCTGGAATCCGCTGAAGCGCAGGCTTCACTGCAGTCATCCGAAGGGGTGATTGATGCTGACAGCGAAGAAGTCCGTGAAGAGTGAGCAGGATAGCTTGCCGGATGCGTCCTTTCGGGTGATGGATTGGCATCGTGAGTGAAGCGCTTGGAGTTGAAGAATTGTCGTCCTGGATTGAGGGGCGGCATTGGGAATCGTGCTTCGAGGCGGGCGCCCTTGTCGCTGGTGGCAAACTCGTAGGCGCGCGCCTCGTCAGTAGCGTGGTAGCGGAGCTGCTCGACACCGGAGACGTTGAGCTGCGCGGTGTTGTTGCTGAGAAAAACGGTGCAACCTTCGAACCGGTCGTGGCCATTTGGAGAGAGGGTGCATCCTTAATACTGGAAGGAGACTGCCAGTGTTCGCGCCGGCTGAATTGTGAGCATGCGGCGGCGTTGTTGGTCTATCTCGCCAAGTCGGGCGAGCGGCTCGAGCGCGCCATGGGAGGCACTCCTCATGCTGATCGAATGGTGGAGGGCAAGGTTCTCGATCTTGAGCCCGAATCGGCCCTGGAGCCCTCAACGCCTGCGGATGAGATCGAACCTTCCTTTCTCTTTCGAGCGAGACGCCGTCCGGAGGGGAAAAGAGCGGAATGGATGCCGGAGATTGTCGCGGAAGCGTTTGCGGTCTACGATGGGCATCGGGTCCCCCTCAATCCCGGCGGTCAGCTTCCGCCTCTTGTTCTACCTGACAGAAAGATCAAAAGATCCCGCGCTGCTGAAACAGAAGCGCTGAACTGTCTTTACGCGCTGAACTTGAGTCCCGGAGCCGAGGAGCTGCCCCAGTCTCTCAAGAAGCTGAAGCCTATTGCGACCGAGGGAACCTTGTGGGCTCCTGATTCGAAGGAGTGGCCTCACCCGGAGTTTTACTGGCAGCGGTTCCGGCATGAAGGGGCGCCTGCCCTGGAACGGCGAAAGTGGGAGGTGCGCTATGCTCCAGACGTGGGCTACGAGCCGCTGGTGTTTCGATCAGAGACCTGGAGCGCGGAAATTGTCGAGGAAGGCAAGGGATGGTTTCACTTGTCGGCCGGATTTGAAATCGATGGCGAGACTTTTGAGCTTCAGCCCATCCTCGCGGCACTGGTGAAAAATCAATTTCTCGAAGTGACCGAGGAAATGCCGGACGGTCAGGAGTTCATGATCTTTCTGCCGGACGGAAGAGGACTGGCTCTTCCGGTGGGAAGGTTTCGGAGATTGCTCAAGACGCTGGGGGAGTTGCTGGAGTTCAAATTCGGCGAAGGACCGATCAAGCTGAGTAAGACCGACGCAGCCCTCATGATGGCAGGCGATGTCGCTGAGGTGATTGAAGTGAAGGCTCCGGTCGAAGTGATGGAGCTTGGCGAGCGCCTGCTGCATTTTGAGAAAATCGAGCGGGTCGAAGTTCCTCCGGGAATCGAGGCAACGCTGCGTGAATACCAGCTCGACGGTTACTACTGGATGCAGTTTCTCGTCGATAACGGGCTTAATGGAATCCTCGCGGATGACATGGGGCTGGGGAAAACGCTTCAGTCATTGACCCATCTATCAGCCGAGATCGAATCGGGCAGAAACGACGGGCGTCCTTCACTGGTGATTGCACCGACGAGCGTGGTGCTCAACTGGGAGCGCGAGGCATCCAAGTTTGCTCCGAATCTGGAAGTGCTGGTATTGCAGGGGAGCGGAAGAAAATCGCTCTTTCATCGAATTGATCAGGCGGACCTGGTGCTGACTTCCTACGCACTTCTGCATCGGGATTTGGATGAACTTTCCAGCCATGAGTTTCATCTTCTCATGCTTGATGAGGCTCAGCACATCAAGAACCCCGGGGCGCAGGTCTCGCAGGCAGCGAGACAACTGAACTCGCGCCATCGTGTTTGTCTGTCAGGAACTCCGGTTGAGAATCATCTCGGCGAGCTGTGGAGCCTCATGGACTTTCTCATGCCGGGGCTGCTTGGGACGAAGGAAGTGTTTCGGGAGTCCTATCAAACCCCGATCGAAAAAAATGACAGCGAGACGAAGCGCCAGGCTCTGGCTGACCGGGTGGGACCGTTGATTCTCCGCCGAACCAAGCACGACGTCGCCAAGGAGCTCCCTCCCAAAACCGAGATCGTGCATCCGGTGGAGATGAATGATGATCAGAAAGATCTCTACGAGACGGTGCGTTCCACGATGGATAAACAGGTGCGACAAGCGCTGGCGATTCGAGGCCAGGAAGCCCAGATCGTTTTTCTCGATGCCTTGTTGAAGCTGAGGCAAATCTGCTGTCACCCAAAGTTGCTCAAGGAGGGCACGGTCGAAAACCGCGAGACAGAGTCGGCGAAGTTTGAATACCTGGTCGACCTGCTGGAGACGCTCCGGGAAGAGGAACACCGTGTGCTGTTGTTTTCCCAGTTCACTTCCATGCTGGAGTTGATTGAGCGATACCTTAACGGGAAAGAGATTTCGTATCTGAAGCTCACCGGTGAGACCAAGGACCGGCAGGATCTTGTCGAAAGGTTCCAGGGCGGGGAAGGCGAGGTCTTTCTGATTTCCCTGAAGGCCGGTGGCACAGGGTTGACCCTGACAGGTGCCGATACCGTGATTCACTATGACCCGTGGTGGAACCCGGCGGCCGAAAACCAGGCGACGGACCGGGCGTATCGTATCGGTCAGGATAAACCGGTGTTCGTTCACAAACTGATCTGCCGGAACACGGTCGAGGAACGCATCCAGCAGATGCAGGAGAAGAAAGACGACCTCGCCGGCGATCTGCTTGCGGGCGCAACGAGCCAGTTGAACCTGACCGCCGAATCAATGGCGTCTCTGATAGGTGGGGATGGAGGGTCGAGTTCCACCTCGACCGCTGAAGTGTAGCGCGGCTCAGTTGCCGAGGAAAAGATAGTCGTTGGCAAGGTGATTCAGCGCCTTACGGGTGTCATCGAACTTGTCGGCGAGAACCGGGTAGACGTTTTCGAGATCAAACTCGTTGGCCAGCGGGTGATTTGCTGCCCACTTGAAAGCACAGCGTGCCACCTCCTGGTAATAGTCGACCCGGGGAGCACCGCGGCGATTGGCCCGATTTTCGATGAAGCCGGGAAACAATCCAGTCAGGACCATGAAGCTGTTGCCGCATTGCACCTGGAGAAAGAAGCGGTCGTAATTGCTGAGGCCTTCCATCTCGTCGATGAAGTCGACGTGATAGGTGAAGTCGAGATCTTCGCGAGTCGGTTGAAGGCCTGTCATCGGCGTTCCCGCGGAATGAGAGGCGAGGGTCGCTGCGACGTAGTCGGCAATGTGGAGTTCGGTGATGCCCGCTTCGATGAGGGCTCTCCTGACCAGGACAAAAAAGTAGAGTTCCGGTGAGATCGAGAGCGGGTAGGCATTGTCAATGATCGCTTCGAAGAGCTTGTCGTGTTCAACCAGGGCAATCAGTGATTCGCGGTCTTTGAAGAGCGTGTAAAGCGCTTCTGAGTGGGATTGCTCATCCAGCAGGGCTTTCTGGATGAAGATGAAATCCGTTGGCGTAAGCCGGTCCAGGCAACTGGTGGGAACGTGGTGCATGGCGGATGGGGGTAATGGTTAAGTAATATTGATTATCAAGATATGTTAACAATTTGGGATTACAGCAGTCGATGACGAAGCTGGCAAGGGAAAATCTCAATAAATATTGAGGTGTGATTGAAAGAGGGTGGTGTTAGGCGTTGCTCCTGACTTTATATAGGTGCCAATGTCAGGAGTTTTGACGGTCTGAAAACGACATGACCGTTCAGTCGTGCGCGGACGCGATGTCACGGCACAGGAAACCGCGCAGGGTGTTTCAGACTCCTCCCGTATCGGCGGAGAACGATCCTGAAAAGGTGCCGGCGATCCGGAGCCTGGAAAAACGGCGCATCGACGATGCCGCTAATCGTGCGGCGAAGGTAGTTGAGGCCGAACCGGAAAGAGATGCCTAGTCGACTACCTCGCCGTTCTCGTAGGTCAGGCCAAGGTCGTTGGTGCGAACTTCTTTGAGGCGCTCAGTCATCCGGGTTTTGAAGCGTTCGACGAGCTGGGCGTATTCCGGATTCTTGGCAAGGTTGGTGTATTGGCCGGGGTCCTTCTTGATATCGAACAGTTCGATTCCCTTCGACGCATCCTCTTCATACTGGATGTAGGAATAGTCGCGGGTGCGAAGAAGGAATCCTTTTCTCATCGGGGCGACGCTGAAAGCCTCTTCGCGTACTTCGAAGGTCGGGAGCTCGATCATGGCAGAGATGTCCTTTCCCTGGAGTCGCTCAGGGACGGGAAGTCCGCAGAGGGATGAGAGCGTGGGGTAGAGATCGATCAGTTCCACGAGCGAGTTGCAGACGGCCGGTTTCTGACCCGGCACTGAAATGATCAGCGGTACTCCTGACGAAACATCACGGAGACTGACCTTGGCCCAGAAGTCGTGCTCCCCGAGATGGTAACCATGGTCGCTGGTGAAGATAATGATAGTGTCATCTTCGAGGCCTGCCTCTTTGAGGGCGTCGAGCACAACGCCGACCTGGGCATCCATGTAGGCCACCGAAGCATAGTAGGCTCCTACCGCCTTCTTCTGTTTGCGGATGTCCATCTGCATGTTTTCGCTGGTGCAGTAATTGATGCCTGGCTTGGGAATGTCATCCCAGTCGCCTTCGATCTTGGGAGGGAGAACCATCTTATCGTAGGGAAGGAATGGTTCGTAGTACTTGCGGGGCGCCACGAAGGGGACGTGAGGGCGCACGAAACCGACGCCGAGCCAGAAGCGCTTGTCCTTGTTCGCCTGGATCAATTCGGCGGCCTTCTTTGCCGCCTTACCGTCAGCGTGAACGAGATCATCTCCATCGGCTTCCACGACGACGAAGGTGTTGCCGCCGACGACCGGACGTTTTCCGTCGGGGTTCTTCTGGAGCGTTTCCCCGTCTCCTTCGGCCTGCCACTCCGGTCCGGGAGTGTTGAAACGTTCCGTCCAGCATGCCGCGTCGTCGGCGCCGTTGTAGCTCTCATGTTCCGGGGGTAGATTCTCCTTTTTGTATTCCACGCCGCCGGGAACGCCCATGTGGAAGATCTTGCTGACCCGCGCGGTGTGGTAACCATGATTCTTGAAATGCTCGGCCCACATGGCCCGGTCGCCGATGCGGGGGCGGGGATTACCGTAGCCGAGGGATCCGGTCGCATGGGGATAATACCCGGACATGAAGGAGGCTCGTGAGGGGCCGCAGTAGGTGCCCTGGCAGTAGGCTCTTGTAAAGAGGGTTCCCCGGTCGGCGAGGCTGTCGATGCTGGGGGTTTGGCAGACTTCGTTGCCGTAGCAGGACAGTGCCGTGTAGGTGAGGTCGTCTGAAATAATGAAAAGCACATTGTAGTCCTTTTCGGCACGCGCGGGTGAAAGGGCGAAAAGAGCGAACAGGATGGTGGCAAGCGTCTTCATAGGATCTGGGATCACACTAGGACGACGAGGGTCGAGCTGACAAACCTTCCACGCATACGCGGTTGCGCGCGCGAGTCACGCAGTTTAGGAGAATGTGCGCATGGAACCCCCGCTTCTACAGGTCAGAGATCTGACGAAAAAGTTCGGCAACGTCACTTCGGTGAACGGGGTTTCGTTTGATATCGGCGACGGTGAGATTCTCGGGTTGCTCGGGGCCAATGGCGCCGGGAAAACCACCGCAATCAACATGGTGCTCGGCATCGTCACGCCCACAGGCGGCCACATCGAGGTGTTCGGCAAGGAACTGATGGCTAACCGGATTGAGGTCCTGCGCAGCATGAATTTCTGCAGCACCTACACCCAGCTGCCGGGCAATCTCCGTGTCTGGCAGAACCTGAAGGTCTTTGGGCAGATCTATCGCGTGCCGAATTTGAAGGCTCGCATCGACGAGGTTCTCGAGATGCTGGAGATTTCCCATTTGAAGGAACGAGTCAGCGGAGAACTCTCTGCCGGAGAGGGGACCCGTTTGAATTTATGCAAGGCACTCCTGAATCGTCCGCGCCTGCTCCTGCTCGATGAACCTACCGCGAGTCTCGATCCTGACATCGCCGACAAAGTTCGCAAGGTGGTGAAGCGCATCCGCGATGAGGAAGGCACCACGATTCTCTACACCTCGCACAACATGCGTGATGTTGAAGAGGTCTGCGATCGCGTGGTTTTCATGCACAAGGGGAAGGTCCTGTTTACCGGGACTTCCGAGGAAACCCTGCATCATTTCGAAGAGGAGTCGCTGGAGGATGTTTTCATTCGAGTAGCTCGCAGTGGTGATATCGAGAGCAACCGGGAGCGAAAGGAGGGGGGCTCATGAGTTTCTACACCATCAAAGCCCTCGTGCTGCGTTACCTCTATCTTTACACCCGGACTCCGGTGCGAATCGTGGAACTCATCTTCTGGCCGCTGGTGCATCTGCTGGTCTGGGGATACCTGACACGTTTCCTGCAGCAGAACGTGGGTGACGATTTCCCCCACGAGATCACCTTCCTCATCGGTGCCGTGATTCTATGGGATATCCTTTTCCGTGCGCAGCAGGGCGTGGCGATCTTCTTTCTTGAGGATGTCTGGTCGCGCAACCTGCTCAACATCTTTGCCGCCCCCGTCACCAATGCGGATTATCTCGGGTCTACCTACGCGGTGGGAATGATGCGAGCCGGGGTCACTTCGGTGATGCTGGCCGGTCTTTCGGCACTGCTGTATTCCTTTAATGTGTTCCAGTTGAGCTGGGCGTTGATCCCGTTCGTTTTCAACCTGCTCATCTTCGGCTGGGCGCTGGGAATGATTTCCACCGCCTTGATTGTTCGCTGGGGGCCGGCCGCGGAAACGCTGGCCTGGGCGGTGCCGTTTTTTATCCAGCCCTTTGCGGCCGTTTACTACCCGGTCGACTACCTGCCGACCGCCTTGCAATGGGTAGCGAAGCTGCTGCCGTGTTCCTACGTGTTTGAAGGCATGCGCGATGTCCTCAAGGACGGGGTCGTCAACTGGGGCGAGCTGGGAATCGCCACCGGACTCAACGTGGTTTACCTCGCGGCCGCCGGCGTGCTCTTCGTGAGGGTGATGAATACGGCCCGGGAAAAAGGGCTGCTCACGAAATTTGCTTCGCAGTAGATCGGGCAGTGTCGAATGGGTGCCGCAATCATGGGAGGGATTGCGTTGTGTGGCGAAGGGGCTTTTCGCAGACTTTGTCGTCCCTATGAAGAAGCTGTTTCTCTTTCTCGCTCTTGCCCTCGTTTTTGGAGTGCCTTCACTGCAGGCCGAAGCTCCTCGACCGAACATCATCCTGATCTTTGTCGATGATCTGGGTTACGGAGACCTCGGTTGCTACGGCAATGAGAAGATCAAGACGCCGCACCTCGACCAGTTGTCCGCTGAGGGGCAGAAATGGACCAGCTTCTATTCGTCCGGTTCCACCTGTGTGCCGAGTCGGACTGGATTGATGAGTGGTCGCCATCCGGGGATGCTGGGTAAAGAGAAACTTCGTAACGATCCCACAGCGCTGATGCCGGCCATGTTGAAGCGTCAG